>CAVJLK010000004.1:0-47956 GCA_963650175.1 Ruminococcus sp. CAG:579 | reverse complement strand
CCGATCGGACGTCGGCGACTGAACGGGTTGCCGACGGTACCCCCTGAGTAGTTACATACATGGTACCCTCGCCGTGAGGGACCCTGCCGAGGACCTGTCCCTCGTAATAATCGCCATTATCGAAGAATACCGTATCGAATACTGACTTGTCGGTCTCAGGATCCATGATCCGTAGGTTCGAACCTTTGCGACTATAACGTTGCCGCATTCTGGCTTAAATAAGAGTTCCTGAAACAGCTGGTTCAGAGAGGTGAAGATTGAGGTGGCCCCGGCCATCCTGGACCGGGAAAGGAGTTTTCACTCGTCGTCCGAACCGGACCTGACCTTGACGGCCATGCCCTTCCTCATGGACTTCATCTCGAACTCGGTGAGGAACGCGCGCCCGGTGGCTATCGGCCGATCCTCCGGATCGGTCACGATGACCTCCTCCATCGGACGGATCTCCGGATCGCAAGAGATCACGAACTGGCTGAAGGCGTTCCTACCCTCGGAGACGAACGGCACGGCGTCCTGCATCACGGCGACCCTCATGAACGGCGCCGGGACGGCGGAGGCGATCCTCTTCGCCCCCTCCATCCTCAGCGTGTACAGGCCATCGCCGGCCCTCATGGACAGCACATGCTCCCCGTCGGAGATGACGTTGCGTATCTTGCCGGTCTTCTTGCTCGTAATCAACTCCACTGGCTCCCTGAACAGCGCCGCGGCGGCCTCGATCCCGAACTGGAACCTTGCGACGGCTTCCGCGCGTATCCTGTCGGCGTCCGCATCCGGCGCATCGCCGGGATCGGGGACGACATCGTACTCCACGCACTCGTCGAACACCGTGGACAGGAACTCCTCGGCCAGGTCGGCCGAGGCGGACTCGGTCTCCATGTCCGTCATCTCGGGGAACAGGGACTGCGCCAGCGGATACATCTCATCCAATTCGGCCGGGACCGGCCCCCACGGGGAGATCACCACCGGCGTGTAACCGGCGCGCCTGGCCTTCGCGAACTCCTCCGCGTACGGCCTGCTGTACGGCTTCCCGGATGTCTCCGGGAACACCGCCGCCCTCCTCGTCGCCGGGACGTAGCGGGACATCAATCTCCTCTCGTACCTGAGGTACGCGGGCCTGGAGCGGGATTCCGGGCCGGTGTAGAACACCGCCCCGTCCCTGCTTATCGGGTCGTAGCGCTCCATGAGGTCCTGCCACTGCCTCAGCCTCCTGAGCCCGTCCAGCAGGGCCGGGTGGGCCCTGCAGCGGATCTCCGCCAGCTCCCACAGCCTGCCCTCCCTGAGATACCTCTTGACCAATGCCAACTCCTGCGTTATCTGGTACAGGTTGTGCTCGGCGATCAGCTTGGTGCGCTTCTTGGCGTCCATCTTCCTGAGGCCCTGGAGGGTCATCCCCTGGCACGCGGGGCACCCGCAGTCCAGGGTCTGCATGTCCTGCAGCCTGAAGGTCCCGTCGAGGAACATCATCCTGTCGTCCCTGGCGAACTTGGCGTACGAGGCGGAATCGAAGAGGTCGCATCCCATGAGGGTGGCTAGTGCGAGGATCATCGGATGACCGGCGCCGAACAGGTGCACCGGACGGGACGGGTTCAGGCCCTTCTTGGACGCCATCACCACGTCCACGAGCTCCGCGTAGCGGTACTGCTCCATGAGGGGAACGACGCCTCCGATCGGATGGACGTCCACGTCCATGGACGCCATGGCGGATGCGCTGTACTCCCTCAGATCGGGGTAGACGGATCCCTGCACCACGCCGTTGATCATCATGCCCCCTTTGATGGAGCAGGCCTCCTCGGTCCTCTCCAGCGTGGTCTCCAGGGAGCGCTTGGTCTTCTCGTAGGACCAGTCCGGCTCGGTGAAGACGTCCAGGACGGTGCCGATGTCGGTGCCGATGGACTTCTGGAACTCGACGATCTCCTCGTTGGTCACCTCAACCTCGCCGTACATGTGGCTCTGGAAGGTGCCGGAGTCGGTCATGATGACGCCGGGGAAATCCAGCATCTCGTGCAGTCCGACGGACTGCGCCTTCTCCTTCAGGGCGGGGGTGTTGCGGATGATGTAGGAATTGGTGATGAGCGCGTTGAACCCGAACCTGTCGTGCAGCTCCCTCGGAGGGACTGTGCAGATCTTGGGGTTCACCACGGGCAGGAGGGCGGGGGTCTCGACAGTCTTGTCGCCGACCGTGAACCTGCCTATCCTTGCGAGTCCGTCGCGCCTGATGATCTCGAACATGGCGCTTCCGATGGACGTTCTGTTCTTATAATGACCGCCCGGACGGGACGTCCGGGGGTAAGGGGGTCCCGGAGGACCGGTTTCGAAGAGAAGGGGCTCAGCCCTTCTTGGAGATGGTCAGGACCGCCAGTTCGGCGATGATCGCGATGACGATTGCTATGATGACGATCGTCTTCCCATTCCCCTCGGATCCTGTCCCCGCATCATCGCGAACAACGGTCTCGAAGACATCCTGTCCGTCGTCCGGGATAATGAGCACGGGGAATGGGCCCTCCGCCCACACCGCCACGAACTTCATATCCGAATTGACGACGACCTCTTCCCCTGCATGGTAGATCGCATCGTCGCAGGACCACCCCCTGAAGGTATGCCAGTACCGGGAGGGGTCCGTCGCGCAAACGGTGATGCTGTCTCCGGAATGATAATACGCGAGCCCCGGGACCGTTCCAGATCCCCCGTTCAAATCGTAGGACACCTCGAATTTCGGAATGTCCTTCACCCATTCGGCGATCAGGGTGATGTCCGAATCGGGCATTACGATCGTATCGCCCGCCCCGTATACGGTACCGGCATAGGACCATCCCCCGAAGATGAATCCCTCCTTGCTTCCGGTGTAATCCATCACCCTGAAGGAATCCCCCTCCGCGACATCCGGTTGTATCGGAACTGCGCCCACACCCTGGTTCGGATCGTACGTGACGGAATGCTTCGGTACCTTGACCAGCTTTCCGGCGCCGTTCAACCTGAATGTGGAACCTCTCAATTCGTCTGGTTCGGCCAGTTCGGATTCGCCGTCCAGGTCATAGAACTTCTTCCCCAACGATTCTTCCCCCAACGTCGTCAATCCGGATCCGAAGGCGACTTCATTCAATGACTTACAACCCGTGAACACTTTGCTACCCATGGAAGTGACAGTGTCTGAGATTCTGACCGATGCTAATTTGCTTGATTTCCAGAATGCCTTATCCCCGATTGAAACTACTCCGTCCTGGATAGTAGCGGATATCAGAGAACCGCATCCCCCGAACGCACCTTCACCGATGGTTCTGACCGTGCCCGGAATCTCGACGGAAACCAACTTGGTGCCTGCGAACGTTCCCGCTTCTATCGAAGCGACTCCGCTCGGAATGGACATGGAAGTCAATCCGGATCCGAAGAAAGCTTGCTCTCCGATCGATGTAACAGAATCCGGGATATCTATCGAGGTCAACGCACTACAGGACTTGAACGCGCCCTCCTCTATCGAAATAACATTCCCGAGGATGGTTATCGAGCTCAATGACTTGCAACAGTTGAATGTATTGTCCTTTATGAAAGTGACCGAGCTGGGTATCGCTATCGATTCTAATCCCATGCACAAGTAGAATGCTTCACTTCCTATGACCTCGGTCCCGCTCGCGAGCTCTATCGTCCGCAACGACCTACATCCACAGAATGCTCTGTCCCCGATGGAAAGGACTGAGCCCGGAATCTTCATACTGGTGATCCCTTGGCAATCCTCGAAAGCCCCATATCCGATGGATGTCACCGAGTTCGGGATCGTGACATCCAAATGCTCCGCGCTCAACCACTGGAAGGCACCGCTGCCGATGGCTCTCACACCATTCTTGATGATTATAGACGAGAAACTGACTCCTTCGGAAGACCAACCTGGTTCTTTCTTGACTTCTTTCCCGTCCACGATCTCAATGTAATCCATCATCTCCCCCTGGCCCTCGATTATCAGCACCCCTTCCTCTGCATCATACCTGGCCTGGACATTGGAACCCTGGGCCCCGCAATCCCACGGGCCAGCATCGATACCGACCTCCACGGCCGTGCTCTCTGCGATGACGACGGCGGACATCATCGCCATAACTGCGAGAACAAACGCCAGAAGGGCCCCCGAAATATCCACTTTCCCACAAAGAGGTTGTCTTCTTCCCCCCCCCCTCTAGCGAATTTGCTGTCATTTCCATACATGGTCATTCATCTCCCAGGCCCGTCTGCCCAGTCCATGGCGGTGAGCCAACGGTCCTAATCGCAACGGAATCTGTGACGCGTCCACCTTCTGTGATCCGAGATGCGGTATGCCGTTTCAATTCTACGCACGATGCACCGAACACCACATATCGCACCATGTTACATGGCGACCGTACCATGAGGTACGGCGTCCCCTGCTCAGGGACCTCGGGACCGCGTCTGTGCGCCTGAATGTTGCCCGGGACCCTGCGTCACAAGGTAGCTCCGACTCCGTCGTTCACCTCTTCGAGACACCCAAGACCGCCAGTTCGGCGATGATCGCCACCACGATGGCGATCAGAAGGATGGACTTCCCGCCATCCCCGGATCCGGATTCCGCCTTCTCTTCCACGACGACCTCTATCGGGTCGTCCTGACCGTCGACCGGGATGACGGACATCATCTGTTTCCATACCGCGGTCAGGGTGACATCCGACCTTCCCATCGTCGCCTCCTGGCCGGGATCGTATGTCGAAATGCCGTCGGACCACTCCACGAAGGCATACCCGCCCTTCGACGGAGCGACATCGGGCATCGAGAACTGCTTCCCCTGCTGAACGTACATGGGAGGGAATTCGCCCTTGCCGCCGGTGGCATCGAAGGTCACGGTATGCACCGCGGCCGTATCCTCGGCGAGCATGAAGACCAGACGCGATCCCATGGTGTAATTATCATCAAGTTGGACTGCAGACAGATACGAGAGGCCCGCCATATCTCCGCGGTAAAAACCTCCGCCCACCATCAGCCCGAGATTCTGACTAGCTCCGTCTGCTTCGGTATTGATGTAATCTGGAGCATCGGCGCTGTGATTCTCGGTTGTCGCCGTCGGAAGACCCCAGACCGTCGCATCCGTCGAAGGGGATATCCCGAAACCGGCTATCCTCGGGAGAGCTGCCAACACTTTATTCTGAGCGTCCGAGGTCGGATGCTCGTTCTGACCGATGTAGAGTCCTGGCGACGCACTCTGTGCGCGGACGACGACACATGCATCATCGACAAGACCGTTCATGGACCCCCATGCGTTCTCGATGAACAGCTTGACGCCGTCTTTATCCCGTCCCTCCGTTCCGTAGTACGGGCCCTTCCCGTCCATCGTACCCGTCTTAGACGGGCCGATTTTCCAGTTATCAAGATCGGTGTTGCCGTACCCCACCTGAGTCTGGGAATCGAAATTCTCCATCGCAGCGAGCGAACAGAGCCTGTACAGCTGCCACTGATGGAAGTTCCACAGCTGAGCGAGGGACCCGTCGGCCATCTCATTGGCCTTGGCCTGGGTCCTGAGGTTGTCCAATAAACCGGACTGCGGATTCTTCCCGCTGACGGATCCGAGCCTGGAACCGTCGTACGTGGCCTCGTACACCCCGAGGGCCAGGTAATTGTAGTCGTTCCCTCCGACCGTGAAGGCCGGCGCCAGCTCCCCTCCGTAGGAGTCGTCGCTGGCCAAGGTGATAGTCTTCCCGCCGTCCGAAAGCGACAGGTAGACCTTCGCAAGGCACCACATTATGTTGTAGCCCTTGCCAGTTATGTCCGTACCGTCCACGGCCTTCGTCAGATCGGACGGATCCAGATGACAGACCATCTCGTTCTTCTGGGCGGGGTCGAAGGCGGCGTAGAACGAACCGAACGGCCCGTACCCGTCAGCGCCGTATCCCCACGAACCGGCATTCCCGGTGATTCCGTATACCTGTTCCATCTCTGCGAAGGGGGCCCCGTCTTCCGAATAGGTAGCCTTTATGGAGGTCCCGTCGACGGTGATCCTGCACGCCCATCCGTCGGAAGTGCCCTCGGATTCTCCCGACGCCATGGGCACGGCGGCGACCGCCAGCATAACGGCGACCACCATGATGGCAAATACACATGTCTTCGGAGAATCAAGGCCCTCTCCGAATCTCGGAAGAGAGATTCCGTCGCGGGTCAAACGGAACTCCCCCTCCCTCCTATGCATATTGGTTATTACATTCATATATGCACCCCATAGTCGGATCATGCAAAACCCGAACTGTGGATTCTCCTGCGAACCGTTCCGACCCGTCACCGGGTCCGGAACATCGCACCATATCCTGCGACATGCCAGACGTCGTCGATATATCATATCTTTGTACCAATCAACCCGGACCAACGTCCATATCCTTCACACCGGGATGCGAGAATACGAGAATACGACAAGTCGGGCGAGGAGAACTGGATCGGCCGATACGGGAAGGAGGCGAACGGCCATCCTGCCCGCGACATACCGAGGATATCCTCGATGGAGCGTGGAACACGTCCACGGCGTAGATACGACGCTCGGATGATGACGTCTATGCGATTCTTGTTCTCGTCCGCGAAGACCTTCGCTATCGCGTTCTTCATGATCGTGTCCGGCACGTCCTCCACCCACTCCCTCTTCCAATCCAGTGTGGGCCTGCCGAACTTCACCAGCCTCGGGGCCCCCAGGTCGCAGGAGTCCTCCTCTAGCAGACGGATCTCCAGACCCTCGATGATCTGCGGGATCGTCCTGCCGTTGATCCTCACGTCCCTCGTGCCGTCCTCCGTCACGGTCTCCTTGAACGCGCAGGAGATGTCGGCCATCTGCATCTCGAAGATCAGGTCGTGGATGTATTGGCTCATGACCGCGTTGGTGCGTCTCCTGATTGTGGGGTCCGTCGGGTCCTCTTCCGGGTGCAGGTACTCTATGTCGATCATAGCCATGCCCAGTGCAACGATAAACGCCGTTAAAACATTTATGAGGACGTGCAAGGTGGCGCCGACACGAGAAAACAGATTGGGAGGACTTTGTTACGAATCCCATGGTGCGAATAATTGAAAGGATGAAATAACACGGATGCTCACGGACGGACCATGGTTCAACCGTTTGCTCCCGGATTCGGAACGACCGGTTGGAGAAGAAGAGGGCGTCGCTCTCCGGTGCGGAGGCGTGACACTCTCGATACACCTGGATCCGGGAAAGGTCCGAGAGGGATGCAATCATGAGAACGGACGGAAATGAGTTCGTCGGGGGGGGGGGAGAGACTCCCTCCGCACCACTACCAGGAATAAAGCTCCGATCTTGGGCGCATTGATATTGATGACGATACTCGCGGTCGCAATAACCGTTATAGTTTTTGACTCCGAAGAGGAAGATGCTGGTAGCTACATAGTGAATTTTTCGACACAAAAAGATCAGGTAGACCTCTATTCAACGAAAACGAATATAATTAAAACAGTAAGTAAGGGGAGTTCGAATCAGTTCACTGGGACATTTTCTGGGACACAGACGTTTTACATAGTCTATTCTGGAAATGGAACTTTCGACTATGAATTCAGTTCCGGGAGTGCCCAAGTATCGCTTGAAGAAATTAAGAACGGCAGTACATGGATCAAAATTGTAACCAGTGATACTTGCATATTATCTGTTAAGAGTACCACCGGAACCAAATCAGATGGAAAAGATCCATCGCTGGCCTGCTCCATGGAGGCGGGGACCTCGAAAGGCATCCTGAAGAACACAGACACCACGATGCAGTACAGCTACGACGGCACCACATGGTACGACTGTTCCAATGGCCAGACGGAAGTGAACCCCGGGATAGTCAAAGTGAGGACCAAGGAAACGCTGACCACGAAGGTGAGTCCCGGAACAACAAAGGTTTACGTAGGGCCCGACGCTCCGACCAAACAGACGACGACTGCGACGTACGAGTACAACGGGAAAGAACAGACGTTCACGCCGAGTGGGTTGGAATCGAACTGGGTCACGATCGGAGGGACCTCCAAGGCGACATATCCGAAAGATGATCCGTATACCGTAACTGTCTCCCCGATCGGTGGTTGCTGGTCCGACGGGACATCGACCGTATACGAATACAACTGGAAAATAACCAAAAAGACCCTGACCGCGAGTGATTTCACCCTGACGGGATTCTCGGAAACGTACAACGGGGAGGACCATACGGAGACCGCCAAGGCCAAGGCGACTCTCAAGGGCTTCTCCAACGATACTGGGACGGTGTCCGGAGCGACTACGATAGGATTCCAAAAGACAGAACAGAGGATTGACGTTGGCGAATACCCATTGAAACTGACCTTGAGCTTCCAAGGCTCGGATTACTTCAACAGCACGATCATCACCAGCACTGATTGGAACCTGTCCATCACCCAGAAAGAACCCGAGAAGTCGGATTTCGAGATGGATAAGAAGACTACGTACACCTACAACGGCGAGGGGCAGAAGCCGGCGATCACCCTCAAATCCGATTACCCCGACCAGCCCGACGATACTGGATGGCTGTCCTGGACGGTCGGGAGCTCAACCACGCAAACGAACGCCAACGAATCCGGATACGCGATCGAGGTCACCATCCAAGGCAGTAAAAACTTCAAGAACGGCACCGTCGCATTGGATGACAAATTCATCATCAACAAGAAGACCCTGGCGAATGACGATGTCACGATTGCCAAGAACGATCCCGTCGAATACGATGCCCAACCCCACAGCCCGACCGTCTCCATCGACACAAAGAAGTACACCACGCCCCAGCCCGATGCGGGCACCATGTCCAGCTGGCTGACCTGCAGAATTGACGATCAGACCACCCAGACGAACGCCGGAACATATCAGGTCAAGGTCTACGTCAGCGACAGCACCAATTTCAAAAATCCCGAGGCCGGGTACCTGACCATCGATGATTGGAGATCGAGCGCCAAATGGAGTTTCACCATAGAAAAAAGGCAGCTCACATCCGGGGATTTCACCATCACGGGGAACTCCGTAGGGTACGACGGAGGATTGCATACGACCGAAGGAATCACAGCGACGCTAAAAGGATTCACGTCGACGGACATCGAGGCGGTCTCGGAGGCCACCGGCATACGCTTCACCACGGCCGATGAGAAGAGGAACGCCGGGAGCTATCCGTTCGAACTGACGGTGGGCGAGACGGACAACTTCAAGGGAGGGGAGATCACGGACACGGGATGGAACCTGGTCATCACCAAGAAGGACCCCGTCCCGGCCGACTTCAAGGTCACCGTGAGCGAGGGCACGTACAACGGCATGGGCCAGACAGCCACAGTGACATTGGATCCGACGAAATACGCAGCGGGCCAGCCGGACGATGTCACAAAATGGCTGTCATGGACGGTCGGGAGCGCAGCGACCCAGATCGATGCGAACGAGGACGGGTATGCGATTGCGGTGACGGTCGCGGACAGCAAGAACTTCAGTGCAAAGACAGTCGCGTTGAACAAGGATGACAACGGGACCTACAAGTTCATCATCCACCGGAAGGCTCTGGAAGAGAGCGATGTCGTCATATCCGACTACACTGCGACGTTCGATACGAAGACGCACAGCCCGTCGGTCTCCATCGACACGGAGAAGTACGCCACGCCCCAGCCCGATGCGGGCACCATGTCCAGCTGGCTCGCCTGCAGGATCGACGGTCAGACGACTCAGACGGAGGCCGGGAGCTATACGATCACCGTCCATGTCGGAAACAGCAAGAACTTCAAGAACCCCTCCGACGCAGGACTGACCGTGAAGGGGTGCCAATTCACCGTGAAGAAAGCCGAACTGAAAGCCCTCGGCACCGGCGGGGACGTCGATCTGGCCGTCATCTTCGACGACGAGACCAAGCACGTCTACAACTACGGGACCTCGCACACCGCGACCATAGAGCTCAAGGACCCATACAAGACGTATTACGCCGGCAAGGACACGAGCTGGCTGACATGGAAGGTCGGAGACTCAGGATGGACAGATAAAGATGGCCACTCCCAGATGGATGCCGGGACCTACAAGATCTATGTGACCGTGGCCGACAACAAGAACATCGAGTCCACCGAGACACCTTGCGAGATCGGAATGTTCACCGTAGAGAGGGCCGAACTGAGAGCCTCCGATTTCGAATTCACCGTCCCGAACGGGAAGACCTACGACGGTGAGGCCATCGGAGTGGCATCCATCGAATTGAATAACGGGGACACGTCCCTCAGAGGCCTGACATGGATATACGACAGGACCGATGACACGACCGCCCCGGATTCCAGCCAGTTCGTCTCCGATGCTGGTACGTATCAGATCAAGCTGAGCTGCAGCGAGGATGACCAACCGAATTACAAGGCGTTGGACGGCTTCACCGATTCCAACTGGAAATTCACCATCGACAAGGCGGATCTGAAGGTCACGGTCGTCAATAGAGACTATAAGTCGGATTACACGGGACAACCCCAAGTTCTGAAGGTCAAGGTCGAGGCGATCCAGGGCAACAGCATCACGCTGGATTACACCTGGACGCAGAGGAATACCACACTGGCGAAGTCCGTCTCGGTGGAGAAGAAGGATGGCTCAAACACGGCCACGCTCGACTGGACCGCGATCCACGTCAGCGACTCGGGCATATTGAAATGGACCGCGGAAGCTGGGAACAACTACAACAAGTACGACAGTTCGGACGCCAAGAACAACACCGATCTGACCGTCGACATCGCCCCCTTCACCCTGTCGCAGTCCGCGGAACCGTACGAGGGGACCTACGACGGGACGCTTCAACCCCTGGAGTTCGAAGTGAAGTACACCCTCATAGGTCAGGATGCCGGCCATGAGAAGGATTACATCCAGGTGACCTACAGCGCCGACGGATCCACCTTCGGAGGGATCGGGACCATCCAGAAGAAGTTCTCGGAGGGCCCGGTCCCCGTCTACTACGAGCTGTCCTACAAGGATGACACCGCGAAGAGCTACGGAGACTACTCGTTCCCGGACGCAGGATCCTCGACCGTCACCGTCAAGCAGCTGCAGATGGAGGCGGACGTCTCCCTCGACGGGACCGCCCTGGAGGATTCCGGGGATGGGATGGCGTCGTCCGTCGAATACGACGGAGAAGACCACGCCCTGATCGCTACTGCCAAGGGGATGAAAACCTCCGGGACGTCACAGGACCTGGCCGCCGTCGAGTACGCCCTGATGGACGGCGAACAGGAGGAAGAGATTTCCGCGGAGGATCTGGCATCCCTGCTGAAGTCCGTGGGGACGTACACGATCAAGGTGACCGTCTCCGCCGAAACCGGGAAGGGATACTCGGGCAGCTACATCCCGTTCGAGAGGACCGTCACCGTGGAAGTCTCGAACGCGTCCGTGGATGTAACCGACTTCTCCTACGACACCGTGACCGAGGGCGACCACATGACCATGGAGGTCGCCTTGAAGTCCATCGGGACACTGGAGGGCGAGGTCGTCGTCATGTACGGCGGTCGGGAAGTCCCGACGACCTGCACGATAGCGGACAACGGAGATGGCACGTACCTCGCGACCGTCGTATACGATACGTCCCTCGGTATCATCCCTTCCGGGACCCTGCAGACGGTAACCGTGCATTACGGGGGCGACGACAACCACGAACCCAGCGGGAAGTACGAACAGGTGATCAGGATGAGGTCCGCCGGCATGCCGACGATCCCCGAGGAGGGAGGGCAGATCCCCATCGAACCCGGACAGGATGGGACCGACATCGTCACCCCCGCGGGGGACATCAGGTTCGACATCGTCGACCCGCCCGCCCAGGAGGAGGGGGATACGACCATCATCGATACGGTCATGAGGTACGCATCCGCTACGGAGGAGGTGCCCGGAACCGAGAGGACGATCATCCTCAGAAGCGAGGGATACCTGCTCCACGCGGACGGTTCCAGGACCCAGGTGAAGTACAGGATCACGCCTTCCGTGAACGTGGATGTGCCTTCCGGCAAAAAGCCGGTCATCACGCTGTACGACATGGGCGGGACGCGCATAGGGACGCCGGAGGCCCTCACCTACACGCAGGACTTCGCCACCTTCCTAACGGATGTGGACGGCTCCATCTCGGTGAAGATAGGCGTGACGTTCGAGTCGAAGTCCGTGCCCATCCCCGTGCCGGAAGGGCCGGAGGACCCGATCATCCCGGCAGATCCGGAGACATCCGGGAAGAAGCCCGGCTACACGGTCGCGGTCGTCGCCGGGTGCATCGCTGTGCTGCTGGCCGCGATCGCCCTCGTCGCGAGATCGGGATCCAGAGACTGACGCCTCCTGTTTGAACGGACCGCGTGCGGGAACGAGCCCGCCACGGCCCCCTTTACGCCCGGGCCCAACCGGGCGGCATCCATTCTCCTCTTTCCGATGGGATCCGGCCACCAACCGACGATCCGACTGGGGCGGAAGGCGAACCCCGACTCTATGCGTTCGGATTCGGGTATTGAGGATCTCATTGCCGACGGCCTCGGTGATACGGGGAACCGCGCCGTCTGGGGATCGTCCGACGCATCCTGATCGATACGTTCGGGGTCAAGAGTTCGGACGACCGTCCGAATCGCATGGTCCGAAGATATGAAATATCGCGGATGCATAGTTCGAGACAGGATGCGTCCACTCGATCCGAGGGGGTCGAAGAAGATCAAAGACCCCGGAACCAGAAAGGGTTGCGGATTGAAAATATCCGTTATCTGGAGTGCCTGGGAGGAATGCATTTATGATATGCGATAAAGTCTATAACAAGGGGGGGGGGAGGAAGAACGGAGATGCCCCTCCCAATTGCCGAGATTCGCATCACAGGAATCTGATCGCGAGCCTTCGAAGATCATCATTGCAGCACTGATTCTGTCGATTTCATTGATGATTGCCTTCTGCATTGCCGTAGAAGAATCGGTTGAGGCGACGAATACGGGTGGACCGATTTGGTGCGTTTATGAAGATGGGACGAGTGGGCCTTATTCGTACAAAGATGGGACAGATGTGGGTGTCAAACAGGAATCCTGGTCCGATGCATCATGGGGCAAGACAGGAGCACAAGCATTTCATCAAGTCTATACAGGAGGGGACATAAAGGAGGAGGGTGCTTACGTCGAACTGAACGAGGATGGGTATATCCAGATAACGGTTGAAGCCCCGAGTGGGAAAATACCGTACATAAAGAAATCGGGAACCTACACTTATGAAAGGATTGTCTCCCCTATCACGGAGGATGATGATATCTATCTCAACAAAGGTTATAAAAATGATCTGATTGATGGTAAATATTACGCCGTATTGTACCGTGATAAGACATACAATTGCATTAGTACCGATTACTCATACAAGGTGACATCATCGGGTTGCAAGAATGTGGCGACATTCACGATCAAAAATACCAGCATATGGCTGTGGTTCTCCACCAAAGACGGAGGATACACTGGCCAGGCGTCCCCGAGCGGTGTGTCTGGGAATATGGATCCGTCTCTACAGAAATCCCTCAATGGAACCGATGCATCGATGCAATACAGGCTCGTGGTCAATGGACAGAAGGATGATGTAGGATGGCAGGAATGTCAGGCCGGTCAGACGCCGGTTGAAAACGCGGGGATATACGAGGTTCGCTACAAGGCAAGAAACGGGAATGTAGCCAGCCTCGCGGTGAAGGCATACGTCGGTCCGCAGAAGCCGACCGCTGATGCCAATGCACCCGCGGATCTCGTCTATTCCGGCTCCGAGATGAGACTGGACCAGAACTTCAGGGACTACGACTATGCGCAATGCGTGACGACCGATTCGGTTGGAACGAATGCTGGCACCTACAAGGCCAGTGTCGCTCTCGGGGGAGATTACCCCGTGTGGTCGGACGGAACCAACAGGGCGGTCGATCTCGAATGGAAGATCGGCCCGAAGGACATCGACATTTCCGACGTCACCCTGACGTATCCCGATCCGATCTCCCAGGGTGACGGCTCCAACGATGGATCGTGCCGGTATGACGGGGATGCCAAAGACCTGCCGACCGCCGAATGGAAGTCGCCTACAACGAACCCCGTCCTTCCGACCGTCGTCTACGTGAAGGACGGCGAGCAGATGACGGACCCGCCGAGGGACCGCGGGATCTATGACGTGTACGTCCAACTGGAAGGCGGAGAGGGATCAAACTTCAACGGCACCACGGGCCTCGGGGTGAGGGTGGGAACGCTGACCATCGGGATGATGAATCCTACCGTCGGAGACTTCGAGACCTCGTGGAGCTGGGATGACGGCATAGTCGACTGTTCCTGGACCGCCGACGGGAAGCGGAGGGGGGTCAAGGACGGATCGCTGAAGTGGTCGGATCCGGGGACGACGAACGAGATCACGATCCAATATCTGAAGACCAAGGATGCCGAAGGGAATGCGGTCGAGGGATCGCCCTCCCAGGTGAAGCCGAAGGATGCGGGCACCTACGAGGTCTACGTGTTCGTCGGCGACGGGAACAGCTTCGTAAAAGTGGACTCCATGAACGAGGACCTCAGACTCGGGACCCTGACGGTCGGGAAAGCGAGGGGCGGCTCCTTCGATCCGTCCCTTCCGATCCCGATATTCCCCAGCATCACGGATTCCGACGTCTCGGGGGCTGTTACAGATTCCGATGTCCCGGGAGCTGTCGCGGCGGCCGCCGTCGTGGAGGGGAAAGGCCTCTGGTTGCAGGATAACGGAAGATCGCTCCTGCTCATCGCGGTCATCGCGGCGATCATCGCCGAACTGGCTGTCCTGTGCATCTCCAGGAAGAGATGAGATCCCGTCGGACGATCCCCCGATCGTCACAACGTACAAACAAGGTCCCGAACCCGTCCGTTCCGGGACCCCTCTTCCCTATTCCGACTCCTCCCCCACGGCCGTTCCCGCAAGTTCTGTGTTGGAGACACTCGACCCGACCGACCTACATTCATCCTCGTTCGAGTTCCCGCCTTGCCCCCTCGGTCTCCGGATGAGGGCCAGCCTACCCTTCGGTGACTTCACTATCGAGTCCGGATATCCATCCGGACATGTGGCCCATGAGTACGTTCACCATCCAGTACCCGAGCTTTCCCCCGCATCGATTATATGCCTATAGGCCCTGGAGTCCCCGATGAGACGCGGAACCCTCCCGACGGCGATGCTCGCCCTGATCCTGGTGTCGGCATCCCTGCTGGCCGCCGCATCGGCCGACGACGCCGACAGGGGCTCCGTGTCCGACACCGAGGTCTACTCGATAAGCTACCGCCTCAACGGCGGCACGCTCCCCGCGGACGCCCCGACGTCCTACGTCTCCGGCTCCTACCTGGAGCTCCCGATCCCCGTCAAGGGGGACATGTGGTTCGCCGGCTGGTGCACCGAATCCGCCCTGACCCATCCCATCGGCGGGATCGTACCGTCCCTGAGGGGGCACGTCGTCCTCTACGCCAAATGGATACAGGACACCCGGTACGGGACCGAATGGACCATGGAGGTCGACGGCACCTACGGCAGCACGGGTACCCCGTCGACCGTCAAGGGGACCATCGAATCCTGGTACGGGACGATGAAGGACGGTTCCGTCCTCCTCACGCAATCCCTGGACCTCACCTACGTCTGGACCGACGGGTCCTGGAAGAACACGACGACCGAATCCACCTGGATCGATAGGATCACCGACGGATAGAGGTACGTCTCCACCGAGCGCTCCTCCGACGGGGAGCGCCTCACGGTGTGGGAGGACCAGGACGGGGCCCGCATGTGGCTCAGGGACCTGATCGTCCCCCTGAGGATCGAATCCTCGGACGGCAGGATCGTCCAGGAGACCACCGACGTGTACAAGGTCAGACCGGACGCGACGTTCACCCCGACCGTTACCTCGGAATATCCGATCGCGGTCTCCGGAATCGAAAGGACGAGGATTGGAGAGGACGTGGTTCTCACCGCCGAAGGCGACGGTTTCGAAGGGTGGTACGTCAACGGCGATCTGGTATCCACATCCAGGACTCACGCGTTCGTCCTCCTGTCCCCCACCGACAAGATCGCCGCGAAATCCTCCCAGGACTACGTGGTGGTGCAGAAGGGATCGGAGATCAACGACCTCGGATTCGAGGGATGCGTCGTCCGCGACGGCGACGGGGAACCGATCATCGGGATCTCGAACCTGGAGCCCGGACCGTACACGGCCGAGCTCAGGAAGGACGGGTGCCTCAGGACGATGGAGTTCCTCGTGGACGACCATCGGGAGTTCTCCCTGACCTGGGAGTTCGATGGGAGGACGTACAGCATCGGGACCGACGTCCCGTACAGCGGGATCTACGCCTCCCTTCATGAGTATCCCAACATAGCGAGGTTCAACCAGGGCATCCAGGGCCAGATCGAGGCGTTCCACACCGCGGACGATCCGACGCTTCAGGCGATAGCCTCGGAATTGAAACAGATGGGCGACGGGATGGACAGGAGGACCTTCGCCGAGTTCGTCCTCAAGTTCGTGCAGAACGTCCCGTACATAACCGACCTGGAGTCCAGGGGTTCCGACGAGTTCTGGAAGTTCCCCCTGGAGACGCTCTGGGACGGCGGGGGCGACTGCGAGGACACCACGTTCCTCTACGGGACCCTGATGGGGATCTGCGGGTACAGGGTGGCCTTCGTGCTGTTCTCGGACCACGCCATGTCGGCGCTCGATCTGAGCGGGAGCGGCGTGAGGATACCCGTCGACGGGTACGGGTTCTTGCTGTGCGAGACCACTCAGAGCTCCTATTCGCTGGGGAGGACTTCCGAGGGGCACATGCCGGCGGATGCGAAGTTCGCATGCAGGGTCGAGAGCATCCCGGAAGAGCGATGAACCGATCGGGCGAACCGGTTCGAACCAGTTCGGAATGGTTCGCAAACCGATTAATATCCGCAATTGATTCACTGTCTGATGAACATCGGCAGGGAGAGCGAGACCGTCGAATTCAAGGAGAGCATGTGCGGGCTCAAGGAGGGGGTCCTCAGCCTCACGGCCATGCTGAACAGGTCCAACGAAGGGACGCTGTACCTCGGCGTGAGGGACGACGGCGAGGTCATCGGGCTGGAGATGGAGGACCGCACCCTGGAGAAGATCAGGAACAGGATACGCTCGGACATCAAACCCC
Organism: Ruminococcus sp. CAG:579; assembly: GCA_963650175.1. GTDB lineage: Archaea > Thermoplasmatota > Thermoplasmata > Methanomassiliicoccales > Methanomethylophilaceae > Methanoprimaticola. The sequence continues at coordinate 30,868 of CAVJLK010000004.1, read as the reverse complement.
GCATCCTCTCCGACGTCAAGGTGCTGGAATCAGACGACGGGAAGAGGTACGTGTCCGTCCGCGTGAGGGGCTACGAGACCCCGTACTCGTTCTCCGGCGCGTACTTCGTCAGACACGGCGACGCGGACGTCTCGGCATCCCCCGAGACCGTCGCCGGGATAGTGCTGTCCAGGAGGTACGATGCGATGAGGGAGCTGGAATCCCCGGTGCAGGACCTCTCGTTCGGCATGCTCGGGATCCTCTCGGAATCCGTCGACCGCGACGCGAACAACGGGTTCGATTCCTTCCGGGAAGCGGCGCTCCTCACGAAACGGGGCAGGTTCAACCTCAACGCCTGGATCCTCTCCGACGAGAACCAGGTGCCGATGCGTCTGGTCGAGTTCTTCGGAAAGACGGCGGACTCCCCCTCGGAAGCCACCGACTACGGCGGCGGATGCATGTTCGTCGGCATGGAACGCGTCATCGACGCCATGAGGGCGCGCACGGAGACCAAGGTCGGCTTCTCCGGCGGGAGGCGCATCGATCAGGACATCTTCGATTTCGAGTGTCTGAAAGAGGCGTGGTACAACGCCTGCCTGCACAACGCTTGGTACACCGAGGTCCCGCCGCAGATCTCCGTCTTCGACGACCGCATCGAGGTGCGTTCGATCGGACCCGCGCCGAGCGGAATTCCGGAGGAGGACCTGTACGGGGGCCGGAGCGCCCCGATCAACGAGTCCCTCTACAGACTGGCCCAGAGAGCGGGATTCGTGGAGGAGAGCGGGATGGGGATCCCGACGATCATCAGAAGGTACGGATGCGATGCGGTGAGATTCTCTGGAGGTTCGGTGACGGTGACCATCCCGTTCGCGTACGAACCCGACAGGGTGCTCATCAGGACGCACCGGGGGCTCGCCGACACCATCCTCGACGAGAATGAACGGAAGGTCCTGGATTTCATCCGCGCCGACAGGTACGCGAAGGTCTCCGAAATCGCGGAGGGGACCGGCATGAGCGAATCCTCCGTGAAGAGGACGATAGCGTCCCTGAAGGGCAAGAGGGTGCTGGAGAACTTGGGGAATAACCGTCGGAGCAGATGGCACGTCCCCTTCCGATGCGATCGGTTCGGAGGAACGGCCGAACCGGTTCGAACCGGTTCGGAATAGTTCACAATCGAATGTGATATTAAAATGTAATTTGGATGCTGGCATACAGTTGAAGACACATCAAATGAACCCAATCGTGTAATTCTTGGCAAAAAATACTGGAATTTTCTGCCAAATATTACATATATTTCCAATCCAATCCCGAGACCATGTGGCGCGAGGCGATGGAGAAACTGAGGAAATGGCGCGACGACCCGTCGAGGAAGCCCCTGATGGTAACCGGCGTCCGCCAGTGCGGGAAGACCTACCTCATCCGGGAGTTCGGGCAGGAGAACTACGAGAACGTCCTGTACGTCAACCTCGAGCGCACGGCGAACGCCAGGCTGGTGTTCGAGAAGGACCTCGACCCCTCAAGGATACTCGAGGACCTCTCGTCCATGTACGGAATCGCGCTGAAGGAAGGGACATCGCTCATCATACTGGACGAGATCCAGGCCTGTCCGGACGCCATAACGTCGCTGAAGTACTTCTGCGAGGAGAAGAGGGGGTACCACATCATCGCCGCCGGGTCCCTCCTCGGCGTCCTTCTCGCGAAGAAGGCATCGTATCCCGTCGGCAAGGTGGACAGGCTCGTCATGAGGCCCATGAACTTCCACGAATGGCTGGTCGCCAACGGCAGGTCCATGCTCTACGACGCCGCCGACGCCGGATACCCGGACGTGTCGGATGCCCTGCTGGAGGAGCTGGATCAAGAATACAGGAGATACCTGTTCGTCGGAGGGATGCCCGAAGCCGTCCAGACATGGGTGGACACCCATGACGAACGGGAGGTCGCCGAGGTCCAGGACGACATACTCAACGTCTACGCCGCGGACTTCCTGAAGCACGTCCCGGAGGACATGGTCGTGAAGGTCGACAGGGTCTGGAAATCGGTCCCCGAACAGCTCGCCAGGGAGAACGGGAGGTTCTTCTACAGCGAAGTGGGGGGCTCCGGACGTTCGAGGGACCTCGACGATGCCGTATCGTGGCTGGAATCCGCGAATCTGATCCATCGCGTGATCTTCACAGAACCCTCGGTGCCGTTGGCCGGATCGGCCGACGGTTCGAGGTTCAAACTGTACGTGTGCGACTGCGGGCTGATGTCCAGGATGGTCGGTGCGAGGCTGCCGATGCTCCTCTACGACGGACTGAAGGACAGGGTAGACCCGGACTACCGCGGCGCCGTCGCCGAGAACTACGTCCTGAACGAGATAATCTCCGCCACCGGCAGGGAGCCGTTCTACTGGAGGAAGGGGAAGTACGAGGTGGACTTCCTGGTCTCCACCGGCCTGTGCGTCGTCCCTGTCGAGGTGAAATCCGGGAGCAGGGTCAGGGCGGCGAGCCTGAAGAACTACATCGACGCCTACTCCCCGGAGAAGGCGGTCGTCCTGTCCAGGAACCCTCCGAAGGAGGGGGACGTGGAATCCGTCCCGCTGTGCATGGCATGGAAGGTGAAGGACATCGCCGATGAGCTGGAGAAGTCGGTTCTGAAGAAGGTCGGGTCGTGATGGATGGACACATGACATCCGTCACCGATCCCCGGGCTCCTTGTACTTCACCTCGCCCATGACCTCCTCCACCGTTGGAACGTTCGTGATCGCGAACTCCGGGAGGAAGCACACGCCGTAGATCGGCAGACGGACGGCCCCGTTCCCATCGATGCTCAGGTTCCCGTCGCATATCCTGAACCCCTCGTATCCGCCCCCGTCCCGGGCCAGCATGGTGTCGAGGGACCTCGACCTCCGGTTCCTGCCCGATACGACGTCGATCAGTCCGATCTGGCTCCCCCCGATCACGAAACCGATGTCCAGGGTGCTGTTCTCCTTCGCGTAGTGGTACAGACGATAGCCCTTCTTCGCGAGAGCCGACGCCACCGCGTCCTCCATCACCACGCCTTCGCCGGAGAACGGATCGACGTTGACGACCGCCCCGGGATCGATATCCTCGGACAGGACTGTCATCAATCCCGTGTCGAACACGTACATCCTGAAGGACGACGTCTTCATGTTGACCGACAGAGGGGACTCCGCTCTGACGAGGTTCCAGGATATGTACGCAATCCCCGTCTCCACGAGCCATCCGAGCGCGTATCCGTACCTGCGCTCCCCTCCTCCGGACCCCTCTATGTCCCTGAACTGGAACTTGCGCTTCCCAGAAGCCAGCTGGGACGGCATGGATTCCAGGCAGGCGAGGATCTTCCTCCTGTCCGTCTTCCGTTCCGAGTACCTGCCCGCATCCTCCCAGACGGTGCCCAGGATGTCCTTCAGGACCCTCTTCGTCTCGACGTAGTCCCTGGACCGGGCGTACGTTTCGACCGCTTCGGGCATGCCGCCGACGATCAGGTACCTCAGGAAATGCTCCCTCAGCATCCCGTGGAAGAACTCGTCCACTGGGGTACGGTTCCTGATAGCCTCCCGGGCATGCAGGATGATCCGCTTGTCGACCTTCATGGCCCACAGATACTCCTCGAAATCCATCGGATGCATGGCCAGGAGATCCACATAGCCGAGCGGTGAGATCGGCACGTGCTCCCCCTTCGCCGGGGGATCGTCCCGGAACGTCATTCCCAGAAACGAAGCGGTCGCGATAACGTCGAACCTCCCGTCTTCCGCCAGCCATTTCAGGCAGGAGAACGCGCCGGGGCTGGCCTGGATCTCGTCCAGGAATATGGCGGACCTACCGGGGGTGAGCTTCACCCCGCTGGCTATGACGAGCTTGTCAACGATGGTGCCCGCATCGAGGGAGCCTTCGAATATCCGACGGGACTCGGGCTCATTCTCGAGGTCCACCTCGATGTAGGAGTCATAGCTGGATTCCAGGAACCCGCGCACGGCATGGGTCTTCCCGATCCGTCTGCAGCCAGTGACGATCAGTGGTTTCCTCCGGGGGTCGTCCTTCCACTCCTTCAGGCTCCGCTCTATCTTCCGCTCCACATTGATGATAGCCAGTATGGATATTAAACACTTTTTTACAGTGATAATTTTGATAAAAATACACTTTTTATGTGGATAATCGTCTGAAGTCCGCATCTGGAATGAGGATGATGGGGGCCGGCCCCGCCTCCCCCATTGCCACCTCTTATCAACGAGTCCGACGTTCACCCGGACATGACATTCTCACCTTCGGTCTGCATGGCGGAGGTCAGGGGCAAGGTCCCCCTGGTCCACCACATCACGAACTACGTCACGGTCAACGACTGCGCCAACATCTGCATCTGCGCCGGAGGGTCCCCCGTGATGACGGATGCCGCGGAGGATGTCCCCGCGATGGTCTCCATCGCATCGGCCACCGTCCTGAACATCGGGACGCTGAACAGCAGGACCGTCGAATCCATGATGGCCGCCGCCAGGATCGCATCCGAGAAGGGGATCCCCGTGATCCTCGACCCGGTCGGAGCCGGAGCGACCCCATACCGTACGGTGACCGCCGAGAGGCTCATGAGCTTCGGACCCGCCGTCATCAAGGGGAACGCAGGCGAGATCGGCGTCCTCTCCGGCCTCGGAGGGGACGTCAAAGGCGTCGACTCCCACGGATCCAAGGACGCGGCCGAGTCGGCCAGGAGCCTCGCCGAGCGCATGAGGTGCATCGTCGCGGCCACCGGGGAGGTGGACTACGTCTCCGACGGGAAGAGGACGCTGAGGCTGTCCAACGGTTCGAAGCTCCTCGGAAAGGTCTCCGGAACGGGATGCATGGCGTCGTCCGTCGTCGGATGCTACGCCGGTGCCTGCGGGGCGACGGTGGAATCCGTCGCATCGGCGATATCGGCGTTCAACGTCGCCGCCGAGCTGGCCGAGAGCCAATGCAACGGACCGGGCACCTTCAAGCCCGCCCTGCTGGACGCCCTCGACTCCCTCGACCCCGCCGTCCTCGATTCAAGGGTCAGGTGGGATGAGCTCTGATCGACGAGATCATCAGGCGCAACAGGGAGTTCGTCGACAGCGAGGGGTACCGCGAGTACGCCGCGACCAAGTACCCCCGCTTCAAGACGGCCGTGATATCCTGCATGGACGCCCGTCTTGTGCACCTTCTCCCGGCGGCCCTCGGCCTCGAGGATGGGGACGTCGTCCTCATCAAGAACGCCGGAGGCAGGATGACCGACCCGTACGGGGAGACCATGAGGTCCATGCTGGTCGCCATCTACGAACTCGGAGTGGTGGACATCATGATCGTCGGCCACACCGACTGCGGGGCGCAGAAGATCAGCGCCGAGAGCATGATCGGCCACATGACCGAGCGCGGGATCCCGAGAGAGACGATAGAACAGCTGGAGGACGAGGCCGACCTGGACAACTGGCTGGCCGGCTTCGACAGCAACGAGGACGATGTCCACGCCACGTACAGGGCGCTCAGAGAGCACCCCCTCCTCCCTTCGGACGTGAGGATCCACGGCTTCGTGATCGACATCGTCACCGGGGAGCTGACCCGGGTCGTGCGATCGGAGCATCTTCAGATCGCCGGTCACCCTGTCCAGCTCGGAACAGGGGGCCGGACCCATCCCGATGCACGTGGCCGTCCCCGGATCCACCTGGGTGCGGCCGGCGTCGCATATCATGCAGACGTACAGCCCGCGGCTCCTGGCCTCGGACATGTACCGGATCATCTCGTCCTTGTTCGGCACCTTCAGAACGACCTTCTTCTGACCGGAGTCCATCCAGGAGTCGAAGGCTTTCCTATCCTTCTTCTCGGCCCTGAGGGCGCATTCGACGGACGCGTGGCCCACCTGGGCCGCGATCTTCCCCTTGCCCATGTCCAGGTCCGTCCTGACGAGGACGACCAACTTGTACTCCTCGCCGGAGGAGAAAATGCCGAACGCCATGGATGACCGATTGCGATTCGATATTTAATCGATTCTCTCGGCACAGCAGGACGTCGTACCCCGGGCCCGCGGGGACCCCGTAGTAGGTGAACCCCCCGTCGTAGCCGTAGCAGTCCGGAACCAGTCCGATGCCCTTGTACTGCGAGACGGACGTGACCCAGAACCTGGTCCCGCCGATGTCGACGGACAGCGCCGTCACTCCAGGATCGACGATCGTGGAAGGACCGTAGACGTCCATGGCCACCGCCCAGAGCCCCGGCAGCCTCGCCAGCCCCGCATCTATGCCAGCCGAACCCAGCAGCGATGCAGCCAATACAGCCAGGTCACCCGAGTCCCCGGATCCGGAGTACAGGGTCTGCACCGGATACGCCCAGTAGACGGACGCCCCGTGGACGACGTAGTCCTCGCGCTCCTCGAAGCACGAGGAGACGAACTCCATCAGGCATGCCGCATAGTCGGCGGATTTCGGCACCCCGCCGAACGCCGAGGAGTACGCCGCCCTGATCCTGCCTTCCAGGTCGGACACCTGCGCGGCATCGACGAAACGCGAAGCGGCCTGCAGGGAGTCCGTCCCCCTGCCGGGGACGTCGGAGCAGGCCGACAAATAATCCTCCAAAAGGACAGTGTAGCTGACGGAGAGCGTCTTCCCCAGATGCTCCCAGACGTAGCGCTGGATGCTGTCGGAGTAGTACGTGAACGAGCCGGTGCGCACCTCCGTCCCGTCGTCCCCCTCGAAATGGACCGTGACCGTCCACGTCCCGGTCGGACGCTCGATCCAAGTCAGGACCGGAGTGTCCTTTGTGATCGAATACGAGGTGGAATCGGTGTCGCAGCGCACCTCCCAATAGTATGAGTCCCCGGAAAGTGACGGATCCGAAAGGGACACGGTCACCCTGGCCTCGCCGTCCAATCCCAGCGAGAAACCCTGCGACGAGAAGCCGTCGGAGGTCACGATGTAGGTGCGGTCGTCTATCACGAAGGAGCCCTCGGGGGGCCCGGAGGACGGATGGGGGTCGACGACCTCCGTCGGGACGGCGGACAATACCACAAGAAGAACGGACATGACGGCCACGAAAACGACCGCGGCCGCGCTGATCTGCCTGACGCGACGGTCGATGCTCCTCAGGAACCTGCGACGCTCGCGCACCGCCGAACTCGTATCGGCCCCGCATTGGGGGCAGAAGGGTGTGCTCCCGACCTCGGCTCCGCAGTTCGGACACTTCATGGGTCGGGAAGGGGTTTCAGAATACCGTTGTGTAAGCGCAGACGATCGAGACGTCCTGATAGGCCGAGAAGACCACCGTCCTGTCCTGGGACAGGTTGAGCTGAGTCTCCCTGCCGTCCTGGACCAGGGTGATGACCACGGGGCCGTCGGTGCTGATGAACCTCAGGGCCACGGCCGCGTTCTTCGCGACCTTCATCTCCCCGGCGACGTACCTGCCCTCGTACTCGAAGGCGGCGTCGGCGGAGACGTTCCCGGACCTCAGGGTCATCGTAACGTCGATGCAGTCGGTCGGGACCTTTCCGGAGACGGGCGACTCGTCGGACCAGGCCTGCAGGCAGACCCTGCCCATGTAGACCTCGTCGTCCCCGAAGGATACGTAGGAGCCGTCTGCGGCCTCGTAGAGGATCCAGGCGTACTCGGAGGCCCACACGGTGCCTTCCGCCGGAACATAATCGGCGAACTCGTTGGCGTACTTCGCGTTGACCTTCTCGCCGAAGTCGTACATCGAGACCGTCAATCCGTTCGATGCGACGTCCACCTGCTTCAGGAGCATGATGTCCAGGTCCGCGTCCAGACTGATCGTGAACAATCCGTTCTCGTCGTCGTACAGCGACGCCAGGGGCGTCGCCGTCCCGTCGCGCACGGTGCCGGCGGTGCCGTCGCACCCGATGGCGAAAGTGACGGACTGATCGACCTTCACGATGTACGGCGAGCTCATGAGAGCGCCGGTCTCGTCGTAGAGCGAGATGCCGGAATCCGCTGTGATCCTGTACGTCTCCCCGGAGGCGAGATTGTCGTTGCCGTCCCCGCTCATCGCCAGCACGACGATCATGGCGGCGAACACGACCATTGCGATGCCGGTGATGTAGCGGACTGTCCTGAGGGGCCTGCCGTCGGACTTGGCGCTCCTGTTGCGGAGCGCGTCGCGGACCGACGAGGTCCTCTTCTTCTTGGCCGGGGCGGCATCCGCCGCGACGGCGTCCGCTTCGGATCCCGCGGCGGGAGTCATGCTCAGGGACGGGTAGATCTCCTTGAAGGAGACCTTCATGTCCTCGGGGGTCTCCTCGGAGACCCTCACGAATATCCCGGAGGAGGCCATCTCCAGACCCTGATGGGCCATCCCCTTCACGAAGGTCATGGCCGGCACGAGGGGCTGGTCGCCCTCCTTGGAGATGCCGATCGTCAGAGGATAGACGGAGACAACGCTCAGGGACAGGCCGAACACCTTGGAGATGTCCGACATCTTCCCGAAGTAGGAATCGAAGTTCTTGGGTCCGTCCTGTCCGACGGCCCTCATGTACCTGGCGCCGAGGACGACCATCATGTAGTCCGTGTCGAACCCGAGCTCGTGGAGGGAGGACAGCAGATAGAGCATGTACCCCTCGACGAAGCCCCCGTCCCTGGACGCCTGCTTGATCGCGTTCCTGGTGGGGGTCGGGTCCTTGCTGACCCTGCGGGTCCTCTTCATGAGGATGGAGCAGCTCAGACCGTAGTAGAGAGCCCCGGATTCGGAGTAGAATACTGTTGCCACGCCCTCCTCCACCATCCTCAGAAGGTTGGTGGTGACGGTGGACCTGGGCATGTCGACCATGTTGACCACGTCGGTCACGCACAGCGGCCTCTCGTAGATCGCCTCCACGAGCCTGGTCTGGATGTCGTTCATGAGCAGAGCGACTCCGCCGTCGATCTCGACGACCATGAACTTCTCCGGCTCCGCCATCTGGGGGAGCGAGGTGTTCACGTACGGCTCGGGCTCGGGCTCGGCCCTCTCGTAGACGACCTTGATCCTCACGGACTCGTCGTTGCTGAAATCCTCGGAGGATGCGACGGCGAGGGTCCTGCCGGTGGCGTTCTCGATCATGTACTTGACGAGGAGCGACAGCATGTCCATCTTGCCCCTCATGGAGGCGTCGCCCTCGAACACCATGGTCGGGGGATTGAGCGAGAACACGCTGAGCTTGAAGCCGGTCATGGCGCAGAAGCGTTCCTTGACGGCCTGCATCACGGATTCGATGGAACCCGTGCCGATGGCGTCCCTGTTGGCCGCAGCCAGGTCCCTCACGTACCTGGCGCGGAGCTGCCCGTGCTCCAGGCCGATCTCGGCCAGGTAGCTGTCGAGCATGTTGGCGACGCTGGAGAGCCCGGTGTAGCGGGCGTCGGGGGACGAGAAGACCTCGCGGGACTCGGAGACGGCCTCCGGAGACGGTTTGGACGAGCCGGCGATCCTCAGGGCCAGGATGGAGTAGAAGACCTCCTTCTTGGCCGGGTCGGGCTTCGACCTGACGATTATCCCCTGGTCGACCATCTTGTCCAGGACGAAATGGAGCGACGAGGACGGCAGTCCGAGGGCCTCGGCGATGTCGCTGGGCCTCTTCTTCCCCCCGCATAGGAGATCGTACACTGCGATCTGCTGGGGGTCGGACATTGCCACAACCCCTTTCTCGGTCATGAGGACCGCGAAATCACGCAGGTAGTCATCTTGCGAGCGCATGAAGGCGCTTATCGCTTCTCTTTATAATAAAAGAAGGGCGGTTGGCTCGGAATCGGTACGTGCCCGTCATAGGGATGGGATGATCGGACGGACCTTGAGGATCAGGTCCCTGAGCTCGTGGGCGGCCGCGCGGGGATCGTCCTGTGCGACGACCGCGGAGACCACCGCGGCGGAATCCGCGCCGGCGCGTATGACGTCCTGGATGTTCCCGCGGTTTATCCCGCCGATTGCCACCACGGGGATGTCCACGGCCTGCCTGATCTCGAATATTGCCCCGAGTCCGAGGCCCTGGACGGCGTCGGGCTTGGTGGATGTGACGAATATGGATCCCACTCCGAGGTAGTCGGCTCCCTGTTCTACTGCTTCGAGAGCCTGCTCGACGTTCTGCACGGATGCGCCGATGATCGCATCGTCGCCCATGAGCCTGCGGGCCTCGGAGACGGGGATGTCGGATTGTCCCAGATGGACGCCGTCCGCGCCGGACGCCATGGCGATGTCGACGCGGTCGTTTACGAAGAAGAAGCGGCCCATCTCGTCCGCGATCTCGGCGATGGCTTTTGCCTGTGCCAGCATCTCCCTCCCGTCGGCGTGCTTCATGCGCAGCTGGACCGCGTCCGCCCCGCCCTCGTAGGCCATCCTGGCCACCTCGGCGTCGGTGCGACCGGAGGAGAGGTCGGAATCGGTGACCACGTACAGATCGAACATGCCGCAGACATCGGGAAGCGCCTATATCGCGGTTGGCCTCCGTCGCAAGGTATTTCTCGGAGTCCAAGAACTCGGAGGGACGTGAGCATCCTCTACCGCTACGGATCGACATGGTACATCAACATGACCAACAGGTGCCCCTGCAGGTGCACGTTCTGCGTCAGGAACAGCACCCGGAGGCTCGGCGACGCCGACGACCTGTGGCTGGACCGCGAACCCACGATCGACGAGGTCATGCGGGAGATCCATTCCAAGGCCTCCGACGCCAGGGAGATCGTGTTCTGCGGGTACGGGGAGCCGACCGAACGTCTCGACGACCTCCTGGAGATCGCGAAGAGGATCCGCTCGGAAACGAAGGCCCGCATCCGCCTGGACACCAACGGCCTCGGCAACCTGATCAACGGCAGAGATATCGTTCCAGATCTGGCACAGGTCCTCGACGCCATCTCCATCAGCCTCAACGCCCCCGATCCCGAGGAGTACATGGACGTCTGCAGGCCCAGATTTGGCAAGGACGCCTACCCCTCGCTTATCGCGTTCATCGAGGAGGCGAAGGATCTCATCCCGGACGTCACCGTCTCCGTCGTCGGGGGCAGCATCCCCGACGCATCCGAGGATGAATGTCGTCGCAGAGCCGCCTCGTGGGATGTCCGTTTCAGGGTCAGATGAACGCATCTGGCACATCGGCGCCGTGCTCGAATCGGCGACCGATTTCTTTATTTATAGTAAAAGTATGGGCGCCTCTCGATACAGATGACTGGCGAAGGCATCAAGAAGAAGAGGGACCCGATATTCTCGGTCTGCTTCGTCGTTTTCGTCGTGGCTTGCGTGGGCATCCTCGGTGTCTACGTCGACGAACACTACCTGCAAAGCGATGAGACGAAGGTCGCATACGGCGACAAGGTCACGGTCGACTACACCGGCACCTACTATGCGTTCTACGGCGAGGCCAACGCCGTCGTGTTCGACACCTCGATCGCCAGCGTCGGCAACAACGATGACATCGCGAAGGCCAACAGCTTCTCCAAGAGCTCCTACTCGACGCTCAGCGTCACCGTCGGGAGCAACGGGGCCCTGAAGGGATTCGAGAACGCCCTCGTCGGGCACAAGATCGGGGACACCTTCACGGTCAAGATCCCCGCAGGGGAGGGATACGTCGCCCCCGCCGGATCCGTCCACGAGGACGTCAGCACCACCTTCGCCGTCCCCGCGGTGCAGGAGATGACCAAGGCCCAGTTCACCGACGTCTACGGAAGCGACGTCACCCTGACCGCCGGCACCTCCGTCCGCATCACGACCGCCTACGGATGGACCGGGCTCGCGACCTTCGTGAGCTCCACCAACATGGTCGTCGTCCAGAACATGCCCACCAGCGGCGAGACCTACCAGTACATCGGGAACGACGACAGCGAGTACGGCAAGGTCAGCTACAAGGTCAACAGCATCTCCTCCGACTCGATCTCCGTCACGATGTCCTTCAGCGACACCAAGAGCGTCGGCAACGGGAACATCGCCATGCTCGAGATCAACGTCGACGGCAACGGGATCTACGTCACCGGCGTCGGGAGCGGCACCTACTCCTACAAGACCTGCGAGGAGAGGGACAACATCGACCTCTACTTCGAGATCACCATCAGGACGATCGGAAGCTGATCGTCGTCGGGGCTCCGCCCCTCAAACACGTTACGGGGGACCTCCCCCGGATTCCCACTTCTTCAGAATCTCGGAAGGATGCCGGGACCGCGCCCGGCGGGTTTTTCAAAGAATCTCTTCGAGCTTGGAGAGCATGTCGGCGGTGTCCTTGGCCAGGAACCTCACCACGCGCTCCTTCTTGGAGCCCTTGTCCACGAGCGCATCGGGAACGGACTTGGACTTGGAGAGGGCCTTCTCGGTCGACTCCATGAACTTGTCCTTGGCCAGCTCGATCTGCACCGACTTCAGCCCGACCTCCTCCATGACATCCAGGATGTCCGGGGTGCAGGCGAGGCTCATGATGCAGCGCATCTCCGGATAGCGCTTCATGACCGCCATCAGGATGTAGGACAGGCCTTCGGCGGTGCCGAACTTGGCCGGCCCGCCCTTCCTGATCATGCCGTTGTGGACGGTCAGCCTCTTGTCGATGGCGGCTATCTGCTCCGGACCGGCGGCGTCCCTCATGGCCATGGCGATGTTCATGCCGCCCTTGGGCACCAGCTCCTCAGGGACGATGTCGAGTATGCGGGACGCGGCGGAATCCAGTGCATCCAAAACCATGAACCCCTCGCTTCCTCCGTCTCCTACCATGGGATCCACCACGGGGTCCCCCTTCCCGACGGGGTACTGCTTCGCTATGGCCTCCTGGATCAGCTCCCTGGACTTGAACACCGCGTTGGCGACGTCCATGCCCTTGGCCATGTGGGCCGTGATGTACGAGGACAGGACACACCCGCTCCCGTGCCCGGCCTTGTTCAGGCGGGGGTACTCCATCTTGGTGAACTCCGAGGACAGATAGAGCAGATCGACGACGTTGGGCGCCTGGAAGTGCCCGCCCTTCATCAGCACGGCGGAGCCCTGCTTCCCGATGAGCTCGGCGGCGAGCCTCACGTCGTCCTTGGTCTTGATCTTCATCTTCGCGAGCACCTCGGCCTCGCTCTTGTTAGGCGTGACGAGCTCGCAGATCGGGAGCAGCTTCCTCCTAAGAGCATCGGCCAGACTGTCGTCCATCAGGGAGCTCCCCGTGCCGGCGATCATGACCGGGTCGACTATCAGAGGGGCCTCGTGGTCCTCCAGGATGTCCGCGACGGTGCCGACTATCTCGGCGCTGTACAGCATCCCCGTCTTTATCGCCTTGATGTCGGCGTCCTTCAGGACAGCCTCCAGCTGCTCTTTGATGAACTCCTCCGGCAGCGGGAGGATGCCGTTGACGCCGCGCGTGTTCTGCGCGGTGACGGCGGTGATGACGGTCGCGGCGTGGACCCCTACAGTGGACATGGCCTTCACATCGGCCTGGATGCCTGCGCCTCCTATCGAGTCCGAGCCTGCGACCGTGAGTGCAGATCTCATGCTCCGGCCTATTAGTTGTATATTATATAGTAGTGTACCGGAGGGTCGGAAGTTGCGGACCCTCCGCGGACGCCCCGGAAGTGCCCGAAAAACGTTATATACGGTTTTTCCCAGTCATGGCGCGATGAAGGTCTACAGCGTCAACTTCCTCCTGAAGGGGAAGACCCCGTACAAGGATCTGGCCCCCGTCTTCCCGGATATCCTCAAGATGCTCCTGGAGGAGATCGGACAGATGCCCGAAGAGGAGGAGATCCTCCAGATGCTGATCGACCTCAACGTCTCCGACCTGGAGCAGAACAGGAAGCCGGAGGGATACAACCGCAAAGGGAAGGTCCGCCTGGTGTTCCCCATGGACAGGAAGGAGTTCTACATTAAGACCTACATCAAATCCCAGGACCTGAGCCACATCGCCGACAACATCAGCAACATGCTCACGGCCGCCGGGATCAAATTCACCAAGACGGAGAACGAGGACGTCGAGTTCGACTTCCGCTCGTGAACCTCATCGTTCTCTCCGGTCGGACGTCGGTCCGACCTGTGGCCTTCTTCCGAACGCATCGTTCCGATCGGGTATCGTCGGAGAATCTGCCGACGAACGCGGGCCGGCGATGCCCCGACTTCTTTTCTCTTGAGCTATCCGACCGCACCTCTCGGACGCGTCCGTTGATAATCCCTTTGGATGCTCCGTCCGCTGGATTCATATACGGCTTTATCCGACCGCCAAATGACCACCGTACGTTATTAATACCCCCTCGATATGTCCATGTTTGTCGATAAGAATAGACAAATGTCTACTACTCTCGAATAACGGTAGACATGTGTCGGTCCGATGCGACCAAGAGATGATAGCATGAGCAGAGAGGACATCCTGAACGATCTGAAGACATCCATCGAGACCTGGAACATCGCGCTCGCCCAGGAGGCCACGCAGAAGGCCGTCGATTCGGGCCTCAGCATCGCCGAGATCATCGGCGACGGACTCGGGAAGGGCATGGAGACCATCGGCGTCAGGTTCGACAGGGCCGAGCTCTTCCTCCCGCAGGTCGTCGCAGCCTCCAAGACCATGGAGGCGGCCCTCGAGGTCCTGGAGCCCCTGATGTCGCAAGGCAAGGGGGCCATGAAGGGCACGGTGGTCATGGGCACCGTCGAGGGGGACATCCACGAGATCGGGAAGAACGTCTGCTGCGCCATGCTCCGCGGAGCCGGATACAAGGTCGTGGACCTCGGGCCCGACGCCACAGCGCAGGACTTCATCGACGCCGCGGAGGAGAACGACGCCACCGTGCTCGCCGGATCGGCGCTGATGACGACTACTCTGGAGGCCCAGAGGGAGCTCGTCAGGACCGTCAAGGAGTACGAGGCCCCGTACAAGTGCATATTCGGAGGCGCTCCCTGCAGTCAGGAATGGTGCGACGAGATCGGAGCGGACGGATACTCGGCCACGGCGAACGAGATCGTCGGCGTCGTTGACAGGCTAATATGACCGCCTTCCCCCTCCGGATCGGCCGATATCCCCGGGGCCGGTCCGGAGGGGCGAATGACTCCTCCAACCCACATTATTTATAGAGAGTTCGGTCCTTGTAAATCCATATTTATAATTTTTCTATCATCCCATCTGACCCGTGAATTTTCTATTTAAAGATATCTAACCAATCCGTCACAGCGAGTTGGAACATATATCCAAATGGACAAAACCGACAGACTTATTGCAAACGGTTAAATAACGTCCGAAAGGGTCAATTTTCCAAGGAGGGCGGTCCGGCGACCAGCGGGTCTCTAAAACCTAGCCAGCGGGGTTCGACACCCCGGCCTTTCGCCAGGTCAGTGTTCAAATGATCGGATTCACAGATCCCCAGATTCAGCATCTAATGGAATACGGCGACGCCGACTACTCGCACATGGAGTTCGAGGATGCGGCCGATCGCGACAAGCAGTTCGCCAAGCTCATGTCCAAGACCGAGGCGGCGAACGATGCGATGATCAGGGGGATGATCGCCAATCCCACCAGGCACGACCTGTCCGCATTGGAGGCGAGGATCACGGACGCCCTCAGGGCCAGAGGCTTCATCGAGGTCAGGACGCCCACGTTCGTATCCGTACAGCAGCTCTCCAAGATGACCATCACCCCCGACCATCCCCTGTACAAGCAGGTGTTCTTCATAGACGACAAGCGCGCCCTCAGGCCCATGCTCGCTCCGAACCTCTACGTGGTCATGCGCAGACTCAGGGACCACACCGACGGTCCGGTCAGGATCTTCGAGATTGGGCAGTGCTACAGGAAGGAGTCCAAGAGCTACAGGCACCTCGAGGAGTTCACCATGATGAACCTCGTCGAACTTGGACCGGAAGGGGACCCCGTGGACTGCCTGAAGACGTACATCGCCGATGTGATGGAGGCGGCGGGATTGGATTACACCCTGTCGCGCGAGGAGTCCGACGTGTACGTCGAGACCCTGGACGTGGAGGTGGACGGGACGGAGGTCGCCTCCGGCGCCGTCGGACCCCACAGGCTCGACGCCGCCCACGACATCCACGAGGCGTGGGCCGGGGTCGGATTCGGACTGGAGAGGCTGCTCATGCTCAAGAACGGCAAGAGCAGCGTGAGGAAGACCGGCAAGAGCAACACGTACCTCAACGGTTGCAAGCTCGACTGATACCATGTCCATCGGAGGAGGATCCTAGGATGAGACTGTGCATAGTCGGCGGAGCCCTTCAGGGCATGGAAGCGGCCTTCCTCGGCCGCAAGGCAGGATACGAGACGGTCGTCATCGACAGGCGCAGGGAAGCGCCGGCGCTGTCCATCTGCGACGAGCCGCATGTGCTGGATCCGCTGAAGGATCCGCAGGGCGCCATGGAGATCTTCGGAAATTGCGATGCCGTCATCCCGGCGTGCGAGGAGCACGACCTCCTGGTAGCGCTGGACCGCATGCTGGAGGGTTCCGGGATCCGTTTCCTTTTCGACCTCCGCGCGTACGACACGTCGCAATCCAAGCTGGAATCCAACGAGCTGATGAGGAGCGTGGGGGTCCCCCTGCCCGAGAAGTGGCCGGAATGCGGGTTCCCCGTGGTGGTGAAGCCGTCCTCCCAGAGCGGGAGCGTCGGCGTCTCCGTGGCGCACAGCGAGGAAGAGATCCGGAAGGGATTGGAGAAGGTCTCGTCCCTCGGGGACGAACCGATCATCCAGGAATTCGTCCACGGCAAGAGCGTTTCCATCGAAGTGATCGGCGACGGGGAGAATGCCCGCGCCTTCGTGACCACCGAGGTGGTCCTGGACGGAGGATACGACTGCAAGGAGGTCCGCTGCTTCCCGGATATCCTGGATGACAACCAGCAGGTGATCTTCGAGGACTGCTCCCGCAGGACCGCCGAGGCCCTGAAGCTGGAAGCGCTGATGGACGTGGAGGCCATCCTCACCCCCAAGGGTCTCAGATTCCTGGAGATCGACGCCCGCATCCCCAGCCAGACCCCCGCCGCGATCTACACCGCCACTGGGATAAACCTGCTCGAACAGCTAGTAGGATCCGGAAAGGAACCGGTCGACTCCGGTCGCTCCGGGATCTACTGGCATCTGCATTTCAAGGACGGCGTCCTCAGGACGACCGGGGAGAAGGAGTTCTCCCACGTATCCGAACCCAGGATGGAATCCGGGCTGTTCGGATCGGACGACTCGATAGCCGACTACTCCCCCGGGAAGAGGGAGTGGCACGGCACTTTCATGGTCTCCGGGGACACCCCCGAGGAGGCCGAGGACCGCCGCCTGTCGGTGATACGGGCGATCATGGAGGAGTGCGGCGCGACCGGGTTCGTGGACGCATCCCCAAAGGAGGCATGATGTTATGACCAGACTCACATCAGATATGATATGGGGCGTCCCCGACGACGAGCTCGACCTCGACGGGAAGCTCCTGAAGACCACGGGCAAGACCGTCAAGGGAATCGCGCTGGAAGCGGCCGGACTGGACTGCAGGGACTACGACCTATCCAGGTTCGCGGCCGCCGCCGTCCCGATAACATCCGGGCTCGGGATCATCGGCGGGTTCGCGAAATCCGTCGACGCCATCCTCACGAGACTCGGGATGAGGAGCTTCGTGACGGAGGGAACGGACGTCTCGGGATTCGCGGAGGCGGTCTCCAAGGGGGCGGAGATCGTCATGATGTCCGACGACCCCACGTTCATCGCCTACAACACCGTGGAGAGGAGATTCACGGACAACTCCTGGGGCACAGCCATGGGATACTCCGTCTGCCTGAAGAACGCCACCAAGGGCGTCGAAGGGAAGGATGTCCTGGTGGTGGGCGCCGGCAGGGTCGGCACGTGGGCCGCGAAGATCCTCCTCGGATGGGGCGCCAACGTCTCCGTCACGGACATCGCGTTCGAGAAGGCGGAGGCCCTCATCCCCCTGGGAGCGAAGGCCGTCAAGGACGTGGAGAAGGCCATCTCCGACAACACCCTGCTGATCAATGCCGCACCTTATATCATCCCGGGAGAGATTATCGCCCAGGGTTCCATAATCTCCAGCCCGGGGGTCCCCCACTACTACGACCTCGAAGGGAGGACCCGGTGCAAGGCGATCATCCACGATCCGCTGGAGATCGGGACCGCCGTCATGGCCGTCAACAGCGCGGCCTACACGATCAAGAGGGAGGAAGGCCTGTGAGGTACGGAATAGCATTGGACATCGGGACCAGCGGACTGCGCTGCCAGGCGCTGAATCTGGATTCGGGTAAAACGGTAGGGACCGTCATAACGGAGCGCCACCCCATCCCCGGGATGAACGTCATCGACCACGTGAACTTCGCCCTGAAATCCGGCGAGGACGTGGCCCACGGACTGATTGTCGAGACGGCGAACAACCTGTTCGCGCAGTTCGGGATCGACCTGTCCGAGGTGGAGATCGTCGGCGTCTGCGGGAACCCGTTCCAGCTCTCGCTTTTCCAGAACATAGAGATCCGCGACCTGGCCTACGCAGGGAAGAACATGCTGGAGTCGCTCGGAGTGGTGTCCCCTCCCAGGGACGGGGACGTCGTGTCCGCCGAATCCCTCGGTCTGAAGGGCATGCCGAAGGCCAAGGTGATCATCCCTCCGGCGGTGAGGCACGAGATCGGCGCCGATGCCATGGGGATGATGATGCTCACGGACATCCTCGAGGAGAAGGAGCCGTGCGTCGTCGTCGACTACGGGACGAACGCGGAGATGGCGCTTGTCGTGGACGGGAAGATCTACAGCGGTTCGGCGGCCGCCGGACCCGCGCTGGAAGGGCAGCAGATCAAGCGCGGTATGCTCGCAGCGCCCGGCGCGTTGAGCGAGCTGAAGGTCACGGACAAGGGCTGGAGATGCTACGTCCTGGACGACACCCTGGCCCCCGTCGAGGGGGACCTGATCGACCCGCTGACCGGGAAGGTGCTGGAGGAGGGGCCGATGCACGGCAAGGCCGTGGGGATCACCGGCACCGGGGTCATCGCGGCCCTGGCCAACGGGATCACGTCGGGGATCATCCACACGCCGAAGATCGACACTCCCTCGGGGAAGTTGATCCTGCAGGACGGAATCGAAATCTCATCGGCCGATGTGGACGAGGCCGGGAAGGCCATCGGGGCCCTCCGCGCCGGATTCCTCACGCTGATGGACGCCGCCGACGTCTGGGTCGACGACGTGAAGAAGGCGTACATGTCCGGCGCATCCGGACTCTACGTCGACGCGATCAAGGCGCTGCAGATCGGGATGGTCGCACCGGGCGCCAAGCACATCGTCCAGTTCGGGAACACGTCCATCGGCCTCGCCAGGAAGATCGTCCTCGGAGAGGTGGACCTGGAGAGCCTGAGGGAGTTCGCCAAGCAGCTCCGCGCGGACCACGTGATGTTCGCCACCTCAGAGGTCTTCAAGAACCTCTACTCCATCGAGTACTCGGTCTGGTGCACAGGCATGCCCATGTCGATGTACAACGACATGCTGGACATGTACTCGCTCCCGCACATCCCGCTCGATTTCGACGTGTCGGATGTCGAGGTCGAGAGACAGGCGATACGCGACCTGCCGGACACCGAGGAGTGCAAGGTCAAGATCGTGAAGTCCGGGACGCTCCTCACCGGGATCGTCGAAGGGTGCGTCGGATGCAGGAAGTGCGTGAAGGAATGCCCGGAGAAGGCGCTGTCGATAGAGCCCGAAGGGACGTCCGGTCACAGGGCGACGATCCAATCGGACCGTTGCGCCGGGACCGCCTGCCGCAGGTGCGAGAGGGCCTGCCCCAACAAGGTCCTCCACACGGACCAGCTTTCCCTCATTTTATGAGGATGCTGTCCACGCCGCGGCACGTCTTCAACTCGGCGATGGCCTCGGGCGGGATCCTGCTGTACACCACTACAACGAGAACCGCCCGGCCCTCGTCCCCGCGGTCGTCGACCATGGCCTGCCTGACCGAGACGCCGTACCTGTAGAGGACCCCGGTGATCTCGGCGAGGATTCCCGGCATTGTGGCGTCCGTGGGCGTGATAATCACCGACGAGCACCCTATGACCGGAGCGAGGTCCACCATGGACAACGTGCTCCTGAGCTTGGAGAATATGGCGTCGAGCGCGGGCGTGGACGAGATCTTCTCGAGGGTCGTGCGGACGACCCTGCGGTCCACGCCGCAGGCCCTTCCCAATGCGGAATCGCCCTGCTCGACCTCGCCGCAGTAGGCGCGGCCCCCCCTCACGCTCATTCCGAGTTCCAAGAGGAGGTTCGCAACCTTCTCCTGGGAGGGGTATCCTGAGAAACTATCGCCTACGACGTCCATGCGGTTGCATGATTTGATTCATTGATAAACATTATTGTTCATCCGATCGGTCGCGACCGACCGCCGAACGGTTGATCAGGCTGGCGATGTAACCGGCCCCGAACCCGTTGTCGATGTTCACGACGCTGACCCCGCTGGCGCAGGAGTTGAGCATCGCGAGGATGGCGGCCACGCCTCCGAAGGATGCGCCGTAGCCGACGCTAGTCGGGACGGCGATCACGGGACAGTCGGCCATCCCCCCGACCACGCTCGCCAGCGCCCCCTCCATCCCGGCCACGGCGACGATGGCCTTGGAAGTCAAGATGTCCTCGGAATGCGACAAAAGACGGTGTATGCCGGAGACGCCGGCATCGTAGATGCGGACCACGTTGTTCCCGAGCGCCTCGGCGGTGACCGAAGCCTCCTCGGCCACGGGGATGTCGCTCGTCCCCGCCGTTATGACCGTGATCTTGCCCCTGCGTTCGGCAGTGGGCTTCCCGGCCACCGCGATGCGGCTGACGGGATCGTACGAAATGGGGATCTCATGAGAAACGGCGTCGGCCGACTCCTGCGACAGCCGCGTGATCAGGACCGAATCCCCTCCCTTCGAAAGGAGGGTTCTGGATATGGCGACGATCTGCTCCGGGGTTTTCCCGGCGCCGAAAACGACCTCGGGGATGCCCTGGCGGATCCCCCTGTGGAGATCGACCTTCGCGAATCCGAGGTCCTCGAACGGGCTCCCGCGCAGCGAAACGACGGCGTCGTCCACGGGCACACGCCCGGACGCCACCTCTTCCAGAAGCTTCCTGAGCCCTTCCTCGTCCATGAAAAACGTTCACTCCGGTGGGTCCAGGACGATGTCGTTCTCGTGGACCTTCGAGCAGAGGCTCTTGGACATCATCCCGAGCTCCTTCCAGGCGGCGGTGAACACCCCTATGGGGCACAGGCACGTGGCGGATACCGGCGCGCGTACCTCCGGATCCACGATCCTGCTGCCCGCGAAGTTCGCGGCGTCGTCCATGGTTATGACCTTCAGGCGCTTCGCGTACTCCTGGATGTGCGGGCAGTCGGAGACGATGTCGACGTCCAGATCCCCGTCGTCGCGCATCGACACGGTGATCGTATGGGCATGGCTGCAGGCCCTCATGTTGACGACGACTTTGGACGGCATGGCATCACTCGTAGATGTGCTTCTGACGCTCCTTCGAAATGGCCAGAAGGACCTCGGCGATCTGGGTCGCCTCGTACTCAGTGAGGCTGACCTCCTCGCAGAGCTCGCGGTAGTGCTGCTTGACCTCGCGCTCCTTTTCCTCGTCCCAATAGCGCTGTTTGGAGCTCTTCTTGGCCTTGGCCAGTTCGTCCGCGATCTCCATGCGCGTCGCGATGAGGTCGATGATCTCCTCGTCGATGGCCTCTATCTGGCTTCTCAGCTCGTCGGTGTCGGGCATATTATCGTCCGACTACGCCGAGCGCATTATATAGCGTTTTTCCGAGCACTTGGACGTTTCGGTAAACTCTTAAGGTCGCTGGATACATCCCACATGCATAAGAAATCAAATATCTGTATGTCATCACCTTTTCCAATCCAATATGTTCAAGAAACTCAAAGATAGGTTCGGAAGAAGAAACACAATTGCGTCACATAATTTCGATGACAAATATATTAGATGTAAAAAGGCTATCCTGCGCGTCCATCACGATGCGATCATCGAATCTGGAGAAGACCGCGAAACCGGGTTGGAAGACGCAGTTATAAGTCCCATGGCGCTGGACGGACTCTGCGACAGACTAGAATATTGTCCAAATACTTATTCGAGAGCAGCCCTGGCCATTGACTATATCGCCAACTTCCACCCATTCGTCGAAGGGAACAAAAGGACAGCATTCCAAATTGCGCTGGCAATACTGCGTAAAGACGGACTCGAATTCAAGGACGACATGCAGACCTACATCTTCATAAAGGATGTAGCCGCAGGAAAATACAACTCGGAAGAGATAGAAGAATGGCTGAAACACAATACATGCATCAGCAGTCCTTGAGTTTTCCCATCACAAACGGGTAGTCTCTGATATTTTTGATGATCTCTTCCTCGGTGAGATCTTCGAGACCGCCGAAATAAGGCGTTTCCTTCGGAACTGACTTCTTTTCAGATGTGCCGAACATAGTGCGGACAACGAATTTCATCATATAAACTCTGGGAATCATTTCTGCAGAAAATGACGCAAGACAATCATCCATCCGGTTTGAAGGATACGATTGGACGACGGGTCGGCCATAGATCTCTAAAATCTCCAGATGCTACGGCTCATGCCAGATGGACCAGAAAATCGAGATTCGTTCAGCGATTCAGAGCTGGAAACTTCTGGTATCAATGAATCCTCAGAGACTTAGAAATCTAGCTCCGACGTATCCCTATTATATGCGCGCGGGATTGTCCGCGGCATAGGAAGTGCTTCCAATGAGCAAGATCAGCGTTGCTGTCCTCGGTGCGACGGGGATGATCGGTCAGAGGTTCGTCCAGATGCTGGAGGACCACCCGTGGTTCGAGATCGAGGGCCTGTACGCGTCCGAGCGTTCCCAGGGGAAGAGGCTCGGCGACGTCCTGAAGGTGAGGGACCACGTCTATCTCGACGAGACCATGGACCGCAGGATCGAGACCATGGACATCAAGAAGATCTCCGAGAACTGCAGGATCGCGTTCAGCGGGATACCTTCGGACCTGGCCGGGCCCACCGAGACCCAGCTGGCGGATTCCGGGGTGGCGGTGTTCACAAACGCCGGCTCCCACAGGATGGACGCCCACGTCCCGATCATCATCCCGGAGGTCAACCCGGGGCAGTTCGACGCCGTGAAGGACCAGCCCAGCTACGGCGAGTCCGGGGGTTACATCGTGACGAACGCCAACTGCTCCTCCACCGGCATCGCCGCTCCCCTCCACGCCATCAACCAGGCCTTCGGATTGAAGCAGGTGTTCGTCTCCACGTACCAGGCGCTCTCCGGCGCCGGGTACCCCGGGGTTCCCTCCCTGGACGCCGTGGGGAACGTGGTCCCGTTCATCAGCCACGAGGAGGAGAAGATGGAGACCGAGCTCGCCAAGATGCTCGGGACGTATTCGGACGGCGACTTCCGCTACGCGCCGTTCAAGGTCATGGCCAACTGCGCCAGGGTCCCCGTCGTCGACGGGCACCTGGAATCACTGGTCCTGGACACCGAGAAGCAGCCCTCGCTCGATGAGCTGGAGGCCTGCCTCGCCGGGTTCCGCGGGGAGCCCCAGACCCTCGGACTGCCCTCCGCCCCCGTACAGCCGATCGTCGTCAGGCACGAGGAGAACCGCCCCCAGCCGGTGTTCGACGCCATGGCCGGGACGCCCGAGAGGGCCCGCGGGATGGCCGTCACCATCGGAAGGCTCAGGCAGAGCAACGGGTACTACAAGGCCTTCGCCATGTCCCACAACACCCTGAGGGGCGGGGCCGGCGGATCCGTGCTCAACGCCGAGCTCGCCAAGGCCAAGGGGATCCTCTGATCCCGGGGCGCCCGGAAGGGCGCCCTAAACATATTACCGAAACAACATCGTTTATATGTTCAGCCCGTTACCATCTCGAGGGTCCAAGAATGAGAATATCACTAGAAGGCGTCGGGGCGCTGCCAAACATCTCCATGAGAGCAGATGGAATCACCGTGATATCTGGACTCAACAACACTGGTAAGAGCACGATACTCAAGGCGATTTACAGCGTCCTTAGCCCATCGGCCGATTTCGACCTTCTGAAAGACATTCAGATCGCAGATGCATTCAGAATAATCCGTCTGAAATACGATGGAACCAGCCAAAGGATTGACGTTCAGGATCAGGATTTTGAAGATGTCACCACTCTGATTAAACAACTAGATGCTATTCATGCAGAAGATAAGGACCGCGAGATAATCGAGTATGTGAAAAGATTGCATAACGGCGAAGAGGATTCAGACTTCTATGACAATCTCGTAAGAAGAACGATAGTATCTGAGTTCGATGAGATAGAACAGTTCAAGAATATTGGAATCCAGATCCCTGCGAAAATCTCATTCGAAGAAGGACTGGATTTGACATGCACCGTTGATGAAGAGGTCTCGGTCAGCACGAACATACGTGCCATTCCACGTACGATATACTATGATTCCCCGTTCAATATCGACTCCTCGATCCCAACGTTGGTCCGCCGTCGCTATCTCGCCGCCCTGAATCACCGCGACAATATAGCATCGCTATTGAATTTCCAAGATTCTGGTGACAAGGAGAACATCATCATAGACTCCTCCCGTCTGAACAACATCAGAATATTCGATGATGCCCTCGAGAAGAACATACCTGGGCATCTGATCAATACGAAGTCTGGATTGAAATACAAGTCAGGGGACGGTCGTGAACTCAGCGTGAAGAATGTCGCAGCAGGAATCAAAGTGTTCGGCATTCTGCGTATGCTCGTAGATAAGGGCTATCTTGAAAAAGGATCCATCCTCCTACTCGATGAACCGGAAGTGCACCTGCACCCTCTATGGATCAATGTCTTGGCAGATGCCCTGATTATCCTATCACGCGATCTAGGCGTCAAAATAATCATGGCCACACACAACCCCCAGCTGATGATGGCTATAGAAGCCAAGACAAGCAACATGAAAAACTGTAGATCATTCTATCACCTGTCCCGGACCAAAGATGGAACTCTCGAATTCTCGGAAATAACGGAATGCTTGGAAACGGCATACGATGAGATGGCCGGCCCCGTAGAGGAAGTAGCCTCACTGTTCTGGGAGTGATAGGATGGTCCAATGGAACATCGAACCATCCAATATCAAGCCACTCTGCGAACTTTCCGATTCTCTCAGACAGGATCTGGGAGAACTCAACCCGTCGATAATGGCATTGGACTTCGATAGCGTGGTGTTAAAGCACACTGAAGGCAGGCAATACCATCCCTCGTCAGTCGATTCCATTTGCACGAACGGAAGAGGCCTGTTCTTCATCGAATTCAAGGCAGAGTCCGGATTCAATGCAGAGATTTATGATAACTACTACAAAAAAGGCCTCATCTCCCCTTCCTTAACAACACGCTTCCTGGAAAACACTCCACGCTGCTACCGCGAGTACATCGTTGTCACCGCGGATCCCCGCGATGTCTACATCGATTCCGCTACAACAAGAAGTACAAATCCACCTATGCCTGAATCTCTGATGCGCTTGAACAAAACTGACTCTAATAACCAGGGGCTGTTCTATGACAAGGTCAGATACATGTCTTGTAGCAGGTTCGTCAAATTTGCCAACAGAACGCTCTCTGGATCCAATGATCGGACACTTTTAACGAAACTCGGAATGGTCGAATCCTGATTATCTACACGCCGTACCCTCCGAAGCAGGGTTTAAACCGAATTGGATGATACATCCTATCCATGAGCAAGAAGGCCATACTGGTCACGAGCTTCGGGACCAGCTACAACGAGACCCGCGCCAAGACGATCGACGCCATCGAGAAACAGGTCGCCGAGGAGTTCCCGGACTGGGAGGTCAGGCGCGCCTTCACGAGCCGCATGATCATCAAGAAGCTGAAGGAGCGCGACGGGGTCGCGATCGACTACGTCACCGAGGCCATGGACAAGCTGTCCTCCGAAGGATTCGAGGAGGTCGTCGTCCAGCCGACCCACATCATGAACGGCATAGAGTACGACGACATCGTCAGGATCGTGTCCGAGCACACCGGTCGCATCGCGGACCTGAGGATGGGGCAGCCTCTCCTCACCACGAACGAGGACTACGACAACGTCGTGGAAGCGATCCGCTCCTGCCTCCTCCCGCTCGCCGGGGGGAAGGACCTGGTCCTCATGGGTCACGGGACTCCGCACTACGCCAACGCCGCCTACTGCCAGCTCCAGATGAAGCTGTTCGGCGCCGGGATCCACAACGTTTTCGTCACCACCGTGGAGGGCTATCCGGAGTACGACGACACCCTCCGCCTGATGGACCACTGCAAGTGCCGCGAGGCCGTCCTCATGCCTTTCATGGTCGTCGCCGGGGACCACGCCACCAACGACATGGCCGGGGACGACGACGACACGCTCAAATCGTTCCTGACATCGAAGGGATACTCCGTCGAATGCGTCATCAGGGGACTGGGCGAGTTCAGCGGATTCAGGAACCTCTTCGTGCAGCACATCAGGGACGCGATGTCCAAGGAGTGAACCCGTTTCTCATCGAAGAGCGGCCCGGGAGGGCCGCTCCCATTCTTCCGCGCCTCGTTTTAAAGGTGTGGCGGGGGACTCCCGCCACGGAGAATTCACGCGATGCGCCTGACAGCCTCGTACGGGGTCACGTGGAGTGCCTTCTCGGCCTCCTCGGCGGTCATGCCGGCTCCGAGAGCCACAGTAAGAGCGGCCTTCTCGTCCATCAGGTTCTCCGGCGCATGCGTATCCGAATCGATGACCATGTCTGCCCCGACGGAACGGGCCACGTTCACCACATGGCCGTTGGTGATGTTGTGGCCCATGCGGCCGGTCACCTCGATGATCACGCCGTTGTCCTTCGCCGCCTGAGCCTCCTCCGCCGTGAGGAAGCCCGGGTGCGCCAGCACGTCGATGTCGGGGTTCTGCGCCGCGGCCAGGTTGGTTCCGGGAGCGACCGGTTCCGTGACCGTCTCCCCGTGGACCACGATCCACTGCGCCCCGTTCCTCCTGGCGACGTCGGCCACCCTGGCGATCTTCGACGGGGGCACGTGCGTGATCTCCACCCCGGGGATCACCCTGATGTAGTCGTCCACCAGCTCCACCGCCTTGGCGACGTTGGACGCCACGAACTCCACGTTCGTCATGTCCACGTGGTCGGTTATCGCTATCACGTCGTGCCCGAGGACCATGGCCCTCCTCACGAGCTCGGCGGGGATCAGCTCCCCATCGCTGAACACCGTGTGGGTGTGCAGATCGGCCCTCATTGCGCCCTCTCCCACAGCTTCCTGTAGACCTCGGACATCGGCAGACCGGTCTTCTCGATGGCGACCATCGTATGATAGATCAGATCGGCCAGCTCCCAGGCCATCTCCTCCTCCGACCTGTCCTTGATGGCTAGGGCGAACTCCCCCGCCTCCTCGATGACCTTCTTGCACATGCGGGTCTCATCGTTGTACAGTTTGCAGGTGTAGCTCTCGTCCGAGGGGTTCTCGCGCCTGTCGATCAGCACGCGCCTCAGCTCGGGGATGATCGCCATGGTCTCCTCGTTGTCGCCGTAGATGACCTCGTCGAAGCACGAGGGCTTCCCGAGGTGGCACGCTATCCCCCCGACCTGCTCCACCCTGGCCAGCAGGGTGTCGCCGTCGCAGTCGACCTGGAGGGACTTGATCTTCTGGAAGTGGCCGGACTCCTCGCCCTTCTTCCACAACCTCTGCCTGCTCCTGGACCAGAAGTGGGTGTATCCGGTCTCCTCCATGAGCCTGACGGCCTCCTCGTTGGCCCATGCGACCATGAGCACCTCGTTCGTGATGTAGTCCTGGACGACGACGGGGATCAGGCCCTTGTCGTCATACTTCAAATCGGTCATCTTATCTCGATCCCCCTGTCCCTGAGGTACGCCTTGACCTCTCCGACGGTGCATTCGTTGTAATGGAATATCGATGCGGCCAGCGCCGCGGACGCCCCGGTCTGCGAGAACACGTCGTATATGTGCTCCATGCACCCGCATCCGCCCGATGCTATCACCGGGATGGAGACCTCGTCGGCCACGGCCGCGGTGAACGGAATGTCGTATCCGGTCTTCACGCCGTCCGTGTCCATGGACGTCAGGAGGATCTCCCCCGCGCCCAGGTCCTCGACCTTCTTGGCCCATTCCACGGCGTCGATGCCGGTCCCGCGGGTCCCCCCGTGGGTGAACACCTCCCAATGGTCCCCGACGCGCTTCCCGTCGATTGCCACCACGACGCACTGCCTCCCGAAGCTCCGGGCGCATTCTCCGATGATGGACGGGTCCTTCACGGTGGCGGAATTCACGGAAACCTTGTCCGCACCCGCGTTCAGGGCGTCCCTCATGTCCTCCAGGGACCTGATGCCCCCTCCGACGGTCAGCGGGACGAAGAGGTTGCCGGCGGTCTCCGACACTATGTCGAGCATGGTCTGCCTGGTCTCCAGGGAGGCGGTGATGTCCAGGAACGTGATCTCGTCGGCACCCTGCCTCTCGTACTCGGCGGCCATGGCCGGGGGCTCCCCGACCTCCTTCAGGCCTTTGAAGTTGACCCCTTTGACGACCTTGCCGTTCTTGACGTCCAAACAGGGGATAATCCTCTTGGTCAGCATCCGCTCACCCGATGATCTCGCGGTCCTTGGTGCTCAGCTCGACCGCTCTGGGCCTGACCGCCTGGGAGAGGGCCTTCCCGACCGCCTTGAACCCGGCCTCGACGATGTGGTGCTCGTCGAACCCCCTGATCACGACTATGTGCAGGGTCATGCCGGCGGACATCGCGAAGCTCCTCATGAAGTGCGTGTACAGCGGGTCCGGAAGGTCGATGTCCGCATATGGACGGTCCACGAGGTCCAGAGACGCCATGACGAGGGCGTCGTCCATCGGGACGACGGCGGTGGCCATCCTCTCGATCGGCTGGTCGCCCAGGGCCTCCCTCAGGGCCTTGCCCAATGTTATGGCGCAGTCCTCGATGATGTGGTGGTCGTTGTCCCCGTCCGCCTTCATGGTCAGGTCGAAGGACGCGTACCTCGCCAGGGTCTCGGTCATGTGCTTCAGGAACTGGATCCCGCTGTCGACCTGGAACCTGCCGGAACCGTCGATGTCCAGAGAGACGGAGATCTTCGTCTCCCTGGTGCTGCGCTCGATATCGGACTTCCTCGCGGTCATGATAAACATTCGAGGAATGGACCCGGTTATAATTAATGTGCGCGCGAGAGGGAGATGCCTGCACCTTCAGACCTTACCGGAACCTGATACGGACTATGTCTGGTAGTCATACATGAAATCCGCCCCAATTAATCGTGTCGTGAGGCGGTGAAACGCCGATGCCGATAGAACGCCCTGACGGGCGAAGCCGCCCTTCGGGCGGTTGACATCGGGACAGGCGCGTCTTGCGATGCGATGGGATAATAATCAGTGGCCTGCGATATGAATTTGGACAAACACCCGCAGGCCATCGTCTGATAGGGACCGCCCCTATTTCACGATAGCCCTGCGGACGGGTCCGCAGGAGCTGAGAACGTGAAGGTAGCGATCGGAATCGATGTTCACAAGAAGAACTGCGCAGCGTACGCCGTCCGGAAGGACAACAGGAAGGACAAGACGGGATATCTCGAGACCATCAACACCGACCTCCGCAGGTTCAAATCGGATATCGACGGATTCAGGAAGTTCGAGGAGATCGTCGGCCACAAGCACGAGATCCACATCCTCATCGAGAACTCAACCAAGACGCACGAGGTCTACTGGATCCTGAGGAACATGGGCTACGACGTCGTCGTGGCCCACACCACCGATCTCTACAGGATCACCAAGTCCACCAGGAAGAACGACGACAGAGACGCCATGGAGCTCGCCCACTACATGAGGAGGCGGCTCAACGGCGAGGACGAATTCCAGGAATCGTTCATCCCCACGGTCGAACAGATGACGCTCAGGAGCCACTGCAGGTTCCTGGCCGATCTGAAGAACAGGATGACCGTGACCAAGAAGCAGGTCCGCTCGTACCTGCTCCTCTACGGGATCTACGACCTGGACGGCTACGACAACGTGGGTTCGTGCTATGCGATCAAGAAGCTCGGGGCCATGGACGATTCCATGCCGAGGCTGTTCGCGGAGTCGATGAATCAGACCAAGAAGCTGATCGACTTCACCGAGAAGCTGATCCGTCAGGAGTTCGGCAACAACAGGATGTTCGAGATCATGTTCTCGATACCGGGCTTCGGATTGCACACGGCGTCGTACATCACCTCGATCGTCATCGACGTGGACAGATTCGAAACGAAGGAGGGGTTCTCCAGCTATTTCGGGGTCCGCCCCAGCCAGAGGGATTCGGCCGATTCCCAGAAGAACGGCCACATAAGCCATCGGGGCGACGAACTCGCCAGGAGGCTGGCCTATCAGGCCACGTTCGTCCACATCTTCAACTGCCCCGATTCGTTCATCACCGAGAAGTATCACAGGTTGGTGTCTCGCGGCAAGCATCACCGCGAAGCGGTGATAGCTTGCACCAACTCGATGCTCATGATGGTCCATACTCTCCTGCGGGAGAACAGATTCTACAAGAGCGACCCGAAGGAACTGGCCAAGGCCAGGGCCCAGGCCGAGAAGATGGACATAGACTACGAGGAGGATGAGGTCCCCGAACTGCCGGATGAGCCGGAAGAGTGAGTCTTTCGCGATCCGGCGGTCCAGGGTGGGGGACGACGAAACGGCAATGGTACCCTTTCGGTCTTTGGGACTGCGCCAGAAATCGTTGTAGTAGTCATCTCCTGTGCTGGAAGCGGAAAGGAGTCTGGGGTTCGCCCCAGGACTTGAGATATAAAGCGGCAATCTGGAAGGGCTGTCGGAATCGCACGGAAATCAAACTTGCCCTGATCCTTCAGCGTGAGCTATGCCGAAATCTATTTTGTAGTGTACATATTTGCGTATTCTGCACGCCACGATTAATGGAATAAAGGGATGGACGTGGCGTTCTCCGGCATCATAACCGCCGCGGTGTCGCTGTACA
>CAVJLK010000003.1:0-75158 GCA_963650175.1 Ruminococcus sp. CAG:579 | reverse complement strand
GGATGCCTGACGCGCCCCATGATGTGCTCGATGCCGTTGGCGCTGCAGAACTTGTCGAGCTGGGACTTGCCCTTCCCGCCGGTGACCGAGTAGAACTCGGTCCCGTGGTCGGACAGGATCTGCTTGGGCTTGCCGTACATATCGATGACCTGCTCCAGGAGCTCGATGACCACCTTCGCCGAGGACTCCTTGACGACCCTGTGGGCCAGGATACTGCGGGTGCAATCATCGAGTATCCAGATCGTCTTGAACTCGTTGCCGGGGATGTTCCAGGTCTTGAAATCGGTCTGGACGAGCACGAGGCAGTACGGACGCTGGAAACTCCCGTAGACCTTGTTCACGTGGCGCTTCTTGGGTTCGCCCAGAAGCCCCTTGGAGCGGAGGACCTTGTTGATCGTCGAAGGAGACACGTCGAGATGGAGGATGGCCTTGAGTCTGAAGGCGCCCTCGAATCCGTGCAGCTCCCGTTCCTCCACCACGGCGTCCCTGATCCTGTCCTGGACGGGGGAGGTGACGTTCTTCGGCCGATTCGAGATCGACTTGAAGCGCTCCTTGATCTGGACCTCCTGACGGGGATGTCTTTCGACCTCCTCGAGGTACGCCTCGTACAGCCTGGACCACTTCCTGATGAAGCCGTCGGAGACGTGGAACCTCTCTCTGATGGCGCTGTACGTCCAGCCGTCCACGACGCGGGCTATCGCGACCTTGTATCTCAGGTCGGTCAGCGGGATGTCGTTGCCGCCGATGAGCTTCGAATCCCACTTCGAGCCCATGTGTTCGCTGTACCTGGCGTTAAGTATTTCACGCTGGGGTTCGCATCCCCTATCCGGACTTTGCATTGAGTCACCAAACCTACTGCGAAGTCCGCCTTCTTTAACTTTTCACGAGAGACAGTCTCCGCGACCGCGGTCGCGGAGACTGTCTCTCACGAACTGTGCGTTTAGTACACGGGACCGGATGAGCGGTTCGATGGTTCGTAAGTGTGGGGGGCATCATTCTGCAGATTGATGTGATCGATCTGCTCGGGGAGGACACAGAGCGTAGAGCATGGACCTACGTCTGGGCTTCATAGTGCGAACATATGAAATAGCGAGGGCGCCTGGTCAGATGCAGGATGCGATTCCCCCGATCGGAGAGAGGTCGGGAGGAGATCGAAAGGTGCGCGTCGCCGATGGGGGTCGCGTACCGAGAGGACCCTGGTTCGAGATGCCCGGGAGGATGCATTCATTATGGTGTGCGATTGCGAATTAGATAGGAGGGGGGGGGGATTCTGCCTCATCACTTCCCAGTGCAATAAGCAGGATTCCATCCAAGAAACGTGATTCTTGCAAGAATGCGGTATCCGCCGTTCTGGCCGTGGCCGTGATGCTGATGGTCGCCGTCACGCCGGCAGCGTCTGGTGACTCTGAGGTCGCTTCTTCTGACGGCTGGGCGTGCAGGATTACTGTGACTGGAACGAGCCTGGAGACGGAGTATTCGAAGGGCGGAGGGGATTTCGTCAGCACGACGGCCGTCAAAGGCTTCGGGGATGGGAAGACTGAAGGATCCTGGGGATACGATGAGGACGGATACGGACCGTTCGGTTCGTTCTACGCCGCCTTCGACCCGAATAACGGGAACGAGATGGTATGCCATCTGAACCCATACGATCTGACGCAGTCTGTGGATGGGGAGAGTGTTAAAAACAAGGGCTACAACATCATGTGGTGCCTTCCCAAGATCTACATCTCGGTCAGCGGGAGCACGATAACGTTGGCCAGCGACGATTCTTACGGAGGGGAGCTGGCGCCTGCGTTCACCCTGAGGGATGAGAACGGTGTCTCCACGAGTTACAACTACTTCGCGATCGGAGTCTACGAGGCCACCTGCGATGAAAGTTCGAGGCTCGGGTCCGTCAGCGGGACGTCCCCGCAGAATTCGACCTCGCTGGCCGAATATAGGGAAGAGGCCAAGGCCAACGAGATGGTCGAGGGTTCCGTCGCACAATTGTGGAACTTCCATCAGTACCAGCTCTACAGGCTCTGCTCCCTCGCGGTGATGGAGAACTTCGATTCCCAGGGACAGGTCGGATGGGGGAACTGCTCGAATAGAGCAGAGCCCGAATTTTCTCAGACAGGGAATATGGACGGATACGGCCCGTACTTCGGGACCGCTGAACAGAATAACAACGGTGTCAAGCTCTTCATCGAGAACGCCTGGGGATCGCTCTTCGAGTACGTCGACGACGCTGTTTGGTGGTACGACACAGATGGAGGCGGATTATGGGCCGGTCAGAACGTCGATCCAAAGTACGAATGGAATGGTGATGAAGATAAGACGTACTACACGTCCGGCAAAGACCTCGTTTATCCCTATCACTTCTATGGTTACGGAACCGACCCGTCCACGGAAAAAGACTGCTGGGGCCTTCCTACGAAGGAGTCTGATTCATGGAGCACCACGGCTCCGGATTACATCAGCGGCGCCAACTCCAGCTGGGCGCTCGTAGTGGGTGGCCACTGGAACAACGCCGACAACGCGGGCCTCTCTTATCTGTACAGTAACGATGGAGGGGGCAAGATCATCTTTGGGTCCCGTCTGGCCTTTCTATTCGCCGCCGATTCGGCGGCGAAACTGTCCGTGAAATACATGGACGACGGGACGCAGATGAAGTCGGACGTCGTTCAGAAGGGACAGGCGTACACGATAGCCGATTCCATGTCGATGAAGGAGGGCTCCACGTTCGTGGGATGGTCCGACGGGACCGGAATGTACCATCCGGGTGACAGCATCACCGTGGAGGGGAGCATCACCCTGACGGCAGTATGGGGCCATACTGTGACCTTCAACCTCAAAGGAGGGACATGGGAACATGGCGATACGGTTGCGGCGCAAGAAGGGACGTACACGGTCCCGTCGACCGTCCCGACCAAGAACGGATGCACGTTCAAGGAATGGAGGTGCGGGAACGATGCAGTCCTCCCGGGCGGGACCATAGATCTGAGTTCCGACGTGACCCTGCAGGCGGTCTGGACATCCGGTTTTGTCCCGATCATACCGGACGATGGGGACGATGCGATAGAGGTCGTCGTCGACGAGAAGGATGGATCCGGGTCGGGTGTCGATGGAAAAACCATCCTGCTGATCGCCATCATCGTCGCTATCATCGCCGAATTGGCGGTTCTGGCCGTCTCCAGGAAGAGGTGAGAGCGACCCGCAGGGACGCCGTCCGATCCCGCGACGGCCCCCTGCTCCATACATGCAAACCGGTCCCGCGGCCATTCCATTCCGCGGGACCCCCTATGCACCCGGACATCCCGTCCGGAACCGGGATCCATCGGTATCCTGTCCCGGAAACCTCCGACGCGTTCATATCGTACCACTCGAATCCCCACCCCGATGCCAGAAGCCACAGTCGGAGAGTACATGGTCCGGAACGTCCACACGATCAGCCCGGACATGACGGTCGAGCAGGTGAGGCAGGAGATCATCAACTCCAACTTCCACGGATTCCCGATAACCGAGAAAGGATATCTCCTGGGATTCGTCACCGCCAAGGAGCTCCTGAGGCACATAGACAAGCCCAACGCCAAGATCCGCTCGGTCATGAAGAGGGGAACCCTGTGCGCCATCCCGTCCATGTCCACGGACGATGCCACCCGCATCCTGTTCAGGTACGGTCTCAGGAACCTTCCCGTGGTGGACGACGACAAGAAGCTGGTGGGCATCATATCCAACATCGACATCGTCCGCTCCCAGATCGAGAAGTCCCGTCCGGGGAAGGTCATGTCCGTCAAGAACTTCCTGGAGCAGCAGAACGGCCTCAGGTTCAAGGTGGTCAACAAGGACATCCCCGTCGATCAGATCATCCCGACCCAGAAGGAGGTCTACATGGACGAGCTCATCGGCCGCCAGTACGAGCTGAAGAGGGGGCTCAACGAGCCCCTGATCGTCGTGGAGAGGCGCGAGGGGTTCCTCCTGGTGGACGGCCACCACAGGATAATGGCCGCCAAGAAGCTCGGACTGAAGGATTTCAAGGCCATCGTCCTCGTCCCCAACGACTTCGAGACCAAGATCGGTCTGGAGAAGACCGCCGAGCGCTGGGGGCTGCATTCCTTGGACGATGTGAAGATCATCGAGGGTTCGAAGCACCCGTTCATGGAGATCACCACCATGCTCCTCCCCAGCGAGGAGGCCGACGGGATCAACCAGAGGCTGGTCGACAGCGTCAAGGACGACAAGAGCTGACCGTCGGGCGTGCCTCAGACCGTCGAGGTCCGGGAGCTCGGTCCTCCCCATGAGGTCCTCCAATCCGAACAGAGTCACGAGGCCGTCCTCCGAATCCTCTACGAGCTCATCGTTGAATCCCATGGCGGAGAACACGATGTATTTCGGCTGATTCCTCTCGCCGGTGGACCTCCAGCGTCTCTGCAGGTTGCAGAGGTCGCCGTGGTTGGCCCCCCTCCTGCGGAACTTGCATTCGGCGGCGAGCATGCATCCGTGCCCGTTCCTGTCCGAGGCTTCGGCCACGATGTCGATGTCCTCGTCCTCGGACCCGTCGTCCGTCTCGATCCGGCCCCACCATCTCCCGACCTCGGTCGTCCGGTACTCAGTCCTGAGGAACTCCGCGCAGACGTCCTCGAACCTGTGTCCGAGGAAGCTGTCGATGGCCTGCTCCATGAGTCCGTACTTCTCCCGTCCGCTCCAGGAGATCATGCTGGATGCGTCGAAGCGCTCCAGCACCTCGTACTGGAACGAGACGATCCCGTCGGATATGCGGTAGACGGGCTTCTTCGGGGCGTTCAGCATCGGATGCGATCTGGATACTATCCCGATCCCCTCCAGCTTCTTCAGGCGCCTGCTCAGCTCCCCCTTGTCCAACTGGAGCTTCGAGGCGATCTTGGATTGCTTCGTCACGCCGTTCCCGATGCATGCGACCACCTCCGAGTAGTCAGGGGCCGGTCTGAGCTCGGAGACGATGCTCGCGTATTCGTTCCTCAGCACTCCCGTACCGCTCAGGAAGCAGGTCTCGACGCATTCCCTGAACGTGGGGCGGTCCATATCCAGGTGGTACTGGGGGACGCCTCCCACGAGCATGTAGACCTTGAGGGCTTCGAGGTCGTCCATGCCGGGATGGAACGCCTTGCATTCGCGGAGGGACAGGGGCCCCACCTCCATCTCGAGGCCGAATCTCTGGTACAGCGGTCTGCCGGAATCGTGGACCTCCTTCAGCAGCATGGACACGGAGGATCCGCATAGGATCACCATCGCATCGCTGTTCCTGAGGCGGTCCACGAACAGCTGCATGACGGAGGGGATGAACGGGACCTCCTCGATTAGATACGGGAACTCGTCGAACACGACGATCCCGCCGTTGGACAGGCAGTCGTCGGCTATCAGGTCCATGACCTCGGAGAAGGACTCGATCTCGGAGATGTCGCGTTTCAGGAACGTGGACGCGCTGCGCTTCAGCCTCATGAAGTTCTCGTAGTACGAGGCCTGGGACGAATAGACCATTAGGGCGCGTTTGTCCTTGATGAAGTTCTCGAGGATGGTGGTCTTGCCTATGCGCCTCCTCCCGTAGACCACCAGGCCCTTGAACCCCTCACGCGCGTACATCGACTCCAGCTGGGAGAGCTCCTTCTCGCGTCCTATGATGCCGTCCATGGTACGTGATGGTGGGGGCGGTATTTGAATGATACCAATGTTGAATAATTTTTCAACTAATTATTTTGTTGAGAATTCTATCAACATTATGCGGTTATTTCGGTCTCGGGACTCACGGTCCGAGCATGCAGATCGGGACGACGTACACCCCGTCGGGTCTGCGGTACGCGTACCCTTCGGTTCCGCTTATGACGCAGAGGAATTGGGGCGGTTTCGCCTTCCCGTCCTTCCGGATGAACCGATCGATGCTCTTGAGATCCTCCGCGGCATCATCTGTCCTGTTGCTCCCCAGTTCGATCCCGAATGCACCCCATCCTTTCCCAGGAATTTCCACCACGGCATCGATCTCCCGGCCGCTGTGGTCCCTGTAATGATAGAGATCTCCTCCGAATGTCTGGGCATACACCCTCAGGTCCCTCTCGCACATGGCCTCGAACACGGATTCGAAGGTGTCCAGATCCCATTTCAGGGAACCGGAATCCAATCCTATGGCTGCGACGGCGAGCGAGGGGTCGGCGAGGTGCCTCTTGGGTTTCCTCACGACCTTCACCGGGGACCTGTAGTCCGGACGGTACGCGGGCTGGTCCTCGGTCAGGAACAGCTTCCGGAGGACATCCAGATACTCCGCGACCGTCTCCTCCTCCACTTCCACGCCATAGAACGTGCGGACATCTGATGCGATCCGCGTCTTGGCCACCAGAGTGCTCTCGTTCCTGGCGAGGGTCCGGAAGGTCCTGTCGAGCTTCAGCGCGTTCCTTCTCCTCCCGTCGACCTTCTCGGCATCTCCACATATGTCGGAAATCATCTCCCGGAGGGCGGTTGAGGCATCCTTCTCGGGCATGCCGAGGAGACCGGGCCATCCTCCGCGGACGACGAGCCTCGCGAGATCGTCCAAGGATGCGGGTTCGCCGGACGTGTTCTTGAACTCCCCATCAAACAGCCCCTTCAGCGATATCGCACCGATCGAGTCCCCGGACTCGAACAGAGACATGGTGTGCAGTCTCGTCGTTATGATGTCCCCAGTCTCCGAATGCGAATTCCCGGGACGATCCGCAAGCACGGAATTGCACAGGATGAATCTCCCGGAGCGGTTCTCCCGGTCGACGGTGGAACGGACTGCGTCCCATATCCCCGGGATCCTCTGCCATTCGTCGATCAGACGGGGCTTCTCTCTATCGAGGGGGCTGATGGGATCGATCTCGGCGATCTTGAGGTTCGCGAAACCGCCTTCCGGGTCGTCCAGAGCGTATTCGCTCTCCGCCAGATTCCTGGCGCACCAGGTCTTCCCGCAAGATTTCGGTCCCTCGATGCAGATCGCGCCGGCGGTTCTCAGACGTGCCCTCAGCTGTTTCTCGGCCAGTCTGGGGAGGTATCCTTCCGGAGTGAGCGTCACGGATGGGAGGACGTGATGCTTGTATTTGAACAACCCGACGATTTCATCGGTATCAACCCGACGATTTCATCGGTATCAACCCGACGTTTCCTGAATATCGATGCGATGCCCTCCCGAAGGAGTCGCACGGAAAACAGAAGAGAACCCGTCCGTCGCCGGACGGGGAAGAGGTTGAAGGGGCGTTCCCGCCCCGTCGGAGCACTCACTCCGACCTGTTCCTGAGCTCCCTCAGGTCCCTGAGGATGACCCTCTGCTCGGCGGAGGCGATGATCCTCTTGGTCTTGTTGAACGTGTCCGGGTTCAGGGAGATGCAGTCTATGCCCTGCTCCACTAGGAACTCGGTGAACTCCGGGTAGACGGAAGGGGCCTGCCCGCAGATGCTGACGTGCTTCCCGTTGGCGTGGGCGACCTTTATGAGCTGCGCGATGGCCCTTTTCACCCCGTCCTGCCTCTCGTCGAAGTATCCCATGTGGCCCAGGATGTCCGAGTCCCTGTCGCATCCCATGGTGAGCTGCGTCAGGTCGTTGGATCCGATAGAGAACCAGTCGCAGTACTTGCAGAACTCGTCCGCCATGAAGATGTTCACGGGGACCTCGGCCATGAAGTAGAGCTTGAAGTCCCTGCCGCGCCTGAGACCGATGGACCTCATCATCTCGGTGATGTCCTGGACCTCCTCGATGGTGCGGACGAACGGGAGCATCATGTTGAGGTTCTTGAAGCCCATCTCGTCCCTGACCTTCTTGATGGCCCTGAGCTCGCACATGAACGCCTCCCTATAGGAGTCGGAGACGTACCTGGAGCAGCCCCTCCATCCGATCATGGGGTTGTCCTCGTTCGGCTCGTAGTCGGCGCCGCCCTTCATGTCGCGGTACTCGTTGGTCTTGAAGTCTGAAGTGCGGAGGGTGATCGGCCTGGGGTAGAACGCCCTGCAGACCTTCGAGATGCCCTCGGCGAGCTTGTCGACGAGCTCGTCGGCCCTGCCGTCCTCGATGACCGCGCAGGGGTGCTCGCCGATGTAGTTGGTGAACAGGAACTCGCTGCGCATCAGTCCGACGCCGTCGCACTGGAGCTTGGCGACCTCCTCGGCCTTGGCGGGCATGGACATGTTGACCATGACCTTGGTGCCCGTGATGGGGACGTACTCGGCGCAGACGCCGCAGGAGACTCCCGAGGACTCCTCCTGTTCGGGGGACGCCTTCTTGAGCGCTCCCTTGTACACGGTCCCGGTGGTCCCGTCCACGGTGACCTCCATGCCGTCCTTCAGGATCTCGGTGGCGTTGCCGGTCCCGACGACGCACGGGGTCCCCAGCTCCCTGGAGATGATCGCCGCGTGGCAGGTCATGCCTCCTTCGTCGGTCACGATCCCGGCGGCCCTGCTCATGGCGGGGACCATGTCGGGCATGGTCATCTTGGTGACCAGGACGTCGCCCTCCTTGATGGTGTCGAGGCTCATGCTGATGTCGTAGATGACGACCCTCCCGGTCGCCAGTCCCGGGCTCGCCCCGAGGCCGCTGGTCAGGATGTCCTCGCTGGATGCGGCGTTCCCCACGGACTCGTTGGTCGCGGAGTTCCCGGTGGCGGTGATCGGCCTGGCCTGCACGATGTAGACCTTGTCGTCCTCGATGCACCACTCCATGTCCATGGGCTTCTCGTAGTGGATCTCGATCTGCCTCCCGATCTCGGCGATCTCCTGGACCTTGCTGTCGGCGATCTTCTGCGCTTTGACCATCGCCTTGGGCATGTTCTCCTTCTCGACCCCGCCGTTCTTGCCGCGGATGTACTTCCAGGTCTGGGTGGAGATCCTCCTCTTGATGATCTCCATCTTCTGCTTGTCGACCACGTAGGTATCCGGGGTGACCTCCCCTCCGACGATGGCCTCTCCGAGACCGTAGCCACCTTCGATGACGATCTGCTTGGCCCCGCTGTTGGGGTCCACGGTGAACATGATGCCGGAGAACTCGGAGTTGACCATCCTCTGGACGACCACGGCGAGCTTGACGTCGCTGTGGGAGTAGCCCTGCTTCTCGCGGTACGCTATGGCTCTGGCTGTGAAGAGGGACGACCAGCATTTCCTGATCTTGTCGAACAGGTCCTCCTCGTCCTTCACGTTGAGGTAGGTCTCCTGCTGCCCGGCGAAGCTGGCGTCCGGGAGGTCCTCCGCGGTGGCGCTGGATCTGACCGCCACGAACCCGACCTTCCCTTTGGGCACAAGGAGCCTGTACCTGGAGGAGATGTCCTTCATGAGGTCCTTGGGTATGGGGCAGATCTCGAAGATCTCCCTGATCTCGGCGGAGGCCTTGGCGAGGCTGTCGTCCGAGCTCCTGTCGATCTCGGCGAGCTTCTCCTCCACCTTGGGCATGAGCTTCCCGCTGGTGACGAAGTAGTCGTAGGATTCGGTAGTGAGGACGAACGCCTCCGGAACGGGGAAACCGGCGTTGGTGAGCTCGCCGAGGTTGGCGCCCTTCCCTCCGACTATCGGTATATCGTCGACGTGCAGTTCGTTTACATCCACAATTTTTCTGTCCATTGGGAACTCCCCGTGTCCTGCAAGCGGTTTGGATCGGCATGCATGCCGTGACTGTCTCTCCGAATCCCTTTGCCTTCTAAATGATTTCCGTCGCGCCCGGGAGCGGCGGGGGAGAGCCAGCATGCGCGGTGCGGGGGAGGATGGGCGGGCCCGCGGTGCTTATCGCAGGATTGCATACGATATTCGTAATATTCCTACGAATTATCTCGATAAATCGATGGATTCCTCCTCCAACCGTCAATCTGGCCATCGCTTATGACGAAGGCTTTAAAAGAAAGCGCCCATACGGAACCCCAAAGTGGTACCAATGCACATGGAACTATGTTGGCACGGCAGGGGAGGGCAGGGCCTCGTCACGGCGAACGAGATCCTGGCCGAGACCGCCATTGCCTCAGGCAAGTACGTCAAGGCGTTCCCCGAATTCGGACCGGAGAGGATGGGCGCCCCCATCAGGGGCTTCACCAGGATCTCCGACCAGCCCATCAGGGTGCACAGCCAGGTGTACGAGCCCGACGTGGTCGTCATCATGGACGGGACCCTCGTCGGGAAGGTCGACGTCACCCGCGGGCTCAAGAAGGACTCCGTCGTGGTGGCCAACTACTCCGGATCCCCGGCCGAGCTCCAGGCCGCCCTCGGTACCGAGGTCGAGTGCCACACGCTCGACGCCAACAGGATCGCCATAGACGAGATCGGCAAGCCCATGGTCAACACGGTCATGCTCGGAGCGCTCGTGAAATCGGCCGATCTGGTGCCCTACGACATGCTCGAGGACCAGATCACCAACAAGTTCACCGGCAAGCTGGCCGACAAGGTGATCGTCAAGAATCTCTCCGCCCTCAAGAGAGGGTACAGCGAGGTGCAGTGACATGGCAATGGCAAACATCAAGGACCTGGTCGTGGGCGGCAGGATCATCAAGCCCGGTTCCTCCGAGAACTTCGCCACCGGCGACTGGAGGAGCTACGTCCCGGTCGTGGACCAGGACAAGTGCATAGACTGCTACACCTGCTGGATATACTGCCCGGACAACAGCATAGTGTTCAGGGACGACAAGATGTCCGGCATCAAGATGAGCCACTGCAAGGGATGCGGGATCTGCGCCCGCGTCTGCCCGAAGGGCGCCATAACGATGAAGGAGGAGTGAGCATGGCACACGACATCGCAATCAACGGAGACAACGCGGTCGCACTGGCATGGAAGCAGATCGACCCGGACGTGTGCGCGGCCTACCCGATCACGCCCCAGACCATCATAGTCGAGAAGTTCGCCGAGTACGTGGCGAACGGCGAGGTGTCCACGGAGTTCGTGTGCGTCGAGTCCGAGCACTCCGCCCTCACGCTGTGCACCTCGTCCTGCTCCGCCGGAGCCAGGACTTTCACCGCCACCGCCTCTCAAGGATTGGCCTACATGTGGGAGATGCTCCCCATCACCGCCGCCATGCGCGTCCCGCTCATCATGGCCGTGGCCAACAGGGCCGTCAGCGGACCGATCAACATCAACAACGACCACGGGGACGCCATGTCCGCCCGCGACACGGGATGGATCCAGCTGTTCTCCGAGAACGTCCAGCAGGCGTACGACAACTCGATCGTCGCGCCCCGCATCGCGGAGCACCGCGACGTCCAGCTGCCGTGCATCGTGAACCTGGACGGGTTCATCCTCACGCATGCTATCGAGAGGATGACGATGCTCGACACCGCCGAGGTCAAGGCCTTCGTCAAGGAGTTCGAGCCCCTCTACCCCCTGCTCGACGTGAAGCACCCCGTCTCCCACGGGAACATGGACGGCCCGGACTTCTACTACCCGCACAAGGTTCAGTCCGAGCTGGCCATGAAGGAGGCCCTGAAGGTCGCCGAGGACGTGTTTGCCGAATTCGCCGAGCTCACCGGCAGGGAGTACCACCTGGTCGACGAGTACAGGTGCGAAGACGCCGAGTACGTCGCGGTCATCCTGGGTTCCTCCTACGGAACCATGAAGGAGACCGTCGACCAGCTGAGGGAGAAGGGCATCAAGGCCGGGTGCTGCATGCCCCACGTCTACAGGCCCTGGCCCGAGGAGGCGCTCGCGAAGGTCCTCAAGGGCAAGAAGGGCGTCGCCGTGTTCGACAAGCACCTGAGCATCGGGGCCTACGGCCCGATGTTCCCCGAGGTCGTGACCGCGGCCACGCTCAACCAGGAGATGCCGAAGATGTACAACGTGATCTACGGGCTCGGAGGCGCCGACGCCACCGTGTCCGGCTTCAGGAAGATGATGGAGGCGATCGCCTCCGGCGAGGCCCAGCGCCTCACCTACCTGGGGGTGAAGGTATGACCTCCATGTCTCTCAAGGAGCTCAACAAGCTGCCCGTCAGGCTGGCCAGCGGTCACAGGCTCTGCGCCGGATGCGCGGAGTCGATCATCGCCAAGCAGATCCTCATGGGGACGTCCGACGACGTCGCCGTGTCCCTGTCGACCGGCTGCATCGAGGTGTCTACCACCGTGTTCCCGTACACGTCCTGGAACACCCCGTACATCCACACCGCCTTCGGGAACGGGGCGGCCACCTGCGCCGGCCTCGAGACGGCGTACAACGCCCTGAAGAAGAAGGGCAAGATCCAGGAGGAGATCAAGTTCGTGAACTTCGCCGGCGACGGCGCCACCTACGACATCGGACTCCAGGCCCTGTCCGGAGCGATGGAGAGGGGGCACAGGATGATGTACGTCTGCCTCAACAACGAGGCGTACATGAACACCGGGATCCAGAGGTCCTCCGCGACCACCCTCGGAGCCTCCACGACCACCTCCTGGGCGGGTACCGTCCAGGCCGGGAAGAAGGAGAACTCCAAGGACATGACCGCGGTCATGGTCGCTCACAACATCCCCTACGTCGCCCAGGTCTCCCCCCACAACTGGAGGGACACGGTCACCAAGGCCTCCAAGGGGTTCGAGGCGAACGGGCCCGCGTTCATCAACGCCATCTCTCCGTGCCCGAGGGGATGGAGGTTCCCGTCCGACAGGACCATCGAGATGG
Organism: Ruminococcus sp. CAG:579; assembly: GCA_963650175.1. Taxonomy (GTDB): domain Archaea; phylum Thermoplasmatota; class Thermoplasmata; order Methanomassiliicoccales; family Methanomethylophilaceae; genus Methanoprimaticola. The sequence continues at coordinate 62,585 of CAVJLK010000003.1, read as the reverse complement.
CCAAGCTGGCCGTCGAGACCTGCGTCTGGCCTCTGTTCGAGGTCGTCGACGGCGAGTACACCCTCACCGCCGAGAGCGCCAGGATCGCGGACGGCAAGGCCGAGAAGAAACCCGTCATGGACTGGCTCTCCTCCCAGGGGAGGTTCAAGCACCTCATGCAGGAGAGGTGGGAGCCCGTCGTCGAGGCCTACCAGGCCGAGGTCGACAGGCGCTGGAACAAGCTCATCAAGCTGTCCCAGCTCTGATTATCAAACAGGGGCTCCGGCCCCTTTATACAAATTGAAAGGGATCGCGACCTCGTTCGCCAACATCATTGGATCCGTCGTTCGGAATGGGGTCGCGTTTGATTGTGTTGTTGTCCAGAGTCATCTCTCTGTTTGATGTGCTTCGCCACAAACCGATCCATCTCCTCCCTGGTGGCCCATCTGAAGTTGAGTTTTCCAGTGCAGTGGTATGTGTACTTCTCCGGATGAGTGTATACTTCCTCGATTGCAGCTGCTTTCTCAGGTGTGTCGATGACCATGTCCTCGTAGAACGATTTGGTTGCCATTATGACGGCCTCTTGTCCTAGAACCATTCGGGTAGTTGATAATGTTTATGATTATACATCATTTGTACGCGTTTCCATTTGAATACGTATGTGGAAAAGGTTTGAGGCATGGTTCTCGAATGAAGCCATGCCTCGGAGCGTTTTCGACGCACTTGGTTTTGGATCGAGGACTGGATCCAGTCACTCGATGAATCCGATCATCTGGTTCAGATCCTTGTCCTTGTTCTTTCCGACAAGGTGGAATCCCACGCTTTCGTAGTACTTGACCAGGTCGTCTTTGCAATCCAGACGGATCACTCTGCACCCGACGATCTTCTTGACTTCACCCAGCATCTCCAATGCGAATGCCATGAACTCCTTGCCCTGACCGGGAGCGGATACATTGGAACGGGACAGCTGTCCGAGTAGGAACGCCTGAGCGACACGCGTCTCGAATTCGACGTTCATGCGCTTCAGTACGCTGTTGCTCAGGAGATTCTCGTCCGGGATCGTCATACACTTGATGCCGATCGTGACGAAGCCCATGATTTTCAGATCCGCTGTGAGGCTGATGTACGTCCTGGACAGGTCCCTCTTCTCCATCGAGATTGCGTTCTCGCGAAGATAGGCTGAGATCTCGGGGTTCTCTTTTTCGTGAGCGGATATGTAGCCCTGGATCAACCCGTTGACGGCTGGCTCGCCGTAAGCCTGGATCAACTCGGACAGAGACGTCATGCTCGGTCTTGTTGTTGTCATCTCCAGAGTCATCCTCCTTCTCGATGTACGGTGCCATGAGCCTGTCCAGCTCTTCTTTGGTGGCCCACCTGAAGTTGAGCTTTCCGGTGCAGTGGTACGTGTACTTCTCCGGGTGAGTGTACACCTCCTCGATGGCAGCCGCTTTCTCGGGCGTATCGATGACCATGTCCTCGTAGAACGATTTGGTTGCCATTTGGATGACCTCTCACGTTCGCATAGGCGGAGTCGTTGATAACGCTTGCGGCTCTTGATTCGCTTTCCGCATCTTGCTTCCTTGTCTTCCTTCTTCTCTTCATTTCTTGCTCCATGGCCACGAAATGCGTGGCTGGAGGGTGTTTGTCTTCATCATAATATAAGCTAATCGGAGCGGGTATCATTTGTGCAAAGCTCTAACTAAAACTTAGGACCTTAAATTCCAAGGCCCCGAAATACGCCCCGATCCACGCGGGTTCCGGCGATTCCTCCCGGATCGCATCGGTATCCGTCGAGCTTCCTCTGCCCGCCGTCGCCCAGGGTCATCCCCCTGCTGAGGCGCTCGCTGAGCCTCTCGAGGTTCTCCCTCATGCTCTGCTCCTTGCGGATGCTGGACCTCTCGAAGGCCTCGTCGACGGTGTCCTTGGCGATCAGCATGTACACGTCCCCGTCGCTCTTCCTGCCGGTCCTCCCACGGCGCTGGATCGTCCTGATCTCCGAAGGCACGGGCTCGTAGAACACCACCGCATCCGTATTGGACACATCCAATCCCTCCTCGCCGACCGAGGTTGACACGAGCACGTTGGACCGTCCGCTCCTGAACCCGTCCAGCAGCGAGACCTGCTCCTTCTGCTTCAGACCGCCCTTTGACTGGCCGATGAGCATGCTCACCCTGGCCTCCGGTATTCCGGACAGCTTCTCCGCGAGCATCTCGCAGGTGTCCCTGAACTGCGCGAAGACCAGGACCTTGGACTCCGGGCTGGACTGCAGGGTCCGGCTCACCAGGGACATCACCCTGGAGACCTTGGGATGCTCCACGTCCGTCCTGTCGAGGATCATCTTCACGGCGGCGTACTCGTCCCTGCGGACTATCGCCTGGGCGGCCTTCCCGCCCTTCTCCTGCGCCGCCTCGGCCTCCAGCCTCTCCAGGTACCTCCTCAGCACGGTGGTCCCCTCGGATTCCACCTTGTTGATCGCCTCCAGGAGCTGTATGCAGGTCTTGTTGACGCTCAGTCCCTTGAAGACCACCCCGCTCTTTCCGCCGGCGGAGATCCTCTTCTGCAGGGAGTCGCCTATGCTCAGCAGGTATCCCTTGGACGGCATGACCCTCTTGGACGCCAGCCCCAGGCTGCAGAGCTCCGAGTAGTAGTGGTCGAGCATCACCTTCAGCAGGGCGGATATGTCCCGGATGTCGGAAGGGAGCGAGACCTCGATCCTGTTGATGTAAGTATCATGAATGAACGGGGACACGTCGGGGTCGTTCTCGGTGCGCATGTCGATGCGTCTGAGGTTGAGGTTCAGGCAGACCTCCTCGATCCTGTCGATGCTGCTCCCGGGGGAGGCGGTCATGCCGACGCTCCTGGCGCCCTTTCTGACGTGCTTCGCCACCTCGACGTACGCGTAGTCGCCGCGGCCGCGGTGCGCCTCGTCGTAGATCACCAGCGAGAACCCGGACAGGTCGTACCTCCCGGCCTCCAGGTCGTTCTGGATGGTCTGCGGGGTGGAGACGATCACATCGTTGGATTCCACTATGCCGGCGCGCTTGCTGTCCTTCATCAGGCCGTTGAGCATCGACACGCTGGTCCCCGTGAGGAGCCTCTCGAACTCCGAGAAGTGCTGCTCCACCAGGGGCTTGGTGGGCGCCATGACGAGCACCTTGCCCTCGTCGAGGAACTCGGCGGCGATCCTCACCGCGATTATCGTCTTCCCGAGGCCGGTCGGGAGGATGAGGAGGGTGTTCGCTTTGACGCACCGCTCCACCATGCGGGTCTGGTATCCCCTCTCCTCGACCGTTTCGAACGCGATCCTCGGGTGATTGACGAAGGCCATCGCCCGTCCATGGCGCTCATACGATTAGAACATCACCCGACCAGGAACAGGATCGCGCCGGTGACGAGTCCGACGGCCGCGGCGTTGACGAGTCCGGGGTACGCGAAGCGCCTGGGACGGGACGATATGTCCGAGTACTCCGCATCCATGTCCTCGGTCCCGGGCAGGCGGACCCATTTCGCGCGGGGGAAGACGAGGCATCCGAACGCGAGGGCGTAGACGATGAGCGCCAGGAAGACGATGAAGCCGAAAGCGAAGCCCTCGACGAATCCCTCCGCACCCGACACAACGGCGCATGCGGCGGTTACGCCCGATACCAGGACGATGGCGAAGACCCTCTCGGCGACGTCCCTCCTCTGGGACGGCTCGGCGGGGCGCTCGTGATCCAGATAGTACCTCTCGCGGATGGCGGGAGGGTAGGAGCGGGCGCACATCTTGCCGTCATGCACGGGTCCGAGATAGCTGTACAACAATGTGATGATGATGAAAACGACTGCCTCAACAACAGCGATGGTCCATGATATCATACATGGGGAATCGTCGGATACGATATAAGGATTTCCAACTGTTCTCAGATGTAATACTCGGGTGCGTCGACGCGGTCCAGCAGCCCCTCCCTGCGGGCCAGGTCGATCAGGTCCAGGATCGTGGTGCCGTCCAGGATCTCGCCGATGGCGGCGTCGACCCTGCTCCAGAGCCCCATCTCCACGCATCTGGAGATCCAGGGGCATTCGCCCTCCCCGTCGGGGCCGTCCCTGTCGTCCGTCCCCTCCATCAGGCGGACTATCTCGCCGGCGGTGATGTCCTCGGCCTTCATGCCGAGGCGGTACCCTCCCTGGGGGCCCCTCTCGCCCTTGACGTATCCGGCCTTGCTGAGGACGGTGACGATCTGCTCCATGTACTTCACGGAGATGTTCTGGCGCCTCGCCATGTCCTTGATCTTGACGTTCCCGTCCGATTCGTAGACGGCCATGTCGACCATCATCTGTACCGCGAAGCGGGTCCTCGTGGAGATATGCACGCCCGTCCATGGGCGGTTCCGATTAAATATTTTCCCAGAGGGAAATGTGGAAATCGTACGGGGCTAATCGCATCGGTCGTGACGGGCGCGGAATCGGGGTGCCTGTTTTATCCCGATTCGGCGATGGCCGGCAGTCCGAATTAAATAGTAGTCTTGACTACCATTTCTTATAGGAAAAGTAGGAATTGCGGTGGACACCCATGCTCGACGGAAAACACTGGAACAAGGGAAACGATCCGCGCCCCGTCGCGGATCCCTCGATCGGAGCGACATCGGACGGGATTTCCATAACACGCATATCGAGGAGATGAACGGATGAAGCTGGTATCCCTGATCTCCGGGGGCATAGACTCCCCGGTGGCATCCTATCTGATGTCCGAAGCGGGCGCGGATGTGGTTATGCTCCACATGAGCAACGGCGAGTACGGGGACCCGAAGGACCTGGAGAAGGTCGTGAAGATCTCCGAACAGCTGGAGAAGTGCACCGGGAAGGAGTTCCCCGTGTACGTGGCCGACCACGGCGCCAACCAGAGGATCATCGCCGACAGGGCCGATTCGAACTACCAGTGCGTCCTGTGCAAGAGGACGATGCACAACGTGGCCAAGAGGTTCGCGCAGAGCATAGGGGCGTCCGGGATTATCATGGGGGACTCCCTCGGCCAGGTGGCCTCGCAGACGCTGATGAACATCCGCGCGGAGCAGAAGGACCTGGGGTTCCCGGTGGTCCGCCCGCTGATCGGCCTGGACAAGCTGGAGATCATCGACATCGCCCAGCGCATCGGGACCTTCGACATCTCGATAATCAAGACGTCCGGCTGCGCCGCGGTCCCGATACGTCCCGTCACCGAGGCGAAGCCGGAGAAGGTCGCGGAGTTCCAGCAGAGGATGGATTTCGACGACATGATCGACCGCTGCGTCGCATCGATAGAGAGGGTCCGCCGAGGCGGGTGCGATGGACGGGATGCTGGAGAAGAAGGCCCTCCTCTCGCTGGGAGGGGGCGTGCGTCTGCCCGAGGGCTACGAGGTGCCGTGCAGGATATCGCATTCGACCGCGGGCCCCGGTGCCGGGTTCGGATCCGTGGCCATATCCTTCGGCCGCTTCCGTGTCAAGAAGTCCGTATCCTACGATTCGGGCGAGTTCGAGCTGCACGTGTCCGAGGACGGGAAGCTGTCCCTGACGCACGGCGGGGAGCCGTTCCTCGACGAGGTCGAGCTCCAGCCGGTGGTCCGCCACTGCCCGGAGCAGGCCTTCTTCAACCTCGATCCCAGGTGCATGTACCACTGCGCCTACTGCTCGTCCCCGCTGCTGGACATGAGCGAGGACAAGCACCTCTCGACGGAGAGGATAATGGACATGCTGGCCGAGTCGGTGTCGGAGCACGAGGTCAAGGCGGTGTCCTTCACCAGCGGGGTCGTCGGGAGCATCGGCGGCACGGTGGACAGGCTGGTCGACGTGGTGTCCCGCGTGCGCTCCGCGTACCCGGACATGCCGATAGGGGTGGAACCGTACGTCTCATCGCCGGAGCACATCCGCAGGCTGAAGGATGCGGGGGCGGACGAGATCAAGCTCAATCTGGAGACACCCAGGAGGGACATCTTCGCGAAGGTGTGCCCCGATCTGGACTACGACGGCATCATGGGTTTCCTGGAGGAGGCCGTGAGGGTGTTCGGCAGGGGACGCGTCATATCGAACATCATCTACGGCCTGGGGGAGACCGACGGCGATCTCCGCGATGTGGCGGAGACGCTGTGCTCCATGGGGGTGATCCCGGGGTTCAGGGCGCTGAGGGTCAACAGGTACAACCGCGGCAGCCTGATCGAAGCGATAGGCGAGCCGGTCCCGGTGACCCCGGAGAGGGCGATGGCCGTCGCGGGGATGCAGAAGGAGGTCATGCGGGAGCACGGGATGACGTCCCTGACGAGCAGGACCATGTGCATGGAATGCGGATGCTGCGACCTCGTTCCCTTCAGGGACCTCCGATTTCCGAGCCAGCGTGTCAGTGTTGCATTTCTGTATTTAAGCAAAATGGGGTTGGATTACACTTTTGTATTTAAGCACCCCCCACTTCCGCGGTCCGGAACCGGGACGGTTTGGACACGATATCGACGATTCGTCCGTTCCTCATATCATGTACGATGATGGACCCATGGGGCCTTCCGCTGTATCCTTTAGATTCTTCGGACTCAATATATGTCCGATTCCAGACATTCGGTCGGAAAGCGACCGAGAATGTTCACATTTCTTTATCATGTGACCCAACACCTAGTGTCAAGTTTCAGTTGATAGCATGAACAGGAAGATACTGGCCGCGGTGATGGCGATCATCATCGTGGCGTGCGCGGCGGCGGTCGCGGTCAGTCTGAACGATGGGAACAAGGGGGACACGATCGTCGTCGAGAGCAGCCCTGACTTCGCCCCGTTCGACTACTACTACGGCGAAAGGTTCGCCGGGATCGACATGGACGTGATCCGTGCCGTCTGCAAGGAGATCGGATACAACGTCGAGTTCAGGCAGAACTCCTTCGACTCGATCCTCATGTCCGTGCAGCAGAAGAAGTGCGACATGGGCGCTTCCGGTTTCACCATCAGCGAGGAGAGGAAGCTGCAGGTGAACTTCTCGGAGTCCTACGCCACCGTCAAGCAGGTGGCCGTGGTCCTGAAGAGCTCCCCGATAGACTCCCTGGAGGACATCAAGGGGAAGAGGCTCACAGTCCAGGCCGGCACCACCGGCGCCGACTACGCCGAGACGATCAGCGGCGACATCGTCTACCAGAAGATGTACTCCGATGTGGTTATGGACCTCATCAACGGCAAGGCAGATGCGGAGATCGTGGACGACATGGTCGCCCAGTCCCAGATCTCAGAGCATCCCGAGCTCGAGATCCGCGACATCCTGACCGATGCGGAGACCGAGTACTACGGGTTCATCTTCGCCAAGGGCAGCTCTCTGTACGAGACGTTCAACGACGCGCTGAAGAAGCTCATCGACGACGGCACCGTCCAGAAGATCACAGACTACTACGTGGAAAACGGGTGCAGCGTCGATACTCCCCCGCTGTACGGCGACGACAGGAAGACCATCGTCGTCGAGACCAGTCCGTACTTCGCGCCCTACGACACCATGTGCGGGACCGAGTTCACCGGGATCGACATGGACGTCGTCCGCGCGATCTGCAAGGACCTCGGGTACAACGTCGTCTTCAGGCAGAACGATTTCGACTCGATAATCCTCTCCGTCCAGCAGGGCAAGTGCGACATGGGCGCATCGGGATTCACCATAGGCGAGGAGAGGAAGGACCAGGTGGACTTCTCCGATCCGTACGCCGTCAACAAGCAGGTCGCGGTCGTCCTGAAGGATTCGTCGATCAGCACCCTGGAGGACCTGAAGGGCAAGAGGATCTCGTCGCAGACCGGCACCACCGGCGCGGCGATGGCCGAGACCCTGACCGACATCGACCGGATCAGCTACCAGAAGTCCTACATCCAGGCGATGATGGACGTCCAGGGCAAGAAGGCCGATGCGGAGATAGTCGACTACGAGGTCGCGCTCGCGCAGGTCAAGACGCAGTCCGACCTGAAGATCCTCGACGTGCTGGACGCGGACGTCGAGTACTACGGGTTCATCTTCGCCAAGGGCAACACCGAGCTCAGGGACGCGTTCAATTCTGCGCTGCAGAGGCTGAAGGACGACGGCACCCTCGACGCCATCTTCGCCTACTACGGCGAGCACGTCGGCGAGGCGGAGATCCCTTCATACTACAATCAGAGCTCCGGCGGAGACACCGACGACGGGGGCAACGGGTTCTGGGACAGGTTCAGGAAGGATTTCATCGACAACGACCGCTACTCGTACATCTTCAAGGGTCTGAAGAACACGATAATGATTACCGTCCTGGCGCTGGTGATCGGGCTCGTCATCGGAGCGCTCGCGGCCATGATCAGGAGCACCCACGACCAGACGGGCAGGTTCTACGTCTGCGACAAGATCTGCAGGCTGTACATCACCGTGATACGTGGGACCCCTATGATGGTCCAGCTGCTGATCATCTACTACGTGGTGTTCGCGTCGGTCAATCTGAGCCAGATACTGATAGCCGGCGCGGCCTTCGGTCTGAACTCCGGAGCGTACGTGGCCGAGGTGTTCAGATCCGGCATCAACTCGGTCCCGAAGGGGCAGATGGAGGCCAGCAGGAGCCTCGGGATGAACAACGGCCAGGCCATGAGGACGGTCATCATGCCCCAGGCGCTCAGGAACATCCTGCCCGCTCTGGGCAACGAGGGCATATCCCTGCTGAAGGAGACGTCCGTCGCCGGCTACATCGGGGTCATGGACCTGACCCGCGCGGGGGACATCATCAGGGGACAGACCTACGATGCGCTGCTGCCGCTGCTGGTGGTCGCGGTCATCTATCTGGCGATCGTCCTCGTGCTGACGTACCTGATCAAGAGGCTTGAGAGGAGGCTTAACAGTGCCTACTGACGAAGTTCTGATAGAGATCTCCGGACTGCGCAAGTCGTTCGGTGACAACGAGGTTCTGAGGGGGATCGACCTGGAGGTCCGCAGGGGGGAGGTGATCTCGATCATCGGCCCCTCGGGATGCGGGAAGTCGACGATGCTCCGCTCGATCAACCTGCTGGAGAAGCCCACGGGCGGTTCCATAGTGATCGAGGGGAAGGAGATCGCCGGGATCGACGATAGGCCGGAGGGGATCGGCGCGAGGATCCTGTCGGTGCTGAGGCCCAAGCCGTCGACCGAGCTGGATCTCCTGCGCAGGAAGATCGGGATGGTCTTCCAATCGTTCGAACTCTTCCCGAACAAGACCGTGAAGGAGAACATCATGCTGACCCCCGTCCTGCTCGGCATCATGACCGAGGAGGAGGCGTCCGCCGAGGCGGACGAGCTGCTGGCCAGGATCGGTCTTCCGGACAAGGCGGACCAGTATCCGTCCAGGCTCTCCGGCGGACAGAAGCAGCGCGTGGCCATCGCCAGGGCCCTGGCGATGAACCCGGACGTCATGCTCTTCGACGAGCCCACGTCCGCCCTGGACCCGGAGATGGTGGGCGAGGTGCTGAACATCATCAAGGACCTGGCCGAGTCGGGGATGACCATGCTGATCGTCACCCACGAGATGGGCTTCGCCAGGGAGGTCTCCGACAGGGTGATCTTCCTGGACGGCGGGGTCATCGCGGAGCAGGGCACGCCCGAGGACATCTTCGGGAACCCGCAGAATCCGCGTCTCAGGGATTTCCTTTCGAAGGTCCTTTGAGAAAACAGGGGCTCCGGCCCCTTCCCACTCTTCTTGTTCTCATTGTTTCCGATGACGACCGGCAGCCTATCGGAATGAGGCTGAATAATAGGCGCAATATATGGCGTATATGAATTTCAATAAACCTATCTGTTACACCAAGTGTACTACCTTTGTGTTGATTTTTCCAATGCACAATCAAACAGCTATTTATCGTTGCGACGAGTTCTCCTATCAATCGGAGTAAGATGATGAACAATGTAGGTGTGACCAACATAGGCCATATCCGGGAAACAACCGGTGTCATTCAGACCTTGGAGGAGCACTTGGAGGGCACTTCCGAGGTGTGCGAGAGGTTCACTCGGAGGATAGGCCTGTGCGGGGTTGGCAGGATGCTGGGGTTGTTGCACGATCTCGGAAAAGCCTCCGCCGATTTCAACGAGTACATTTCAGAAGACGGGTCTGGTTTCTCACGCGGGGACATTGACCATTCGACGGCAGGAGCTCAGTTCCTATACGATCGCCGCGAGTCCTGTTCCAGCGTATACGAGGCCGTTGCGCTCGAGATGATGGAATCTGCCATAATGTCGCATCACTCCGGGTTGATGAACTACATCTCCGCCGAAGGAGTTGCGGATTTCATCAAGAGGGTCTCTAAAGACAGGTCCAAGACATACTTCGATGAGGCAGTTGAGAGGATAGACGGAAAGATCCTGGATGAGATCCAAGAGCTGTTTGATGGCACGTTGGATTCATTCGCAGGCATCTTGGAAGGGATGAACGGATCTACGAGTTGTCAGAACTTGATGTTCAGATGGGGTCTGATGAACAGATTCATCCTCAGTTCTTTGATCGATGCCGACAGGATCGACACGATCGCATTCCAGAGTGGTATGGATTATGTCGAGCCATCCGTCGATTGGGCGCGTATCAGAGACCGGTTCGAAGAGAGGATTTCATCGTACGGTTCGACCGATGACATATCGAAGATTCGTGCCAGGATATCCGACGAATGCAAGGCCGCATCTGTTCGCGATAAAGGATTGTTCACGTTATCCGTGCCGACCGGTGGTGGGAAGACAATTTCCAGCTTCAGGTTCGCCGTCAACCACCTGTGCGAGCACGATATGGAGAGGATCATCTACGTCGTACCCTACCTGTCCATACTGGAGCAGAATGTCGCGGTCATCAGGAAGCTGATCAACGAGGGGTCGGAACCCGATCTCGTCACCGAATGTCACTCCAATGTGGATATAGGGGAGGATTCATTCGAGGAGTCTTCTACATGGAATTCGCCCATGGATTCCTGGGATGGCCCGGTGATATTCACGTCCATGGTGCAATTCCTGGAGGTTCTGTTCTCATCGGGCACCAAGCGCATCCGCAGAATGCACAATCTGGCCAATGCGGTCATCGTGTTCGATGAAATCCAGAGCCTGCCGGTGAAGACCGTCTTCATGTTCAACGAGGCGGTCAACTTCCTATGCCGTCACTGCGGAGCGTCTGTGGTTTTGTGCACAGCCACCCAGCCGTGTTTAGGTAGCGTCAAAGACCATCCTTTGGATTTGTCGCATGCAACTGAAATCATGAAGGATGTCAGCGGATTGTTCAGGGATTTGAAGAGGACAAGAGTCAGCTATGTGAATCCGACAGGCCCTCCTGCAGGTCCGGAGGATATCGCCGAATTGGCTGTCGGTTCGATGGAATCGGCAGGAAGTGTCCTCATCATAGTGAACACCAAGAGGATGGCCCGCGACGTTTACGGGATGTTGAAGAATCGTTGCGGGTCGGACGTTCTTCTCACGCATCTCAGCACCAACATGTGTTCGATACACAGGGCTTCGAAGCTGGGGGAGATAGTGTCTTCTCTGGGGAAGCGGAGGGTCGTCTGCGTCAGTACCCAACTAATCGAAGCCGGTGTCGATGTCGACTTCGATGTAGTCATACGCAGTATGGCCGGTCTGGATTCGATCGCGCAGGCCGCAGGGCGTTGCAATCGCAATGCTAGGCGGGACGTGGGCGATGTTTATGTTATCAGAACAGACGAGAATCTGTCTCATCTCGAGGATATCGCGGAAGGTTGCAGATGTTCCGAGGTCGTTCTTCGTCATGGCATTGAGGATGTCTTGTCGCCGGAGGCAATGAACGACTATTATCAGTACTATTTCTACAAACGGATATCGGATATGGCATACAAATCCTCGATCCCGGAGCAATCCCTCTTTGCGATGCTGTCCTCCAACAAGGTCGGAGAGATGACCTGCAAGAGTAGGAATCGCGGAGAAGCTGCACCGATTGCGATGAGCAAGTTGAAGCAGGCGTTCAAGGATGCCAATACGGAGTTCAAGGTCATCGACGCCAACGACTCTGTTGTTGTGCCATACGACGATGTGGCGCGTCAGGCGATAGCCATCCTTTGTTCCGACGAGTATTTTGATCGCCACAAGGAGGCCATGCGTACGCTCCAGAGATATTCCGTCAACACCTTCGATTTGAACGGGATGATGAAGAAGGGAATGGTGAAGGAGATACAATTCGCAGGTGGATCGGTCCACTGTCTCGTCGAGGGATACTACGATGACGATTTAGGGATAACGGAGACGCCGAAACACGAGACTCTGATGTTGTGAGGTAGGAAATGGAGAATGCAATAGAGTACAGACTGTGGGGTCCGCGTGCATTGTTCACGGATCCCGTGACCAAAGTGGGCGGTGAGAAATCGACCTATCCCGTTCCGACCTATCAGGCTTTGAAAGGGATAACGGAATCGATATACTGGAAACCGACGATCGTATGGTATATCGACAAAGTCCGGATCATGCGTCCGATCAGAAACGAGTCGGTCAATGTCAAACTGATAAAGTACGGGGATGCTAGCGTCCACGACCTGTCGATATTCACATACCTGAGGGATGTCGAGTATCAGGTGAAGGCGCATTTCGAGTGGCAAGAGCAGCGCCCTGATTTGGCCGGAGATCGCAACGAGAACAAGCACTACTTCCAGGCTTGCAGAGCGTTGGAGCGTGGCGGTCGCAGGGACATCTTCCTCGGGACTCGCGAGTGCCAGGGCTACGTGGAGCCCTGCCGTTTCGGCGAGGGGGAGGGAATCTACGACTACTGTTCGAACTATCCCTTCGGTCTCATGTTCCACGGTTTCGATTATGCGGACGAAACGGGGAAGGGCGAGCTCGCAGCACGGTTCTGGAATCCTGATATGAAGAAGGGGGTCATCGAGTTCATACGTCCCGAGGAATGCTCCATAAGGAAGCACGTGAAGGACTACACGCCCAAGGTAGTCGGGTTGTCGGAGGATGACGGCATATGAGCACGGGCTGGATGGATTCTCTCGTAGAGACCTATGATAGGTGCATCAAGGATCCGGATACGAGGACGGAGGATATCCCCCTGGTCCCGATATGTCATACGATCAACAATGCCCAGATCACCGTGACGATCAGAGACGGACGGTTCGTGTCTGCAGAAGCGGTTCCCAAGGAGGAACAGACGACGATAATCCCGTGTACCGAGGATTCGGCAGCTCGCACATCGGGTCCGAGTCCGCACCCTCTGGATGACAAGCTGATCTATCTCGTAGGGGATCTGTCGAGGTACAAGAAGATCCCCCGGAGTTTCGCGGAGTCGCATTCCCTCTACATGAATCAGCTGAAGAGATGGACCGAGTACGATCCTGTTAACAGGAAGCTCGCTTCGCTCTACGCATATCTGTCTTCGGATTCGCTGATGGATGATCTAGTATCGTCAGGCATACTGATTCTCGGAGAGGATGGAATGCTGGCCGATAAGGCGGATGCACCGGATGCCAAGATGTTTTCCGTCGCCAAAATCGCCGATCAGGGAGAAGCATTCGTCAGATGGGCGATCGATACAGGGGATCCCTGCATGGACACATGGACGGATGAATCCCTGGTGGAGAGTTGGATTTCGTTCATCGGTTCCCAGGAGGGCGAGACCGGTCTGTGTTACATCACGGGGGAGATCGTGCCTTTGGCGCAGAAGCATCCCAGTAAGATCCGCAATCAGGGGGATGGAGCCAAACTGATCTCCGGGAACGACACGTCCGGATTCACATACCGTGGACGTTTCGAAAAGTCTGAACAAGCGTGCGGTATCGGCTTCCAGGCTAGTCAGAAGATGCATGCGGCGCTCAGATGGCTGATCGGGAGGCAGGGCTATTCGAGAGGGGAGTTCACGATGGTTGCTTGGACTGTCACCGGGGAGAAGGTCGGCACTCCAGGCGATGATCTGGCTGCGGAACTCGGTTTCGAAGATCAAGACATCAGCTCATGGACGAATGCTGTGGCTGCTCAACATTTGAACAACAAGATCCGTGGTTACAATGCGGAAATCATCGACAAAGAAGTCACGATCATTTGTTTGGATTCCGCGACTTCTGGGAAGGGAAGGATCGCAGTCACCTTCTTCAGGAGGGAGTTGGGAGACGAATTGATCGGACAGCTGGAAAAGTGGCATGAATCATGTGCATGGATCCATAGATACGCGAAAGCGAAAGGCAGTGACGGAGAGGAGAAGAGGATAGTCTTCATTGGTGCCCCTGCTCCGAAGGATATCGCCACCGCCGCTTATGGTTCGAGAGCCGATGACAGGATCATCGCCACAGTTGTGAAACGCATTCTGCCATGCATACTGGACGGAGAGAGGATCCCCAGGGATATCGAGGAATCCGTGGTCAGACGTGCATGCAATCCCGTTTCCATGGAGACGTGGGAATGGGCGAAGACACTGAGCATCGCCTGCTCCGTGTTCAAACAATATTCAGGAGGGAGATACGAGATGGTATTGGAGAAGGAGAGGACGTCAAGGGACTACCTCTACGGAAGATTGCTGGCCATAGCCGACCTGATGGAGGGCGCAGCATTGAGAAGTGCCAGCGAGTCCCGTCAGACAACTGCGATAAGGCTGATGCAGAGGTTTTCGGAGTTCCCGTACTCGACATGGAAGGACATCGAGCTTTCGTTGGTTCCGTACGCGGCGAGGCTCGGTCCTAAGGCCGGGTACTACGAGAAGAAGATCGCAGAGGTCATGGACCTGTTCGAGGGAGATGACTTCCGCGACAATTCGAAGCTCAGCGGAGAGTTCCTCCTGGCGTACCATTGCCAGCGTGAGGATCAGTTCAAGAAGAAGGAAGACAACGTAGAGACAGAGGAGGAATGAGAAATGGAGAGCATCAGGAACAAAGTGGATTTCGCGGTCGCAGTGTACGTCGAGGGGGCTAACCCCAACGGAGACCCGCTCAACGGCAACCGCCCCAGGACGACGATAAACGGGCTCGGAGAGATCTCCGATGTATGCGTGAAGCGCAAGCTGCGCAACCGCCTGCAGGACGAGGGACAGAAGATCTTCGTCCAGTCCGCGGACCGCGCCGACGACGGGATGAAGAGTCTCAGGGACCGTGCAGAGCCTCTGATCAAAGCAAACGGGAAGGACACGGAGAAGTTCGCAGCGGCGGCATGTGCCGAGTGGTACGATGTCAGGGCATTCGGACAGCTCTTCGCATTCAAATCCTCAGGATCGGACGGGGTCTCCATAGGCATACGCGGGCCCGTGTCCGTCCGCCCGGCCATGAGCGTGAAGCCGGTCAACATAACCAGCACGCAGATCACCAAATCGGTCAATTCCGAGACGAAGGATAAGAAGAGTTCCGATACGATGGGGATGAAATACCGTGTCGACAGCGGACTGTATCTGATCCGCGGAAGCATTAATCCCCAGTTGGCTGCGAAGACCGGTTTCTCCGAGGCCGATTCGGAGGTTCTGAAGGAGGCTCTGAGGACGCTGTTCGTGAACGATTCGTCGTCTGCCCGTCCCGACGGGAGCATGGACGTCGTCAAGCTGGTCTGGTGGAAGCACAACTGCCCGATCGGACAATATTCGTCCGCGGTCGTCCACAACTCGATAAAGGTCGTATCGAAGTGCGAGGATCCCCAGTGCCTCGACGACTACGACATCGTCGTGGAGCCTTTGGAAGGATTGGAGACGGAGATCCTCTGATCCCATGTCATACGACGAGGACGACTATCTGATGCTCTCGGGGATACAGCATTTCAGCTTCTGCAGAAGGCAATGGGCGCTGATCCATATGGAACAGGTCTGGACCGACGATGCGAGAACGGCCGCAGGTGCAGTATTCCATGAGAATGTGGATGAACGCTCCAAGGAGAAGCGCGGAGATGTCATCACCATGAGGGCCGTCAGAGTGTCGTCCTCGTCCCTCGGATTATCCGGGAGATGCGATGTCGTCGAATTGCATCGGGCGCCTGACGGTGTGAGCATCGACGGCAGGGACGGGAAGTTCGAGGTTGTACCGGTGGAGTACAAGGTCGGACACAGGAAGCTCGGCGACTGGGACCGTATACAGCTATGCGCTGAAGCCATCGCGTTGGAGGAGTCCCTTCATACCGAGGTGCGCAGGGGATGTCTGTTCTATGGGCTAGAGAGGAGGCGCGAGAATGTTGAGATCGATGATGCTCTCCGTCTAAAGACCATCGGATTGGCTGAAGAGATGCATAGGACGGCGAAGAGCGGACGCATCCCGAAGGCTGAGCCGTCCCCGGCTTGCAGGAAATGCTCCATCTCCGGATCATGCATGCCGGATGTGGGATCCTCGAGGAACGTGGAGTCGTACATCAGGAAGATGGAGGAGGCATGAGGCAACTCCTCAACACCCTGTACGTGACCAGCCCTGATTCGTATGTGCGTAGGGACGGTACCAACATCGTGGTGGAGGTCGGAGGGAAGGAGGCCGGGCGCATCCCGATCCACAACGTCCAGCAACTGATGTGCTTCGGTTATTCCGGTGCCAGCACCGGTGCGATGCATCTCTGTGCCGAGAACAACGTCACGTTGACTTTCCTGACCCCGAACGGAAAGTTCCTGGTATCCGTCTCCGGGGAGACCAAGGGCAATGTCCTGCTGAGGCGCGCACAGTATCGCCGTGCTGACGATGAAGCAGGTTCCTTGGAGGTGTCTCGGAACATGATCAAGGGCAAGATCATCAACTGCCGTACGGTTCTCCAGAAAGGCCTGAGCAATCATTCCGACAAGATAGATTCCAAGGCGGTCAAGGAATCCATAGAGCATCTGACCGATAGTCTGAAGGCGATAGACGGAGTGGATGCGAGCGGTGCTCTGAGAGGGGTTGAAGGCGATGCCGCGAAGGAGTACTTCGAGGCGTTGGATGCACTGATCCTCCGCAATAAGAATGCGTTCTTCATGGACGAACGTACGCGTCGTCCTCCTCGTGATCGGTTCAATGCCCTCCTGTCCTTTCTGTATTCGATGCTCACCCATGATGTGAGATCATCACTCGAGGCTGTAGGTCTGGATCCGTATGTGGGGTTCCTCCACACGGATCGTCCAGGCAGGCCATCGTTGGCTCTGGACTTGATGGAGGAGTTGCGTCCAATCGCGGACAGGGTGGCTCTCAGATTGGTGAATCTCGGAATGGTATCTGCTGACGGATTTATCGAAGAGGGGGGCGGAGCGTACATGATGGATGACGACACCCGTGCGACCGTGATTGGTGAATGGCAGAGGATCAAGAACAATGAGGTTTACCATCCATTCATCAAGGAGTCCGTTCAGTTGGGGGTCGTGCCTTTCGTCCAATCATCGCTCCTGGCCCGTTTTGTTAGGGGCGATCTCGACGGTTATCCACCGTATGTGATCAGGCAGGCGAAGCGATGATCGTTTTGGTGACATATGACGTCAATACCACCGATGCGGAGGGTTGTCGCAGGTTGAGGAAGGTGGCGAAGACTTGTATGAACTACGGGTTGAGGGTTCAGATGTCCGTGTTCGAGTGCAAGATCACACCTGCACAGAGGGTCATGCTGGAGAACGATCTGAGGGGGATAATAGACGAGGAGCACGACAGCCTGAGGATATACGATCTCGGTAGCAATCCGTCCAGAATAACGCACATAGGTTCGAAGAAGCCTTTGGATCCGGACGGGGTTCTCATATTCTAACCCCAAGTGCACGGCTATCGTGGCATGGGTTAGGGTTCCATCTCAGGTTCATGATTCTGCCCTTCTACGATATTAGTATTTTTTATACGATTTTCGGAATGAGAAAGAATCAAATTGTCAATTGTAGATAAAGGGAACAGTCGCACCCCCCGTGGGTGCGTGGATTGAAGCCCTGTCTGCGTCCCCTTGGTCCCCGTCGCCACGCGTCGCACCCCCCGTGGGTGCGTGGATTGAAGCAGCCAGACGGTCGAGACGTCCTCGGCGCAACGCTTCCGTCGCACCCCCCGTGGGTGCGTGGATTGAAGCAAGAGCCTCACCGAGGAGCAGCAGGAGAAGATCCGTCGCACCCCCCGTGGGTGCGTGGATTGAAGCTGTAACGGCCCGTAAACGGCTCCAATGTGGCTCGTCGCACCCCCCGTGGGTGCGTGGATTGAAGCAGGGGATGCAAAGACCTCCGCCTTCCGATGCAGCGTCGCACCCCCCGTGGGTGCGTGGATTGAAGCTAGACAGCGACATGAGGCCTATGGCGGGCATCGGAGTCGCACCCCCCGTGGGTGCGTGGATTGAAGCTGCCCGGTTGGAGTGAGGACCTGGACTACTCCGAGTCGCACCCCCCGTGGGTGCGTGGATTGAAGCGCGTATGTGGCGGGATATATTGCAAGCATCAATTGTCGCACCCCCCGTGGGTGCGTGGATTGAAGCTACTCCGACCGCGAGTGGGAGGAGCTGGAGGCGCGTCGCACCCCCCGTGGGTGCGTGGATTGAAGCGCTCCAATCGTCCCTCTGGCGCTGTCTGGGTCGCCGTCGCACCCCCCGTGGGTGCGTGGATTGAAGCAAGGTCGGCCCTGAGCCTGAGGACGTTCTCATACCGTCGCACCCCCCGTGGGTGCGTGGATTGAAGCCCGTTGACGACGGGATTGGCTGCCGCATAGGTGCGTCGCACCCCCCGTGGGTGCGTGGATTGAAGCGGAGGGTTCCGGGTCGATGAAATCCGAGCGGACCGTCGCACCCCCCGTGGGTGCGTGGATTGAAGCTGCGCAGAAATTCCTGCGCCTGGTGCCACGTGTCCGTCGCACCCCCCGTGGGTGCGTGGATTGAAGCAATGTGGAGCTCATGACTACTATCGTGGGGAGCGGTCGCACCCCCCGTGGGTGCGTGGATTGGATGTACATCAGTGGTCGTATGGTATTGGATTGAGCGAGAATTCGAAGCTTTGTGATTCGAGTTCTTCGCGAGCCTTTTCAAATCCATCATGCAGGACGTTTTGCTCCACGGACGAGGTCTGAATCGAAAATCCCTTTTCGGTCCGTCTGATCCTGAGCTGACGGAGTCCGAGGCGCTCTCTCACGAGCGCCTCCAGCTCCTCCACCATTCTGAGGTCGCTAATCGTCACTGGGGTTCCCTCCGGGTACCGCATCAGCATGCAGGTGTCCTTGACCAGGGTGAGTGGCAGATTCATACCATCGAGATGCCTGACGATATCCTTGCGATGCATCCTTGCATCTATCAGAGGTCTGATTATCCCCGCTTCTTCTCCGGCGACCATGCCGGGGCGGTCCTCGCTCAGGTCGTCCACGATCTCCCCGTTGACCACATGCTCGATCCCGAGATTCTCGGCGACCTCCCTGATTTTGCGATACATGACCGTCTTGCAGATGTAGCATCTGTCGTGACGGTTGGCGAGGACCCCGTCCAGTTCTTCGATCCCGGCGGTAGTCCGGACCAGCCGGCATCCGATGCTCTCGGCGACCGCGATGGCCGCATCGCGCTGCCTGTCAGACATCATCGGGACATCGACCAGGACGGCTACGGCATCATCGCCGAGGGTTCTGTGCGCGATGTCCATCAGGACGGTGCTGTCCAGGCCGCCCGAGAAGCACACCGCGCAGCTTCCCAGCTCCAGGAGACGTTCCTTCAATCTCCCGATCCGATCCTCGTATGCGTCGCTCATTCTGCTAATAACTCCTCGAGGAGTCCTCGGATTTGTGCATCAGTCAGTCCTGTTTCGCAGTATATCGCCAGGACTGTGTCCATTCCCTCGCTCTTTGAGAGCATCCGTTCCGATATGGGGAGGCGGATACATGGCATTATTAATGAATATTCCTATGGGAAAAATATGAATTATCCTGCTACATGACCGAGCACATTATCCGTGCGATGATATATGGGGCCGAAGGCTGGGACATGGAGAGATACGAGCGTCAGATGCACGTTTTCGGTGAGGATGGCCAGGAGATGATCAGAGACGCCGTCATCGGCATCATCGGATGCGGAGGCCTCGGAACAAACGTCGCCACAGCCCTGGCATCGGCCGGAGTCCATCACATGGTAATTATGGACCCGGACTGCCCTGAGGAGTCCAATCTCAATCGCCAGTACGTCTATTGTCAAGAGGTCCGCAACGGGAATCCCCGGCCGAAGGCCATCATCCTCGCGGAGTGGATCCGCAACATCGATCCGGAGATCCAGGTCGAGGCGCACGTGTGCCGTTTCTCGGCTGAGGCTGAGGAGTTGTTCGCTCAATGCGACATCCTCGTGGACTGCCTAGACTCCGTCGCTGGCAGGATGGACCTCAACCGCTATGCCGTCGCATCCGGCAAGCCCTTAGTTCATGGAGGAATCGACGGATTCATCGGTGAGGTAGCGACCTGCATCCCCGGCAGGACCTCCTGTTTGAGATGCATGATGGGCGACCTTCGCGACAGCGGCAGGACTCCCGCGTCGATCGGAGCGGTCGTGTCGACAGTAGGTTCGATGGAGGCTGCCGAGGTCCTCAAGATCCTGACCGGTCGCGGAGCGACCGAGGGATTGTTCCTTTCATTGGATCTCAATGATTGGAGGTTCCAACGGATCCGTTTCGAGAGGGATCCCGACTGCCCCGTCTGTGGACACCGGTCGTAATGGTGCCTGTTGATGCAGTGGTCCCTCCTGTTCGGAACACCATCTTGACAATGCCGTGCCCACCCTTTTCTTATTTCTGATTATTCCTATATGATATGAGTATTTTTACGGAAGGCTGGGAAAAGCGTACGTATGGGGTGCAGAATGGCGGGATATGGATTGGAGGAAGGCGGTCCTCGCCGAGGACGTCGATGTGCGGAAGACGCTGTTCTACGCGACGGGGGCGTTCGTCGCCATCGCGATAGTCTCGTTCCTATCGTTTGACGCGGACATGCCCCTGATGCTCGCGTCCTTCGGGGCATCCTGCGTGGTCCTCTTCGGGATGCCCGGCAGCAGACCCTCCAGGCCCAGGAACGTCATCGGCGGCCATCTGATCGCGGCGGTCGTAGCCGTCATTGTATTCGCGGCGCTGGGTTGCACCTGGTACTCCACGGCCCTGGCGGTGTTCGCTGCGATAGTCCTGATGGTACTGACCGACACCGTCCATCCTCCGGGCGGAGCGACAGCGCTGTTCGGTGTGACATCCGGTGCATCGGCGTCGTACATAATCGCGCCCGTCTTGGCGGGCGCCGTGATCCTGGTGCTCGTGGCGTACGCGACCACGCGCGCTTACGAGCACATTGAGAAGAAGGAGTGAAGAGGGGGATTCCTCCCCCGGGTTGAACGTTTAGTGGCATCCGCCGCCGCAGGAGGCGCAGCCGTTGAAGTCGGGGTTCCTGATGGTCAGGCCGGTCCCGAAGTTGGGGTCGTCGATGAATTCGATGACGCACTTGTCGAGCTCCTCCTTGGTGGTCTCGTCGTAGTACATCTCGAACCCGTTGGCGGTCTTGTCCACGATCTCTCCCTCGTCGGGCTTCTCCTTGAAGGACATCCCGAACTGGGGGCCGGAGCAGGCCTGTCCCGCCAGGTAGATCTTGATCCCGAAGCCTACCTTCTGGTTCTTCTCGAGAAGGTCGTTGATGAACTTCTCCGCATCAGGTGTGATGGAAACCATGTTTATCGTCTCCCGATTCGCCGATTTACTATATAAACAATTTTTAACGGCGTTTACTCACGTGTCCAGATCGATTCCGAAGTTCGCCGCGAACTTCCTGAACGCGTAGGATTCGGCGCGGGTCATGGACATGTAGGCGCCGATCATCATCGCCTCGAACACCTCGTCTTTGGTGGCCCCGGCGGCGATCGCCTGCTTCGTCTGCACGTCGATGCAGTACTCCCCTCCGAGGGCGGTGGCCGCCGATACCGCGCAGAGGTACTTCTGCTTCTTCTCTAAATCCCCGGTCTCGAGCACCGCCTTCCCCAGGTTGCCCATGGGCACGAACACGTCCGGCCTCCCGCTCAGGACCTGGTTCACGACGGGCACGAAGCCGTACTCGCGCCGTATCGATTCGAGCATCTTCTCCACGATCGCCCTCTGCCGCGGATCCTCTTCCATGGAGCCGGAAACGGCCCCCGGAGCATAAAATCCCGCCGTTTCCGCCACGGTCTACAAAACGAAGACCGCCGTGTCATACTGACTGCACTGGTTTCCTTTAAAACCCCGACGCGATTTTTCGTCGAACTGCGGTGAAGAACCGCAGGAGACCAGAGATTTGGACAACGAGGAACTGACGCGGCTGTTCGCCGCAGCGGGGAGGAGATTCGGATTCATAGACGTCAAGGCGGCGTTCGTCGCCTTCCCGGACTTCCGGATCAGGTGGACCAGGAACTACAAGTGGGCGGTCTTCGAGATCACCGACTACATCTCGGACGCGCCGTCCGAGGTCGTCTCGGGGATCGCCGAGGTGATCTTCGCGAAGATCTGCGGGGACGAGGCCTGCTACTCCGAGAGCATCTGCCGGTGGCTGTCCGCGCCCGACTTCGTGGCGAGGAGGCAGCCCGTGTTCGTCAGGAGGTTCCCGGGATTCAGGAAGGACCCCCGGGGCAAGGTCAAGGACCTGGCGGCCAGCTACGAGAGGCTGATCGCCACGGGCCTGGTCGAGAGGGACCCGGAGCTCGTCATCGGATGGGCGCCGGCTAAGACCAGCAGGTGCATCGGGAAATCCAGCGTGGTGCTGAAGGTGGTCGTCATGTCGGACATCCTGGACGACGAGGTGGTCACGGACGACCTCTTCGACTACTGCCTGTACACCCAGCTGGCGCACGTGGCGATGGGGTTCAACCCGGAGATCGGCAGGAGGGGCGTGCTGTACGACGCCCTGCTGTCGAAGCACCCCAGGAGGGCGGAGATGGACTCGGAGCTCAGGAGGCTGAACGTGCACTTCTGCTGAGAGGAGAAGGTGTCCCCCTGGCGCTAACACGCCGGTTCATCGTCCGGCGGTGACGCCGGCCTCGGGGCGCTGACTTGCGCAGGGGGTGTGTGTCGGGCCCCGCGTTGTCTCCCGGTCACGGCCGCGGCGACGCGCCGCACGCTCCCGCGAGTTCCCAAATTAATGGAACGGGGCTCTGTCCGCCGTCCCGTGCACATGGCGTTCATGCGGTCGCGCCCCTACGCCGGTACGGCGTGCGGGGACACGGGGTGAAACGTATTTAGCCGATGCGGGGGGCGGTAACCCCCCGCGATATACGGCATTCGACGTCCCGGAGGGGATGGGGCGCGATATGTACGAGGAATAATCGTACGTTCGCCGTAATCCTGCTGAATCCGTGACGTATTCGACGCTCTTTTTCGAATTCCGCAGATTACTTTACGAATTTTGCTTCTATTCTACGGAATCCGAACAAACCTTTTTATCAAGAGTCCAGGATACGCGACTCATGAAGGCAATCATCAATCCTGGCTCCATCGCCATCATCGGAGCATCGAACGATGAGACCAAGCTCGGCGGAATGCTCGTCAAGAACATGATCGACGCCGGCTTCAAGGGAAGGCTGTACCCGATCAACCCCAAGGGCGGGGAGATCATGGGTCTGAAGGCCTACCCGTCCGTGACCGACATCGGCGAGCCCGTGGACCTCGCCGTGTTCGCGGTCAAGGCCGCCCTCGTCCCCGGCGAGGTGGCCAAGCTCAAGCAGGCGGGGATCGGATACGCCACCATCCTCACCGCGGGATTCAAGGAGGACTCCCCCGAGGGCGCGGAGCTCGAGAAGGAGCTCGTCAGGGTCGCCAAGGAGTCCGGCGTCCGCTTCCTCGGACCCAACTGCTTCGGGATCATGAACTCCGGCAAGGGGATCAACGCCACCTTCGCCCACCTGCTCCCGGAGAGCGGGAACATCACGATCTTCTCGCAGTCCGGCGCCGTCGGATCGTCCATCATCGACTGGGCGGTCGAGAACAAGGCCGGGATCGCGAACTTCATCACCTTCGGGAACAAGGCCGACATCGACGAGGCCGACCTGCTCGAGGACATCTCCAACGACCCCGACACCAAGGTCATCGGGATGTACTGCGAGGGCATCTCCAACGGCGAGAAGTTCGTCAAGGCCGTCGAGGACATGCCCGTCAAGAAGCCCATCGTGGTCTTCAAGTCCGGAAGGACCCAGGCGGGTTCCGCCGCCGCATCGTCGCACACCGGCTCCCTGGCGGGATCGGATGCGGTCAACGATGTGATCTTCAAGAAGCTCAACATCTTCAGGGCGCTGAACCTGGACGAGATGTTCGACGCGCTGTCCGTGTTCAGCACGTGCAGCCCCATGAAGAAGGACGGCATAGCGATCATCACCAACGCCGGCGGTCTCGGAGTGATGTCCGCCGATGCGGCCTTCGACGCCCCGAACATCAACGCGGTCAAGTTCTCCCAGGAGACCCTGGACGAGATCAAGAGGCGCGTCCCCACCGTCGCCGGCCTCACCAACCCGATCGACGTCCGCGGGGATGCGAAGCCCGAGTACTTCAGGGAGGTCATCGACATCGTGACCAGGGACCCGAACGTCGGAGGTCTCGTCATAATGGGGTCCCCGCTGGACACCGCGGACCTGGAGGCCGTCGCCAGAATCATCGTCGAGATGAGGGACGACATCCCAGTGCCCACGGTCGTGTGCTTCGCCGGCGGTCACAAGTGCGACCTGGCCAACGCCATCCTCAAGGAGGGGAAGGTTCCCACCTATCCCACCCCCGACAGGGCCATCCACGCGCTGTCCGTGCTCAGGACCTACAACATCAGGAAGGACGAGCAGCACGACCCGCTCTCCGTGCCGGACGTCTCCGGCAGGGAGGTGTCCCAGAAGATCATCGCCAAGGTCAGGGCGGAGGGGCGCGGTTCCCTCACCGAGGCCGAGGGGAAGGAGATCTTCGCCGCCTACGGCATCCCCACCCCCGGGGAGGCTCTGGTCAACAGCGCCGACGACGCCGTCAAGGCGTGCGACAGGATCGGGTACCCCGTGGTCATGAAGATCGTGTCCCCGGACATCCAGCACAAGACCGATGTCGGAGGCGTCGTGGTCGGCGTCAAGGACGCGGATGCGGCCAGGGCGGCGTACGACAAGATCATGGCGTCCTGCACCAAGGCCGTGCCGAACGCGAGGATCGACGGAGTGTCCATCCAGCAGATGGTCTCCGGACAGGAGGTCATCCTGTCCATGATCAGGGACCCGCAGTTCGGACCCGTCGTGTCCTTCGGGCTCGGAGGGATCTACGTGGAGATCCTCAGGGAGATCTCCCAGGCCCACGTGCCCATGACCGAGCAGCAGCTCGACGGCATGATCAAGAGCACCAAGGCCTACAAGCTCATGTCCGGCGCCAGGGGACTGCCCGAGGCCGACATCGAGGCGATGAAGGACGTCATCAAGAGGATGGTCCTGATCGCCGTCGAGAACCCAGAGATACACGAGCTGGAGATCAACCCGGTCATCGTCGGGCTCAAGGGCAAGGGCTGCTGGGCCGTCGACGCCCTGTGCACGCTCGTCAAGGAGTGAAATCGGGGGGCCCGGGAGGGGCCCCTCGGAAAACCCCATTCTTTTATACGGACCGCCCGATGGGCGGTCCATGGCATCCGAACTCGTTTTCGTCGGTCTGGGTCTCAGCGGCGCGGACGGAATGACAGTCAAGGCGCTCCAGGCGCTGAGGGAATGCGACAAGATCTACGCCGAGTTCTACACCTCCGTCCTGATAGGCACGAAGCCGGAGGACCTGGAGGCGGCGATCGGCAAGAGGATCCACATCCTGTACCGTTCCCAGGTCGAGGAGTGCGACGATATAATCGAGGATGCCAGGACCATGAGGGTCGGGTTCATCACCGCCGGCGACACCATGTCGGCCACCACCCACGTGGACCTGAGGATACAGGCGTCCGAGGCCGGGATCCCGGTGCGCGTGTTCCACGGGATATCGATCTTCTCCGCCTGCCCCACGTCGCTCGGACTCCAGCACTACAAGTTCGGGAGGACGGTCACGCTGCCGTTCATGGAGGAGAACTACCACCCGAAGTCCCCCTACGACCACATCATGGAGAACAAGAAGCGCGGCCTCCACACGATGATCCTGCTGGACATCCGCGCCGACGAGATGCGCTACATGACCGCCCATCAGGCGATCCAGTGGCTCATCTCCGGCGAGGAGGAGTGGAAGGAGGGCCTGATCGACGACAGGACCCTTCTGTGCGTGGCGTCGAAGGTCGGGTCGCCGGAGGAGAAGGTGTTCGCCGGGTACCCCCAGGACCTGCTGAAGATGGACCTGGGCGAGCCGCTGTTCACGCTGGTCCTGCCCGGGAAGCTCCATTTCATGGAGGCGTTCGCGCTGGTGAAGTTCGCCGGGGCCCCCGAGGAGATCATCGAGGAGGAGTGACCACCCGTTCCAATCACGGGTATCGGAATATGCATCTTCGAGGCTGTCTTTTCTGACCAAGCATCCATGATCCCCCGTCGAGCCAGCATATACGGGTGGGGGGTTCTAGATGCAGGTCAATCCATCCAACTCTTAAAATACGATGGACTAGGATACTTCATTTAACGGACATTTGCGTCCGGGTGGTTTGAATGGACAGCAAGAAGAAGATTATCATCGTGGCAGCTGTCGTCATCGTCCTGATCGTCGCGGTCTTCGCGGCTCAGAGCCTGAGTAAGGATAAGGACAAGGACAACGACGAGACCGCTACGGTGACGTTCCTCATCCAGGACAACTATGGAGTTTACTTCTGGGTTGACGGGGATGGAAAGACTGTTTTCGACGCTTTTGTGGATGCTACAGATGCCTTTGACCTTCCTTTTGAGGCGTCGCATGCCGATTATGGAGACGGGATCAAATCTCTCTTCGGAATCGAAATGGATGAGAAGGACGGGAAATGGTCCTGGTGGCAGCAGTTCACCTATGCGAACGGAGCTTGGACGGTTGCCGACAAGACTATGGAGAAATTGAATGCGAAGGACAACGAGTACTTCGCCGTCGTCTACAGCGATGGTTCTTCGACTCCTGCCGTGACCGACGTCTCCAAGGCAGCCATCTGGGACTGGACCTTCGGGGACACTCTGTTCACCGTCGAGTCTCTTTCCGGAATGTACTTCCGCGTGAGCGGAACCGGAGATACCGTCTTCGATGCTTGGGACAATGCTGCGAAGGAGTACAACATTCCCTATGTGCCTTCCGAAGCGAAATACGGTAAGGGAATCACATCCATCTTCGGCATAGAGATGATCTCCGATGAGAGTGGCTATACATATTGGACCCAGTTTGTCGAGGAGAAATCCAAGTGGATCGATTCTCCTTTGTCAATGAGCAACCTTAAGACTGCCGACTACGCGCAGATGCTCATTGTGTACGGGAACTTCTACGGCGACAACCACCCGGAGAAGGCCCCCATCTACTGAAACCTTTAAGGTGGAACAATGCAGGGGAGCAGGCTCAAGGTCGCCATCTCGCTGGCCATCCTGATCATCGGGCTGGCGGTGACGGTCGCGGTCGTGCCCTCCGCATCATCCACCGATTCTTCTCAAGGCGTCCTCGTCGATTTCGGGGACCGCGAAATCACTTATCAGGCGACCGACGGTCGCCTCTCCCCCTCCGAGGCGCTCTCGGTCCTGTGCGAGAGGCACGGGTACGAGCTGGTGTCCGACGGCGGGACCATTGTTTCGATCAACGGGAAGGCTGCCGCGTCCGGACAATCATGGACGCTCTTCGTGGTGGAGAAGGGATACACGGAATGGTCCGTTCTCGCCGACGATCCCGATGCAGTCATATCCGATTTCAGCGCCGTCTGCTACGGCCTGGTGGCCTCCGGGGAGACGCCGACGCCCGCCGTGGACGGCACGGGGCACTCGATCTACGGATACGAGAAGCCCGAGAGGGTCGTCTCTCTCGCCCCGTCCTGCACGGAGACCATCTGCGCCGTGGGCGGGATGGACCTCCTGGTTGGAACGGACAGGTACAGCAACTATCCCGAGGAGGTCAAGGAGCGCAGGGAGTCCGGGAGGATAGCCGAGACCGGGGGATTCACCAACCCGAGTTTCGAGGCGATCCTCAAGCAGTCCCCCGACATGGTGGTCTGCATCAGCACCCAGAGCGCCCACATCAAGATGGCCGAGAAGCTCAGGACCGCCGGGATCGACGTCCTGGTCCTGGACGGAGGGGAATCCGTCACGGCCGTCCTCGACAACATCTATCAGGCCGGCCTCGTGCTGGGGAGCACGGAAGAGGCCGGGCAGTGCATCGACGATCTCGAGAAAGGGATCAAGACGGTGCACGACACCATAGAATCATACGATTTCAAGTGGGAGAAGCGCGTCATGGTCGCGCTCTCCGCGGTGAAATCCCCATGGGCATCCGGTTCCAACACGTACGTGTCCGATGCCATGGACAATCTGTTCATGATCAACATATACTCGGGCGAGGACGGATGGATCCAGGTCAATGCCGAGACCATCGCCAAGTACGACCCCGAGGTCATCATCATCGTATCGTCGGACTACAACGCGACCCAGTCCGAGTACGATTCCATGCTCTCGTCCATGTCTTCGGAATGGAAGGGCACCACCGCGTTCAAGGGCGGGGACATCTACCTCTTCGCCGGGGATGCGGCGGACTGCGCCTCGCGCGCGGGTCCGAGGGTCGCTCAGATGATGGAGCTCATGGGGAGGGCGGTCCACAAGGACGCCTTCACCGACGGCGTCGTCCTGCCGAAGTACGTCGGGGACGACTACAAGGACTATCTCACCATCACGGGAGGAGGATTCTGACGAACCGCGTCAACTGGACTGTTCTGATAGTATTGTCGCTGCTGGTCGTATCGTCCATCGCGGCGTTCGACTCATCCGGCGCCGATCCCGAAGGGGACGGCGTGCTCATAGATCGCGGGGACGGCCACACCTCGTGGTCCTCCCCTTCGGGAACGACCGTCGCCGATGTTCTGACGTCGGCCGTGAAGGGCGCAGGATCCGAACTCGCCATGGGGTCGGAAATCACCGTCGACGGTCTCTCGGAGAGGACGACGGGAACGGTCGCCTCCTCCTGGCGCCTCTATTCATGGACCGATGGGGCTTGGACCGACGTCACGGGCACGCTCGACACTTCGTCCGCATATTCCGGCGGGTCCCTCGCATTGGGGTTCTATCCCGAGGGGATCCTCCCGGTCGAGACCCCCGATCACAGCTCCTCGTGGATCATGGTCCGCGGGGACTCCTCCAATTCCGGGATGCAGGACGCGGTCCTGTCGACGGAGAAGGGATCCACGGCCTGGACCCACAGCTACGGGAACCCCAACTACGTCAACGCGGTCACCCTCGTGGAAGGGAACCGCGTGTACGTGGTCGCCGGAGGCGGGTACACCGGATCCATGCCGGACCCCGCGCTCTACTGCTACGACCGCATCACGGGGGAGGAGATATGGCATTTCGATTATCCCAAGGGCGCAGGATACGAGACGGCCACGGGCGTTATCGCGGGAGGGTACTACTTCCTCCCGGCCACGAACGGGCATGTCTACAGGATCCCGCTGTCGGGTCCCGGCGAGAACGATTCCGAGGTGAAGGTCCTCGACGTCCCGACGACCAGGGACCATACCCTGACGGGGATGTTCTATTCGACCGGACCGTCCACCATGATCTACGATTCCGGCGTCATCTACTTCGGCGGCAACACCGGGTACGTCTGGTGCATCGACACCGATCTCAATGTGATCTGGAAGACTCAGATCGGCGGTTCGGTGTACTACAACGCCCCGACCGTCTACGGGGGATACGTTCTGATGGGCGCCCTCGACGGCGTCCTCTACGCCATGGACAGGGGCACCGGGGACATGGTCGATGCCGTCACGGTTTTCCAGATATCGAAGACCGTATCGGGCGAGGAGAAGTTCTACGGCTCCGCCAACGTGCCCTCGATCGTGGGGGATGTGCTGATGCTGTCGTTCTCCGACGGCCAGGGCATGAATTCCATGCGCGGAGGGATTGCCGGATACAGGCTTGCGGACGGGAAGTTCGAGGAGGTCTTCAAGCAGGAGACGGGGCTGACCGGCAACTACGTCAACCCGATCGTCACCGACGGGTTCTCCGGCGTGTACTACATGAATTCCGATTCGCTGAAGCGGATGTCCGTCGGGGGAGCGTCGGAGACCCTGTCGTCGGGATACGAGTCCTTCAAGGGGCCGATATCCACGATCAACGGGGACAGGCTCATCGTCGCAGAGTACGACAGGGGCGGGAGGATCCTCATGTTCGATCTGGACGGGAATCTCTTGGGTTCCTTCGTCCAGCCCGAGGCGGTACAGCAGTACTGCATGTCGCCCGTCGTCGTGATAGACGGGATGCTGTATCTCGGAACGGACGGCGGAGTGTTCGCCTATTCCGGGGCGATATCCGCGAAGGATCCCGACCCATCGGGGGGCGGAGGCGGATCGGACATCAACATCGGCCTCGTGCTGGGTGCGATCGTAGTCATCGTCCTCATCGTGCTGATAGCCATCTTCTTGACTCGCTGGCGCGCATCGGGGATGCCGTTCCTCGCGTATGTGAACACCAGTCTCAAGCGCTTCTCCGGACCCCAGGGGGGATCGAAGGTCAAGCGCAACAAGCGTCGTCTCGCCATCGTCCTGATCATCGGCGCGATCCTTGCGTTCGCGGTGTTCGTCCTGAGTCTGGCGGTTGGTCCGTCGGGGACCTACGGGCTCGGGGAGACGCTATCCACCCTCAAGTCTGCCATAGGCAAGGCGATGGGCGGGGATGCGCTGACCTACGACGAGACCATCGTCTTCGATTCCAGGTGCGCCCGCGCCGTGGCCGCTTTTGCGGTAGGAATCGGATTGTCCGTCGCCGGGGGGATCTACCAGGCCATCATCCGCAATCCGATGGTCGACCCGTACATCATGGGCGTGTCCGCGGGCGCCGGCGTGGCCGCCGTTGCGACAATCGCTTTCAATTTCACTTTTTTCGGCCTCTTCACCGACGTCACGTACGCGACGCCGGTGGTGGCCATGGTCGGAGGTCTCATCGCCTTCGGTTTCACGATGCTCCTGGCCGAGAAGGCCGGAGGGTCGTCCATCAACTACGTCCTCGCGGGTATCATCGTAGGACTGGTGTTCTCCGCGTTCCAGACGCTCATGCTGAGCATGGCGGGGAGCAAGCTCAACGACGCCATGGCATGGCTGTTCGGATCCTTCGCGAACATAACCTGGAGCCAGACGATCCTCATGGCCATCCCGGCCGTGGCGATGTCCCTTGTGTCCCTGGTGTGGGCGAAGGAGTTCAACCTCGTCCTCCTGGGCGAGGACCAGGCCCGCCAGATGGGTCTGGATGTCCGCAGGTTCAACAGGTGGATGCTCATCCTCGCGTCCGTCCTCGCATCGGTGTGCGTGGCCTTCGTCGGGATCATCGGGTTCGTCGGATTGGTCGTGCCGCACCTGTGCCGCATGATACTCGGAGGCGACCACAGGCTGGTGCTGCCAGCCTCGATGATGATCGGAGGGGTGCTGATGATGGCGGCCGATCTGTTCGCGAAGATGGTCATGGTGCCTCTGGAGCTTCCGGTGGGCGCCATCACCACGATCATAGGCGCTCCGCTGTTCGCTTATCTCCTGATCAGGAAGGGGAGGATGTACGATGGATGAGATCAACGTCCCCGAGGGGACCCCTCTGCTGGAGGTCAGGGACCTCAACAAGTACTACGACGACGGGTACCACGCTGTCCGCGGCGTGTCGTACTCGATCCCTCCCGGCATGCTCGTCGGTCTGATCGGACCCAACGGATGCGGGAAGTCGACCATGATGAAGTGCATCAACAGGATGCACGACGCATCCTCCGGGGACATCCTGGTGGACGGGGAGTCGGTTCTGAAGAAGACTCCGTCCGAGATCGCGAAGATCGTCTCCACCGTGCCGGCCGAGCTTAGGAACAGCTTCGGGTTGACCGTGTTCGAGACGGTCATGCTCGGCAGGTACCCGTATCTGAAGAACGTCTGGTGGGAGACCGAGGACGACGAGTCGGTGGTGGAGGACGCGCTGAAGAAGTTCGGCGTGTTCCATCTCCAGGACCGTCAGCTCAACATGCTCTCCTCCGGGGAGATGCAGAGGGTGCTGATCGCCAAGGCGTACGTGCAGGAACCGAGATTGATGCTCGTCGATGAACCGACATCGCACCTGGACATGAAGTACAAGCTGGATGTGATGGAGTACCTCAACGCCATGGTCAAGAAGGACATGACCATCCTCGTGGCGGAGCACGACATCTCTCTGATGGCGAGGTACTGCGACCTGTGCATCATCATGAAGAAGGGCGAGATCGTCGCTATCGGCCAGCCGAAGGAGGTCATCACCCCGGAGCTCATCCGCGACGTGTACGATGTGGATGCTTCGGTCGGATTCGACGACGACGGCGAGCTGTACGTCCTGCCCAAGAGGCACAGGATGCAGCACGGCACCATTTAAACAGGGTCGCGCATCATCCGCTCATGGTCAGATGCATCAGGGTCCCCAAGCGCGACGGCGAATCCGTCAGGACGAGGCTGCTCGAAGAGGGGGTCCTGGATGCGTCGTTCAGGATCGGCAGCGACGGAGATTCGCTCCTGATGCCTGTTCTGATCCCGGTCGAGGGGTTCGAGTGCGAGGAGGGCGAGCTGCGTCCGCAGGACCGCCCCGTGGGCGACTACAGGCATCTCCTCGATCTTCCGGACGGGCTGTCCGAGCTGCTCCCGATATCGTTCGATGTGGTCGGCGACGTGGGGATGATCAAGGTCCCCGACGAGCTCTCCGCCTATCGCAAAGAGATCGGCGAGGCCATGATGCGCGCCAACAGGAGCCTGCGTTGCGTGTTCTCCGATTCCGGCGTCAAGGGCGACCTGAGGGTCAGGGACCTCGAATTGATGGCCGGGGAGGGGCCTTCCGAGACCGTCCACAGGGAGTTCGGCGCCCGGATGCACACCGACCCCGCCAGGGTCTACTTCAATCCCAGGCTCGCCGGCGAGAGGCACCGCGTCGCTTCGCAGGTTAAGGACGGGGAGGTCGTCATCGACATGTTCGCCGGCGTGGCCCCCTTCGGGATCCAGATGTGCAGGTTCGCCGAACCCTCGGTCGTCTATTCCATCGATCTGAATCCGGATGCGGAGCACTTCGCGGTCATGAACCGCAGGGACAACCATGCGGATGCGTTGGTCCCCATAACCGGCGACGCCAACGACGTCGTTCCGACGCTCCCGAAGGCGGACAGGATCGTCATGAACCTCCCGCAGATCGCCGACAGGTTCCTCCCGCTGGCATTGGATCATCTGAACCGCGGCGGGACCGTCCACATGTACAAGATCATCGAGAGGGAGGATTTCCCCCGTCTCTGTGAGGAGATGGCCGCCATGTCCGCCGAGGCGGGGCATTCCGTCTCGATGGACACCT
Source organism: Ruminococcus sp. CAG:579 (assembly GCA_963650175.1). Taxonomy (GTDB): domain Archaea; phylum Thermoplasmatota; class Thermoplasmata; order Methanomassiliicoccales; family Methanomethylophilaceae; genus Methanoprimaticola. Next base: position 29,356 of record CAVJLK010000003.1, on the reverse strand, counting down.
TCGAGCTCAAGACCTACTCGCCGACCATGAGCGTCTACTCGATCGACGTGCATCTTCTGCGAGCAGAGGAAGCACCCCGGCTGGTGCGACCGGATGACTCCGACCGCCTGGAGGTACGAGTACACCGTCACCGATCCGACGAATCTCATCCCGCGCTCCTTCAGATCGTCCGACACCGCATCGGACAACGGGCTCCTGGTGACGTCGTTCTCTTCGACCACCGTTCCATCCGTCCATTTCCACAGGTAGTCCGAGAACGATCCGAACTCCTCCCGTATCGACAGGAACGCCTTCGCGTTCTCGACGGTGGTGACGATCTTCGCGCGGTTCCTGACGATCCCGGGGTCCGACATCAGTCTGGCGACGTCGTCCTCGCCGTACGACGCGATCCTGACGGGATCGAAGCCGTCGAACGCCTCCCGGAACGCGTCCCGCTTGTTCAGAACGCACTCCCACGACAGTCCGGCCTGGAAGCACTCCAGCAGGAGCATCTCGTACAGCTTCCCGTCGTCGTGCACCGGGACGCCCCACTCCGAATCGTGGTACTCGACGTACCTGGGGTTCGACGGGTTCGCCCAGGAGCACCTGGTCCTCCCGTCGCTCCAGACCTTCACCATGCCTTCGGGATGACCGCATGGGATAATCAAGTGTCGGCAGGCCTTCCCCACTGCCGTAAGACGTTTCCCCCTCGGCGGGCGCAGCGTTCCATAACGCCCGCTCCGGGTCTCATTCAGCCAGCCTGAGGCCGAAGACCTCCGGCCTGGCCTCCTTCACGGCCGCCTCGCACTCCCTGCGGAGGGCCTTGAAGTCCACCGTGGGGCTCCCGAACCTCTTGACGGCGTCCCACATGCATTCGGTCACCACGCAGTGGTAGACCGTGCTCAGGAGCCTCTTCGGGATGCTCCCCCTCTCCGTCTCCAGCTCCAGGATCTTCTCGTACTCCTTGTTGACCAGGTCGGGGGTCACGTAGCGGTCCGCCATGTTCCGCTCCACGGAGCCCTCGCCCCTGTCGGTCCTGGCGATGCGGATCTTGCAGAACCTGGCGTTGCGCACCTTCGCCCACTCGGTCCTGCCGAACCTGTTGACGAAGCCGTACCTCTTCACCACGATGCCCTCCCCGCTGCCTTCGGCCATCAGGAACGTCGCTTCCTCATCCGCCATCCTTCCGAGCTGCTCTACGGTGGGGTTCTCCACCACGGCGATCGGGGGGATCGACAGGATCCCGAACATGTCCAGGAGGGGCTTGTACACCTCGTACGGCAGGTACTGCCTCCCGGCGACGTCCAGCCTCCTCGTCTCGCCGCCGGCCTCGTACTCGTACGACGCCTCGGGGTCCTCGGCGGTCACGTCGAAGACGTACCACTTGTTCCACGCTTCCCCGACGTAGCTGCGGATGGTGTGGGGCACCATCCACTCGCCGTACAGGCGGAGTCCCGGGAACGTCTTCAGGAAGCTCTCGATCCCGCCGTGCTCCTTCGCGTACACCGCGAAGGGCGCGGGTTCGGAGATCTCCTGGTTCCTGCTCATGGTGCGCATCTCCCCGTCCTCGAGGTAGGCGCACATGTTCGACCCGTCCAGTTTCGGGAAGACGTGGCAGGTCCCCTCAAGGAGCCCTCCGGCCTCGTCCGAGTCGATGCTTTCCACATGCTGGTACTTGATGAATACCGTTCTCTCTCACACTCCTCGGCCATCAAGGCCGCGGAGTCCGTTCAAAACGATGACGTATTTATCATTTGCTGTCTGTGAACATCCGATGACCCGTAAGGATTATCATACATCATTCCTTATGACGGTTCGATGGCGCATGAGCCATGACAGCACAGCACACGGTTGGAACAAAAGTACAGAAGACGCCCCTTCCGGGGCGGAAATGGGTTCAGTCCTTCTTCAGAGGATCCAGCGTTACGCCGGTCTGGCCCTGGTAGTGGCCGCTCCTCTGGGAGTAGTCCTTGATCGTCTCGGAGTTGAGGGTCTCGAAAACCATCTGGCAGAACCTCTCGCCGATGGGGATCTCCACATAGTCGTCGGACGCGTTGTACGCCCCGAGCGTCAGGGTCCCCTCGAACCCCGCGTCGATCTTCCCGAACGCCCCGATGCAGCCCTTCCTGATCCATGTGGTCCTCATCCAGAGCTGGGCGCAGATGTCGGACGCCATCCTCACCCTCTCGACGGTGGAGACGTAGAACATGGTCCTGGGCGGGATGCGCACCACGCCCTCCTTCTTGACATCGGGGTCCCCGCGGATGGAGATCTCCGCGACCCTCAGGTCGTATCCGTTCGGCGTCAGGCTCTTCTCGCTGTAGTCGCTGATGCCGAGGTAGCCGGTCATCAGGCTCTCGACGATGTCCCTGTCTGATAGGATTCCCATGAGCGACCGAACGGCCAGTTTGATTTTATCTTTGAGGGAGATTCCATCCGCATGATCATCCCCCGCTTCCTGAAGAAAGGCGATACGATAGGCGTCACCGCGCCCTCCGCGGGCATAACCGAGGAGACCAACCTACGCAGGTTCCAGCACGCCAAAGGGAGGATGGAGGCGAGGGGGTACGGCGTGGAGGCCACGCCGGGGACGTTCATGTGCGACGAGGACGGCAGGAGCTGTCCGGCGGAGCAGAGGGTCGCCGAGCTGGAGTCCCTGCTGTGCGATCAATCCGTCGCCGCGGTATACGCGATATCCGGAGGGGACTACGAGTGCGAGATGCTCCCTCTGATGGATTGGGGGAAGATCGAGAGCAATCCGAAGTGGATCCAGGGGTATTCGGACAACACCGTCCTCCTGTTCAAGATCACTGCGGAGCACGACATCGCGACCGTCTACGGAGGGAACTTCAACGACTTCGGGATGGAACCGCTGCACAGGAGCGTGGAGGAGGGGCTGGAGATCCTGGAGGGTTCCAGGACGTCGCAATCATCGTTCGAGAGACACGCGGACGGCTTCGCCGACCGCGTGACCGGACTGGAGCCCTTCCCGGAGGATGCCGAGACCGTCTGGAAGTCCAACTTCGGCGACGTGTCGTTCGGGGGGAGGCTCATCGGCGGGTGCATGGACGTGGTCGAATGGTTCCTCGGGAAGGGCACCGCCGATGCGAAGCCCTTCGTGGACAGATATACGGACGACGGGATCGTCTGGTATCTGGAGACGTTCGACATGACCGACGAGCGCGTGCGCTGGACGCTGAGGGCCATGAAGGAGCGCGGATGGCTGGAGGGATGCACGGGCATCGTGTTCGGGAGGCCTCTGTTCTATAACGGGGCGCCGTACGACGAGGCCGTCGCATCGGAGGTCGAGGGGATCCCGATGCTGTTCGATGCGGATGTGGGCCACAAGGCTCCAAGGATGCTGTTCATAAACGGCGCCAAGGCCAGGTTCGATTATTCGGACGGCAGGTGCGATTTGACGTACGACCTGTCCGAACATTGGCGAAATCAGGGGTCTGAAGTCGTATTGGATGATGATGCGTACGAATTTCTCGAAGCGGAGTTCCAAGTGGGATTGGATTCCGTCAAGTCGGAATCGGATTGGATCTCCGAAGAAGAGATGAGGGACTTCGTCAACAAGCTCAAATCCGACCGGCATACGCCGTGAAATCGGAGATTGATGCCTTTTTTTGCACTAATGCGCATTCGTCGATACATGATGTTGCGCAGGACACGGCCATCGGACGAACTATCCGTCCCCCGATTTCGAAGATCTCGAATGCGAAGACGGTGTTTTCGACTGCCCGTTCCGACAATCCTTGAGAATCGCCTATTATCGCTTCGCGATTCCGTCGATCGGAACGTGAAGGAAGGTGAGAAAAGATGGTGAGCGAGTGGGAGAAGCTCGAAGCCCTGTCCAAGGACGAGCTCATAATCGAACTTGTCAAGGCTCGTCGCGCGATGCGCAACATGCGCATAGTTCTCGATGAGATCTCCGAGATCGGTGCATCCGATTTCATGTACGACGAGGGGGAAAAGCCCTCATCCGCATGGCTCGAGAAGATCGCCGCTTATGCCGGTTCCGAGCTCGGGCCAGGCTTGGAATTGGACAATGCGGATCTCGAAGTCTACGGCGTGGATCACGACACCGCAGTCGACTACTGTTACGGGACGGAGGATGGGAAGGCATCCCGATCGGATTGTCTTCCATGGAGGATGAGAGGAGGTGAGATAAGAATGGTCAGCGAGTGGGAGAAGCTCGAAGCCCTGTCCAAGGACGAGCTCATAATCGAGCTTGTGCATTGGAGGAATCTCTACGGGATTCTTCGTGTCGGGCAGAGCCATCGCTGTCCTTGGCCCTATGTCCTGCCGTTGTCGGTCGAAACCGATGATGGGTGGTATACTGCCGGACAGGTTACAACGTACAGATGGGCCAGGGCCATCGCCCAGTATGCCGCTTCGCATGCTGTCGGAGATGAATTCGACCCCATCGATCTGATGGATTATGGTCTCGATGAGATCCAGGCGATAGAAGTTTGCAACGACCTCTATGAGAAGAACGAGCTAGGACTGCCCCCTGGCATCGACTATCTCGGTGATGTGGAATGAAACCCCGTCGCCGTTGCCCTGATTGTGAAGTCGATGGTGCCGATCAAGAGGATGGGATATGCGGTTCGACGGAGGATGACGACGGGAGATATGATGCCGGCTCGTTAGAGCCGGCGATAATAATTAAAGTGCAAGGGATGGGATTTGAACCCACGGACCACTAAGGACTAGCCCCTCAAGCTAGCGTCGTTGGCCATGCTTGACTACCCTTGCAGTAAATCGGGGGAAGGTCCCCCTCTTTATAATGATTTTGTTTGCCAGTAGGTTCTGCCAGCCTCCCCCATGGCCAGCACGTTCTCGAACGGGCTGGAGATGGGCGTCTCGCATCCGGGGGCGAGGATCAGCCCGCCTTCCTGGCCGGCCCCGTCTATGATGCTGTAGGAGTGGGTCCTGACCTCGTCGGGGGTCCCCGACATGATGACCCTCACCGGATCGACGTTGCCCATGAGCGCCAGCTTCTTCCCTGCGGCGCCCCTCGCCTTCGCGGGATCGACGGCGTGGTCGAAGCTCAGGCAGTCCGCCCCGGTCTCGAACAGGTGCGGGATGGTGTCGACGGTGTTCCCGCATATGTGCACGAACGTCGGGACGTCGCTCATCGCCCTCACATCGTCTATGACCTTCTTGATCCCGGCCTTGGAGTAGTCGTCGAACATGTCCGGGGAGATCAGGTCCTCGGACGAGGTCGGATCGGCCATCCACATGACGGTGGCCCCGCTCTCGATCATGGAAGTCTCCATGGCGGACACCAGTTCGGCGGATTTGGCCACCAGAACCTTCACGAGGTCCGGATCCACCATGGTGGCGAACATCATGTTCTCCGCCCCCATCAGGTATCCGGCGGTGGTGATCGGACCCCAGGATAGACCGCAGATGTGCAGATCCTCAGGCAGGATCGACGCCGTCTCCGAGAGGGCTTCGCGGATCTTCGTGAATCCGGGGCATTCGGATGCGTTGTCCGGGTCGAAGATGTGCAGCTTGTCCACGTCCTCGGCCGTCTCCACGATGTGTCCGGGGACGCTGCCGTAGTCGTCCTCCGGGAACCTGACATTCATCCCCATGTCCTGGAGGGGGATCTGGGAATCGAGCACGGGTTTGACGAAATCCGATTCCGTCTTGATGGCGTAGTCCACCGCGACCTCCGCGGAGATGCGGGGGTTCCAGCGGGCCTCGTCCACGGTCCTCCCGGCGTAGCGGGCGGCGGTGACGACGGCGAAGTTGTTGACCGGCGTCCTCTCGTACCGTTCGAATGACAGGGCCGCCTCCACGGCCTCCCTGTGTCCGGCTTCCTTCATGCGATGTGCACGACGGTGCAGGTACAAAATGTCCCCGTCAGATTTTCGACAGGACGCGGGTCAGGAAGTCCACCGAACCGTCGGGGGCCGGGAGGGAACCGATCTCCGTCAAGGACCTCGAAACCGCTTCCAGGATGCGGTCCGACTCGCCCCTCAGTCCGAGGTCGGAGAGCGCCTGGGACGCGCACATCATGCAGGACACGGGGTCGGCGGTGCGGGAGCCCTCGGGGCATCCCGGGACTATGAACTCGATGTCCTCCCCCACGTACCTGGAGGGCACGAGGCGGGATCCCCCGGCGAGACCGGCGGCGGCCCCGTCGGCCGACGATATGTACAGATCGGCGGCAACGACGAACTGGTAGTCGAGAGGGTGCGCGAACACGTCGGCGAGCCAATCTCCGATCTCCATGTGGGAGTCCTCGCCGGAACCGAACAGCGCGTCGAAGGAATCGTAGAACAATCTGCTGGAATCCGGGAACAGCGAGGTCTGCGCCACGCATACCGCGCGTGTCATGCCGGACACCTCCATGTCAGACAGGGCGGCCCCCATCATCCTGGAGTAGAACGCGGAGCGGATGTACTTCGAGATGGTCACGCCGTCCACGTCGGGGGTCTCCGCCACGTCCCCGGAGGGACCTGCGCGGCTCCCCCAGACGGTGATGTCGGCGCCCGGGACGCCCAGCCCGTCGGCCAGGGTCCTGAACCTCCTGGACCTGCCGAACAGGTCCAGGCGGCCCATGAGCATGGAGCGCGGGTCGGGCATGTCCTCCGACGGTTCGGTGGGACCGCAGACGACGGCCTGGCACTCGTTGATGAGGTCCAGGGTCTCCGACGGGAGGTACTCCCCGTATCTCTCGTAGGCGGGGAACCCGATGTCTCCGGTGACAACCTCTACGGAATCGGTCGCGTTGGAGACGGCCCTGCCGGTCGCCTCCACCGCTTCGGATCCGGGACCGTCCCCGGGGAGGATCAGGAGCTTCGGCATGATCGGAGCAGCCTCTCCGCCAGGCCGGCGTAGATCAGGGGCAGGGAGATGGTGGCGTCGCCCTCGACGGTCATCTTCTTGGCGTCCTCCTTGACCTTGCCCCAGGAGACGGCCTCCCTGATGCGGGCCCCGGACAGGGATCCGTCGTACTCCTCGGCTGTGGTCAGGTAGATGCAGTAGTCGAGACCGCCCCTGAACTGGTTCCACCAGATGACGTGGTGCTTCGAGATCCCTCCGCCGATGATGATGGCGCCGGTGGTGTCCGCGTCGTTGGTCATCTCGGAGAGCATCTGCTCGTCGCCGAAGAGGTCGATCCTGAGCTTCCTGTGGGTCTGGTAGTACATCCAGAGCTGGCAGCCGAAGGACCCGTCGGTGATCCCGGGGACCACGATGGGGACGTTGTTCTTGTGGCACTGGTACAGGAGGGAGTCCTCGTTGTCCAGGCGGGCGCCGACCTGGTCGATGATCTCGTGGGTGGTCATGGAGTCCTTGCCCTCGAAGATCTCGTCGAACATGGGGAGGAGCTCGTCCTCGAGGACGATACCGTAGCACGAGTCGGGGACCAGGACGTTCCCGAGCCTGCTGATCTCGTACTCGTCCCTCAGCATGGCGTCGTCCATCATGAAGTCGCCCTTGTAATACGCCGCGAAGTTCCTGGACAGGTCGTGGTCCAGGGTTCCGCAGGTGGTGATGATCAGGTCGACCATGTGGTTCCTGACCATGTCGACGATGACCCCGCGGGTCCCGGTGGCCATGATGCAGGCCGGGAACGACAGGATCCTGAGGCAGCCCTTCTTGGTGACCATGGCCTCGGCGATGTCGGTGGCGTCGGCCAGCTTCTGGGCGGTGAAGCCTCCCGCACGGCCCATGGCGCGAAGCATGGCGTCGACGGTCATTCCTTTGGTGACTTTGATATCCTCGACGGGAATAAGTTCGAGCTTCTCTGACATATTGCTCACTTGGCCCGTCTAGATGCCCCTCGTATATGAATTGTCCCCGTCGCCCGCTGTCGCACTTATAAGAGGCCCTCGCCATCCCGGAGGTCATGATCATAATGGCCCGCGACCGCGGATACGACGAACTCCTCCCGGACCTGAGGGGGCGCAGGGTTCTCATATGGACCTGCAACACATGTGCCAGGCTATGCGGCGGTCTGGGCGGGAAGGATGCGGCCGACGCCTTGGCTGAGAGGTTGTCCGGAGACGGCGTCGAAGTCGTCGGGACGGTGTCCTCGTCCGCATGCTGCTTCATGTCCAAGGCTTCTAGGATGGCCGAGTCCAAAGGGGACTGCGACCTGGTGCTGGCACTGTGCTGCGACATGGGCGCCCGCAACGCATCCGTCGTCACGGGCGTCGAGGTCCTGAACCCCGTCGTCACGTTCGGCGCCGGGTACCTCGATTCCGACGGCACGCCGCACGTCGCGTCGGTCATCTGCGGGCGCACGGTGAGGGACGAACCGATCCAGGACGTCGCCGAACAGAGCGGATCGCACGTCGGGCCCTTCCGAGGCCATCGCACGCGTAATAATAGGGGCCTTAGGGTTAAATAGGAGTCCGTGTTAGTCGGCCTCATTCGAGAGGACCTGCCATGTACATGATAAACGAGGTAGAGAAGGTCATCCGCATCCCTCCCTGCGAGCTGGGCGACGATCCGGAGAAGGTTGTCAGCAGCCTCACCTGGGAGACCTACGAGGGCCGTCTCGCCGAGGGCGACAAGACCTTCACCGTGCTCATCAAGAACGTCAGGGCCGAGGGCCCGGGACGCATCGTCCACGGGGACGGCGCGGTCTACCAGACCGTGAAATTCGAGCAGGTGGTCTTCAAGCCGAGGGACAACGAGGTCGTCGAGGGTGTCGTCGTCGAGATCCTCAAATTCGGCGCCTTCGTCAGGTTCGGTCCGCTCGACGGCCTGCTCCACGTGAGCCAGGTGATGGACGACCGCGTCGACATCGACGAGGCGAACCAGAGGCTCGTCGGAAAGGAGACCGGCAGGTTCCTGGCCGTCGGCGACATCGTCAAGGCCAGGGTCGTCAGCATCGACCTCAACGAGAAGAACCCGCAGGACAGCAAGATCGGACTGACCATGCGCCAGCCCGGCCTCGGGAAGCTCGAGTGGATCGCCGAGGACCGCAACAAGATCAAGAACAAGGCGAAGGCGGAGAGTGAGGCCTGATGGCTGGACCCGTCCTCAGAGCCTGCAAGCAGTGCAGCTTCGTCGACGAGGCCGACACCTGCCCCCGCTGCGGAGGACAGATGTCCAAGGAGTGGCAGGGCTTCCTCGTCGTCACCGACTTCGAGAAGTCCGAGATCGCCAAGAAGATGGGCATCACCTCCAACGGAAGGTACGCCCTGAAGGTACGCTGAGACGGATGTTCGAGAGGGATCTGACTCTGCCCGAATCCCTGAGGGGGGCCTTCAAGGAGCCCCCGGGGAGGGAGATGCCGGATTCGGAGCTCGACTCCATTGAGGATGAAACGGTTTATCTGACCGTGGGGGATGTCGTGTCCCTCTCGTTCAGGGAGCACGGCGTCAGGCCGGGGCTGTCGGTGTACGACGGCTTCACCGAGCGCCGCGAGATGACGGAATTCGCCAGGCTCGTCGAGGACGAGCCGAAGGAGGACGTCGTCAACCCGGCCGGAACGATCACCGCCGAAATGGCGGAGGCGGTCCGCAGGGGCATCGAAGGGAAGACCGGTCTCGTGAGGGTCGAAGGGGAGGAGGATCTGGCGGTTCTGCCGTGCATGGTCCTCGCGCCCGACGGCCACCGCGTCGTGTACGGGATGCCTGGAAGATGCATGATGGTCATCGAGATCGATGATCTCACCAGGGGCAGGGCGAAGGAGCTCCTGTCCATGATGGAGGAATTGGAATGAAGATGGAAATCACAGAGAAGAAAGCGAACCCTCTCTACAAGAGGACCGAGGTCTACTTCACCCTCGACCACGTCGGCGAGTGCACCCCCGGAAGGAACGCCGTGGCCGAGGAGGTCGCGAAGCAGATGAAGGCCAAGAGGGACTGCGTCGTCGTCACGACCATCGAGTCCGTCTACGGCACCGGGAAGTCCAAGGGCTACGCCAAGGTCTACGAGTCCAAGGACGCGGCGCTCAAGCTGGAGAGGGAGTACCTCCTGAAGAGGAACGGGATCGAGGCCCCCAAGGCGGAAGCCGAGGCCCCCGCGGAGGAGTGATTCGGATGGCAGCCAAGAAAGCAGCGGCACCCAAGGTCGTTTCGAAGAAGGACGCGTACAAGGTCGAGGGCGACAAGCTCGTCAGGACCAAGCCCGTCTGCCCCAAGTGCGGACCCGGCGTCTTCATGGCCACCCACGGCGACCGCGTCGCCTGCGGCCACTGCGGATACACCGAGTTCACCAACAAGCAGTGAACCCGGAACGAGAACATCTTCTTCCGCCTCCACCCTCTCAATCGGAGGCACAGGATCCGCCGGGGAGATACCCTCCCCGGCACCAAGTTCTCTCAAACCTCAAAGCTCATTGGGCTCGTAGTATAGCTTGGATAGCATGGGGGCCTCCGGAGCCTCAGACCCGGGTTCGAATCCCGGCGGGCCCGCTTCGATTTTTCCGACGGTGGCACTGTCGTCCGGCCTCTGCATATCCTTTAAGGCGGATACCACATTTCCATGCACATGAAGGGACGCATCACCCCCAGGAAGGAGCTCCTGGGTCTCCCCAAGACGGTCCACGGCGGACAGGCCTGGAGGACCGAGGGGATAGAGGACTACAGTCACAATCTCAACCCCTTCGGACCGCCGGAATGCCTGGCGGAAACGGTCCTCTCCGCCCTCGAGGGCGTGGGTCATTACCCGGACGATTCCTGCGCGGAGCTGAAGGATGTGATCTCCAAGGCCTTCGACGTCGCCGAGGAGAGCATCGTGGTCGGCGCCGGGTCCTCGGACATAATCAGATGCGTTCCCAACGCCTTCTTCGAGAGGGGCGACAGGGTGGTGATCCCGTGCCCCAGCTTCGCGGAGTACACTCAGCAGTGCAGGATCGTCGGAGCGCAGATCGATCCCCTGGAGCTCCGCGAGGAGGACGACTTCCGCATAGACGCTGACGAGTTGCTCAGCAAGGCCGCCGGCGCGAAGGCGGTCTACATATGCAATCCCAACAACCCGACCGGGCGCATCGAGCCCAAGGACAAGCTGGTCCGCATCGTGAGGGAGTGCGAGGACATGGGCGTGCTCGTGTTCCTCGACGAGACCCTCCTCGAGCTGGTGCCGGGGTTCGTGGACAACACGCTGTCGGGGACCGTGTCCCGTTTCAACAATCTCGTGGTGGCATCGTCCCTGACGAAATCCTTCGCCATACCCGGCATAAGGATCGGGTTCGGGATGGCGAGTCCGGACCTCGCCGACGCCATGAACAAGGTCCGCATGACCTGGAACGTCGGTCAGGTGGAGCAGTCCGTGGCCATCAAGCTGCTGAGGGACTGCCGCGACCACGTGGACCGTGCGGCCGGGGTCATGGCCGTGGAGTCGGAGGCGATGAACTCCGCCCTCAAGGAGATAGGATTCCCAGCGGGGGATGTCTCCGACTCGTTCTTCTACTTCAATTCGCTGGAATCCATAGGCGTGGACGCCCCGGAGTTCAAGGCCAGGATGATGGCCCGCGGGATCGCCGTGAGGGACTGCTCGTCCTTCGGTCCGCAGTTCTCCTCGTACGTCAGGTACAGCGTCAAGGACAAGGAGCGCAACTGCCGTTTCGTCGCCGCGGTGGATTCCGTCCTGAACGGGTGAGCCGATGCAGCCCTGGTTCGACGCGATCCTCATAGTCGTGCTCGCACTGCTCATCGACAGGTTCGTCGGCGAGGTGCCGAACTCCGTTCATCCGCTGAGGTGGATGGGGAACATCCTGTCCGCCATCGACGGGAGGGTCCAAGACCGCGGGTCCCGGAAGGCCACCGTCATAGGGTTCCTGTCGTATCTGCTCGTCTTCATCCTGTTCTCGGGGATCGGGCTGTGCATCACGTCCCTGTTCCGGATAGGGGTGTCCGAGATGTCCCCGGAAATCGGGGAGGCCTGCTGGATAATCGCGACGGTGTTCGTGTTCAAGATCTCCTTCGCGATATTCTCGTTCAGGAAGCACTGCGACCCCATCTGCGACGATCTGGACGCCGGGAACCTCGAGGAGGCCGACGCCCGCGTGCAGATGATCGTGAGCCGCGACACCAGGGGGATGGACGCGGAGCACGTGGCGTCGTCGTGCTGCGAGACGATATCCGAGAACCTGGTGGACAGCGCCTACTCGCCGATGCTCTACTTCGGCGTATTCGGGCTGCCCGGGGCGGTGATGTTCCGTTGCGCCAACCTGATGGATGCGATGTGGGGCTATCTCAACGAGAAGTACGCCAGGATCGGGTTCTTCCCGGCGAAGTTCGACGACGTCCTGGGATTCCTGACGTCGCGCGTATCGCCGTATTTCATCGCATTGGCCGGGCTCCTGCTCGGCATGGATTGGAGGGCGTCCGTCCCGGCGGCCAAGGCCGAGCACGCCAAGACCCCCAGCCCCAACAGCGGATGGTCCATGACGGCCACGGCGGCGGTGCTGGGCATAAGGATGGAGAAGCGCGGGGTCTACGTCATGGGCACGGGGCCCATGCCCACCACCGCCGATGTCAAGAGGTGCTGCAGGCTGATCGAGCTCGCCTCGATGATATTCCTGCTCACCGTGTGCCTGATCCTCTACGGGGCCGTCGGCATACAGGTGCAGATGTTCTGCGAGGACGCCCTGTTCGGGTTCTGGGGGTCGGTATTCTGAGATTCATCGATTCTGTTAGCATCGAGGAGGTCGACGGATGGCCCGTCGGCGTCGTCCGCTTCACGGAGAGGATGGAGTCCCTGAGCTGCGCCGTATTGAACGGCGGGGCGTCGGAGACGAGCGCGGCATTCATCATGCAGGTCCCCAAGGACTACGACTGCGCCCATCCCGTGCACGACGCGATCCATGTGAGGGACGCCCTGGGGCTGCCGGAGGACACCCTGGGGATGATGACCGCGGCCGAGGTCGACTACGTGTTCAATCTCAAGGAGTGCTCCTACGAAGGCGTGGATTCGGCGGCGTTCGCCACCGCCGGATTGAGCAACCACGTCATCGCGGGGGAGGAGCTCCGCGACTATCCGGAGAACTCCGCCGTGTCCAGGCGCAGGGCCGAGGAGATGAGGGCGGGGACGATCAACGTCGGCATCGTCTCCTCGGTGCCGCTGACCATGGAGGGGAAGGTCAACCTGTTCATCCCCCTGGTCGAAGCGAAGGCGGTCGCGATGGCCGAGCACGGGTTCAGGGAGACCGGGACCACGTCCGATGCCATGGCCGTCATATCGCCCAAGGGCGTCGACGGGATATCCTGGACCGGGACCGGCTCCAAGATAGGCATCGCGTCCGCCAGGGCAGTATCGGCGGCCGTCGGGTACGCTTTGGACATCAGGAACGAGCACCCGATACCGCTGACCCCGGAGAAAATCCTCGGCAGGATGGGTCTCGATGCGGGGAAGCTGCTCCGCATGTCCGGGTCCGGCATGGATCCGGAGACGTACGCGGAGAGGTTGGGGGCGCTGCTCTCCGACGAGAGGGTCCGTTCGCTGATGGACCTGGCATGGTTCGTCGCCGACAGGGCGGATTCGACCGCCGACGACGGGAACGGCGGGGAGTCGGAGATGATCGTCTCCGAAGCGTCGCGGATCATAGGGGCGGAGGCGCCCGGGGAAGGTTCTCTCATGGATCGCATCGTCACCATGATATCGAAGAAAGCGGGGGGATGCCGATGGCGGGCAGCGCCCTCAAGGCGATGGTGTCGTTCTTCACCATCTGGCAGCAGGACATCACCCAGGAGGACATGGACGCCATGGACTCCAGGTTCCATCTGGCCCCGCTGGTGGGGGCGCTGATCGGGCTGGTGGTGTTCCTGGAGGCGACGGCGCTCAGGCTGCTGTCCTACCATGGGATCATATCGTCGTCCCTGTTCGCGGCCGCCGCCATACTCGCGACGGTGTACTTCGGGAGCAGGTTCCTGCATTTCGACGGCCTGGCGGATTTCGGCGACGGTTCCATAGTCGCCGGGACGCAGGCCGACCACATCCGCGCACTGAAGGACACCCTGATCGGAGCGGGGGGATTGGGGGTTGCGCTCATCGTCACGCTCCTGAATTTCTCCCTATATTCGGCGGCATTCGCCTTCATCATCGTGCTCGCGCCCGTGACGGAGGTGCTGACCAAGAACGCCCAGGTCGTGACCGCATGCTACGGCCTCCCCAGCAACGGCATGGCCGGGAGGCAGGTCGAACAGACCAATGGAAGGTCGATGGTCAGATCCTGTGGGATCTCCCTCGTCCTGATCCTCGTCTTCGCGATCGCCGGGACGTTCGCGACCAACCAGATCCTGGGTTGCGAGTGGATCGGATTCCTCGATTCCGTCCTGGTCGCCCTTATCGGGATGGTAGCTTCCGTCGCATCCGCGTATCTGATGGCCCGCAGGGCCAACAGGGTCTTCGGCATGGTCAACGGGGACATCCTGGGCGCTTCCCACGAGATCGCCAGGTTCGCATCGATGCTGGTTATGGTCCTCGTCTTCGGAGCGGTGATGTGAGTTGCAGGCTCTGATCAACGCCGGGGGGAAGGGGACCCGCATGGGACAGTGCGGCATAGAGAAGCCCATGCTCATGGTGGGCGACGCCCCCACGGTCAGGAGGGTCCTGGACGCCCTCACGGCGTCGGAGCACATCGACCGCGTGCTCGTCTCGGTGAGCGACCACACCCTGGAGACCGAGAAGTATCTGAGAAGCATCGGGGCGGAGACCGTCCGCACCTCCGGTGAGAGCTTCATGGACGACCTCCACACCGCTTTCGAGGTCATGGAAGGGGACTACGTCCTCACATGCCCCTCCGACCTCCCCCTCCTGACGACGGAGGTCGTGGACAGGTTCATAGAGTACTTCGACCCTAGGGTCATGGAATCGGCCATCGCCGTGGTCGACGAGAGGACCGTGCGCGGCATCGGCATCACGCCCTCGTACATCAGGGAGGACAGGGGATTCAAATGGGTCCTGTCCGGACTCTGCATCATGAACCGCCCGCGCACCCTGAACGGGGATTACCTCGACGAGTGCCTGTTCGACACCAACTGGCCCGAACTGGCCGTGAACGTCAACACGCCGAGGGAGCTGGACCTCGCCAGGAGTTTCTTCAGGGAGCGAGGGCGTCGCCCATTATCTCCCTGTAGATCTCCTCCACCTTGTCGGAGAGGTCCTTGGCGGTTATCCTTCCGGCGGACATCGCTATCGCACCGACCGAGGACCCGCCGCATCCGACGCCCTCCTTGATGTATCCCCACTCGTAGGCCTGGAGGCCCTCGTAGGGACTGGAGGAGTAGTCCACGTTCGCATAGACGGACGGGACGTCCGGGGTGATGGCGTCCACTATCTTCCTCATGCTGGAGTTGACGTCGTCCATCAGCCACCTGGTGGTCCCCTGGATCAGGTTCCCGATCATCTCCGGTTGGATCGCGATCGCCCCCGCGATGACGGCCCCCATCTGGGTGCCGCCTCCGGCGATCACCGGCACATGGGGCGCAGCTCCGCAGATAATGCCGATGTTGGCCGGCATCATGGGGTCCCCGACGCACTCGATGGCTCCGAGGGGGTCGTCTTTCTTGTCCCCGGGTTCGATCCCGGCGGCCGCGAGCGCCTCGTCGACCACCCTGGTCTTCAGCTCCTTGGGGTTGTTGGGGGAGCTGCTGCTCACCAGGTTCTCCTTCAGGACGCCCATCGCTTTCATGACGGCGAGTGCCGTCGTCGTCCCTCCGGCGCAGCTCTCGCTGATGATGACGAAGTCGTTGGACCTCGCCAGGAGCTTCCCTAGCATGACGCCCTTCTCGAACTCGGTGCGGGCGTTCTTCACCGCCTTCCCGGTGGTGATGTAATCGCCGCACTCCCCTCCCATGTCGAAGAACGGGACGTAGGGTACGACGGAGCATCCGCCGTTGACGATGAAGTACTGCATCCCGGAGAGCCTCAGGGCCGCCAGTGTGAGCGTGGCGGGCGTGGGGATCCCTCCGGGGTTGATCGGGATGCCCTTCATGCAGGTGGTCCTGCCGTTCACCAGGAGCTCCGCATCCGCGGGGCCGGTGAACATGGTGAGCTCCGGGGTGTCCCCCGCATCGGAGAGTCCCGGAATGGTCGACGTCCTGGTGTTGGCGACGGTGCATGTGAACACCCCGCGCTTCCCCCAGATCCTGGAGAGGACGTCCTCGGCGATCTTCTCGTTCCCGTATATGCCCAGAGAGGGCGGCAGTTCGAATCCCATTTGTCTCACCTATGCTCGAGGATCATCGGGACCAGGTCCTTCAGGGGCACTGTCCCCCCTTCTTCTGCGCCGATGTCGAACGTGGTCCACACGGGCACGTCCGTGAGGATGTGCTCGCCCGTCACGCATGACGTGCCGTGGTCCGCGAAGTAGATTATGCGGTCGGCGTCCGCGAAGTACTCGGACATCAGCTCGTCCGTGCGCTCCAGGACGGCCTTCTTCTTGAAAGGGTCCTTCTGGTGGCTGTACTCGTCCACCTCGTCGATGTGCAGGAACACGTCCCCGCGCTTCAGATCCTCCCGGGCCCTGGGGAACCTGTCCTCCAGATCGTATATCAGTTCTATGTCGTAGCCGAGGGATGCGCAGATCCCCAGCGATGTGGGGCTGTCCGAGAACGCCGTGAGCTTCCCGATCCCGGGGAATCCCGGATACTGCTTCCCGCAGCGTCCGCATCCCCACGGGTATTCCGTGATCCCGCCCATCTCGGACGCGATTTCCTCGATCATCCGCCCCAGGGGGCCTCCGACCTCCGCGTAGGGGGCGTCGACCGGGGGCGCCGGGGTCACGGGGACCGTGTCGGATTCCATGGTGAGGACCGCGCGGCCCTCCACGAAGAATTGGATCTCCGGATCGTACGGCTCGAGGAGGTCCATGTGCGACATGACCCTCTCTTGGAGTTCGTCCTTGAATTCCGAGTTGTGATAGCACCAGTGCACCATCCCGTCCCCGATCCTGGCGGGGCTGAGGCGGTAGGCGACCCTCTTCGGGTCCTTGATGGACAATCCGAGTCCCATCGCTTCCAGCGCCGCCCTCTCGATCTCGGGGGGATGGCCGGTGAAGAACTCGTTGAGGAAGAGCTGGGTGTATCCGCGGCCGGTGGTCCAGCAGCGGTGCGTCACCCTGGATTCCAGGAACGGCATCTCCGCGACGTCGATCGGTTTCTTCCCGCCGAGCTGGGGGCAGGGGTCGTCCTCGGCCCCGTCCAGGAGGACGAATAGGAGATTGCTCATTGTATCTTCCTCAGGGCGATGGCGGCCTGTCCTATCGATATGCCCCCGTCCCCGTTGGGGACCTCCCTGTGCATCAGAGGAACGTGGCGGGAGGATTTAACCATGTCCTCGAACATCCTGGCTATGGTCCCGTTGTACGAGACTCCTCCAGTCAATCCGATGTGTTCGACGCCCTCCGAGTCGGCCCGTTCGGCGGCGATGTCCACGAGGGATTGCATGACGTTGCGGACCATGGAGTAGGCGACGTCCTCCCTCCTGTGGTCCGGGTCGATGCGCGCGAACTGCTCGGCCGTCATGACGACGCCGTCCTCCGTCCGGACCTCGTAGCCGTCGATGAGACGACCCTTGTTCAACAGGGGTTCGACCTTCATGGCCGGTTCCCCGTCGTAGTCCCTCTGTCTGCATACCCCGAGGGAGTACGAGATCGCGTCCAGGTACCTCCCCATGGACGACGACGCCACGCTCTTCGGCATGAGCTTCATGAGCACGGAGGATTCCGGGTCGGTGAAATCGCGATTCTCGACGCCGTACATGGCGTCGATGGCGAACCTGAGCCTCCTCAGATCGTACAATGCCTTCTCGGATCCCAGCAGCGGGATGCCCTGGAGGTGTCCGATCCTCTCGTATCCTTCGAATGTGGCGTCCAGGACCTCGCCTCCCCAGGCGGTGCCGTCGTCGCCGTGGCCCGTCCCGTCCAAGGTCAGTGCGACGCATCTGTCGACCGAATTCTCGGCCATGAGCGACGCGGCGTGGGCCCAGTGGTGCTGGATCTCCAACATCTCCGCACCGTACTCTTCGGAAAGGCGTCTCGCCAGCTTCCTGTTCGAATATCCAGGATGGAGATCGATGGCGACGGCGGAGGGCTCGCATCCCACGAACCTCATCTGGGTCCTCACGGCCTCCTCCAGATATTCCGGAACGCCGATCTTCTCCCCGTTCCCGATGTGCTGCGTGGGCCATATCGTCCCATCGGATGCTACGGATCCCGTCAGGTTCTCCTGCGCCCCGAGGGCGACGACGTCGCCCTGCGGGCAGGGGATGCCGTAGGGGACGGAGCCTCTGGATCTGCGGATGTACTGCGTCCGGTCGCCGAGCATCCTGAGGACGGTGTCGTCGGCCCTGTTGATTATCTCCTGGTCGTGGAGGAGCCACGCGTCCGCAGCGATCCTCATCGCCTCTTCCTCGGTGACGGCCATGGGCTCGCCGGGAGGGTTCGCGGAGGTCATGACGAGGGCGTCGTGTTCCAATTCGGAGAACAGCATGTGATGCATCCCGGTGTACGGGAGGAACATCCCGATGGTGTCCAGTCCGGGGGAGGCGGATTCAGTCTCGTCTGAGGGGATCTTCCTGCAGAGGACGATGGGCCTTCCGGGGGATTCGAGCCGCGATACCTCTTCCGGAGTGGGATCGGCGTATCTCCTGAGGGAATCCAGGTCCCTCGCCATGACGGCGAAGGGCTTCTGCCACCTGCCGTACCATTCCCTCAGGTCGTCGATCCTGTCCAGGGTGCAGCAGATGTGCATCCCGCCCCAGCCCTGGACGACCGCCCTCTCCCCTTCGTCGAGGAGCTCCGCGAGCTTCCCGATCGGGTCCTCGGTCGTCGTCCCATCCCTCGTCACCAGGCGGTACGAGGGGCCGCATGCCGGGCATGCGATGGTCTGGTGGTGGAACCTGCGGTCCGACGGCGAGGAGAACTCCCTCCCGCATTCGGGGCAGGGAGGGAACCGGTCCATGGATGTCAGGGGCCTGTCGTAGGGCATCCCTCTGAGCAGGGTGAATCTGGGTCCGCATGCGGTGCAGGTGGTGAACGGGTATCCCGAACGCCTTCCGTCCGAGAAGATCTCCGCGACGCATTGGTCGCACACCGCGCTGTCGGCGGGGATGGAGGCGCCTCTGCCGGCGCCTTCGGAGTGCACAATGGAGAATCCTCCCGGCCCGGAATAGGCCGAATCGGCCTTCTCGATCCTGGTCACGCGGGCCAGTGGAGGGAGGTCGGAGAGGAGTTCGGCGAGGAGCTCCTCGCCCTTGTCGGTCTCGATCACGACGGAGGAGCCGTCGTTGCGGACTGTGCCCGAGGCCCCGGTCCTCTCGGCGGCCCTGTACACGGCGGGTCTGAACCCGACTCCCTGGACAGTGCCGCCGATCGTGATCCTCATGCGTCCGTAATGGGCACCTCGATATATCAGTCACCTGGGGCGTCCGCAGCAGCAGGACGGGGGCAGGTCGTTCCCCATCGAGAGGGGCTTGGTCCTGTCCACGCTGAGCACGCCGTCGGGGACGTCCAGGAAATCCGCCAGGTCCTGGTCGGAAGGGTACTGGCCGACGGTGATGGCCACGCCCTGGTACTCGCAGATCGGGAGGGAGTCCATGCCCTGCTCGTCCACGACGGAGCGGGCTTCGCCCTCCTCCAGGTCTCCGGGCGAGGTGCAGACGACCCTTCTGATCCCGATCCCGGTGTTCACGAGGGCTTCGAAGCTCGCATCGAATCTCTCCGCATCGGAGACGTCCTTTGATCTGGTAGCTTCCGATTCATATACCGTCATGTCGCAGTCCATGGTCTATGTAACGGCGTTACAGGTAAAAAGGGGGAGGAGGTACGGGATTCTTGGCAGTGTGATGTTGTTGAATAGATATCGATGCAACTGTTGAAAAAAATTCAACAGTTCATATCATGAGCACGCACATCCCGCACCCTTGGGTTTTCGAGCCGGTATTTTTCCCGCAATCCTGAAGCAGAATCACAACGAAGGTGCGAACAGCCTGTCCTCGGGTATCCCGATCAGGGACAGGTACGTGCTGGCGCGGCAGTCGTCCTCGTCCCCCATGACCGCGTAGCTGTTCGTGGCCCGGTCGTAGCGGATGTAGCAGTTCATGCAGCTGTCCGCGAAGAAATCGGTCGTGACCTTCCTCTGCAGCGGCCCCAGTCCGTACCCGCACATCGGGAGCTCCCCGTCGGGAATCGACTCCAGCCCTCTCCTGATGAGCAGCTGGATCACCGCCTTGACCAGCGCGGCCATGTTGATCACGTTTACCAGAGCGTCCGCTCTCCCCGGCTCCTTGATGAACAGCCTCTGGACCATCATGGGCGTCTTCTTGGTCTTGAAATGCCACTCGACCTTCCATTCGCCCGCGTCCAGAAGCACCAGTTCGGAGGCGTCCATCCCGTTCTCGGGATCATCCTCCTTGGTGGGGACGTTGCTCAGGAGCACTATGTGCTCCTCGGCGAGGCGGAGCGCCCTCTCCTTCTCCGGATTCGCCACTGCCTCGACGTTCACGGTCCAGACGTCGGCGCGCCTGATGTCGGTGCCGTCCTTCCTCGGACGGCCCCTCGGTCTGGATTCCACCACTTCGTGCGTATACCCGGCGGAGACGTCGAAGATGCCCTTGGACGTCTTCTTCCTGAATCTCTCGAACGCCGCCTCCGCATCCTTCTGGCAGCCGTACTCGGTATGGAACTTCCCCAGGGCGGTATCGAAGTCCTTCCTCGCCTTCTCCACGGCCTTGTCGCCCCGACCGGTGCCACGTTACACGAATCCCTCGGTGTGTGTGCCGACCGTATGGTCTGAGCCGTGCGAAGATGTTAAACCTGGATTAACCATCCCTCCATGCATGGAAGGCGTAACGCGCATAGGCGTCTCTTTGGAACCCGAACTCCTGAAACTCTTCGACGAATCGATCTCGAAGAAAGGCTATGTGAGCAGATCGGAGGCCATAAGGGACCTGGTGCGCGATTCCCTCGCCGAGTCCGAGTGGAAGAACGACGACGAGTGGATGGTCGGCACCATCGTGATGGTCTACGACCATACCATGTCGTCCGTCGGCGACAAGCTCACCGACCTGCAGCACTCCCATCAATCGATGGTCAACACCTCGGTCCACGTGCACCTCGACCATGACAAGTGCATGGAGATCTTGATCTGCGAGGGGAAGCTCAAGGACCTGAAGAAGTTCGCCGACGAGGTGACCTCAATCAAAGGTGTTCTGAGAGGAAGGCTCACCATGGCGGCCCCCAGTACAGGGAACCTCCACCATATCGGGCACAGGAACCAGTGAACCGTCGGACGGGACCAGCCCGTCCACTCCGACGACGAGCGTGGACAGCCTCTTGTTGCCGTTGCCGAACCATCCGTTGATCTGATCGGCGGTCTCCGGCGACGGGAAATAGGTCCATGACACGGTGTCGTCGGGAACGTCCCACTCCATCCTGCAGGCCCTCATGACCATGCGCACGTCGTAGGGGGCCATCTTCTTGGGATAGAGGATGAAGTTGTCCGTGAACCAGATGACGTCGTCGCGCTGCTTGTACTCCTCGAGCATGCCGGGAGGGACGTCGTGACCGACGATGACGCCGCGGTCGTCCACCATCTCCATGGTGATCTTGTCCGGCCTCTTGAAATCGGAATCGCAGAACATGACGAACAGGTCCCTGCGGGATGCGCAGGTGACGATCCCCACGTTCTCCATCCTGAGACCGCACGTGGCCGTCTTCAAGGACTCCTCGGTCTCCACGAGCTCGCTCATCTGTGCGTGGCTGAGGGGCTCGACCCTGAGGACGCCTTCGCGCCCGCGCAGGAACTCGATGTAGTCCTTGTAAAGCATCGGGGTTGGCTTATCCATCCATCCATTATAAAGACGACGGAAACGGGATGGATTCGGACAGTTTTGACATGCCGGGAACGGGCGGATCCGGAGAGTGCGATCGCCGTCCCGACGATCGGCAATCGCACGTCCGGGAGACAGTGCCAGGCTCCCGATCCGGAACGCTGGGGGGCCCGAGCCAGATTGAACTCGGCATTCAGAAATCATTATATCGCGTCATCCAGTCCCCAGAGGGCGATGAAGAAGCTGATAATCACCGAGAAGGCCAACGCCGCTCGCAGGATTTCGACCATCCTCTCAGACGGCACATCCAAGTCCTCCTCTTCCGGAGGCGTCACGGTGATATCCTTCGAGGCCGGGGGCGACGAATACAGCGTCGTGTCCCTCCGCGGCCATATCATAGAATTGGATTATCCGCCGGAGTACAACGATTGGGGGGCCACCGACCCCGCGGAACTCGTCCACGCCCCGCAGATAAAGACCGTGAAGGTCAAGTCCATCCTGAACACGATCAAGGAGCTGGCGTCCCAATCAGACGAGGTCATCATCGCGACCGACTACGACCGCGAGGGGGAGCTCATCGGCATGGAGACGGTCAAGGAGATCGGCATCGGGATGGGCTCCGTCAAGAGGGCCAAGTTCAGCGCCCTCACCAAAGGGGAGGTGGAGGCCGCTTTCGAGAGCCTCACCGAGCCCAACGAGAAGTTAGCGGACGCCGCCGAGGCCAGGCAGATCATCGACCTGTCCTGGGGCGCCGTCCTCACGAGACTGATCTCCCTGTCCTCCGGACAGGTCGGGAAGAACTTCATGTCCGTCGGGAGGGTCCAGAGCCCCACGCTCAAGCTCCTGGTCGACAGGCACGAGGAGATCGAGAGGTTCGAACCCAAGCCCTATTGGGAGATCGTCGGGAAGTTCGGTATGCTCGCCTTCAGGGGCGACCACGCGGACAACCCGTTCTGGGAGAAGGACCAGGCCGAAGCGATTCTCGCGATAGTCGAGGACGCCGGGTCCGGGAAGATCACCTCTTATGAGGTGGAGACGAAGGAGGAGTTCAGACCCTCCCCGTTCGACACCACGCAGATGCAGGTCGAGGCCAACAAGATCGGGATCCCCCCGACCACGGCCATGAAGCTCGCGGAGGACCTGTACACCGGCGGTTACATCTCGTACCCGCGTACCGAGAACACAGAGTATCCGCGCAGCCTTTCGCTGCGCTCGGTCCTGGAGAAGCTCAAGGACGGCGCGTTCAAGTCCGAGGCGGAGGAGATCCTCGCCCAGGAGAAGATCGTGCCCTCCAGAGGCAAGAGGAGGACCACGGACCATCCGCCGATCTATCCGACGGCGGGGGCCTCGCCCGACAAGATGAAGGGCGACAAATGGAAGCTCTACGAGCTCATCGCCAGGAGGTTCCTGGCGACCGTCGCTCCGAACGCCGAGGCAGAGGTCACTAAATGCACCATCGACGTCGCGGGGGAGACGTTCGATTCCGAAGGCTACGTCCTCAAGAAGAAGGGCTGGAAGAAGTACTACGGCAAGTACCTCAAAACCAACGACGCCAGGCTCCCGGCCATGAAGGTCGGGGACGAGGTCGAGATCAGGTCGATGTCCCTCGTGGAGTCGGCCACCAAGCCCCCTTACAGATACAACCAGGGATCGCTGATCCAGGAGATGGACCGCCTCCAGCTGGGCACCAAGTCCACGAGGCACGACATCATCGGCAAGCTGTACTCCAGGAACTACGTCCAGGGGAACTACATGATCCCCACCCCCAGCGGCATAGCGCTGACCAAGGCGCTGGAGAACCATGGCGGGGGCATCACGGAGCCGGATATGACGGCCAAGCTCGAGGCGGACATGCTGAGCATCTCCGACGGCGCGAGGACCCTGGATTCCGTCGTCAAGGAATCGCAGGACATGCTGTACAGCGTGGCCGTGCAGATCTCCAAGGATTCGGAGGAGATCGGGAGCGAGATCAAGGCGGCGCTGCATTCGCAGCAGCACATCGGGACCTGTCCCTCGTGCGGGAACAGCCTGACCATCAAGCGTTCCAAGAACGGGAACTTCATCGGATGCGACGGGTACCCGGACTGCAAGCGCGCCTACCCGATCCCGCGCGGCGCCCTCATACAGACGACGGAGACCGTCTGCGAGGTCTGCGGGCTTCCGCAGCTCAAGATCATCAGGAAGGGCATGCCCCCCTCCATCCAGTGCATCGATCCGAAGTGCACCAGCAACACCGAGAAGAACGATCTCGGCCCCTGCCCGACCTGCGAGAACGGTCGCATCAGGATGATGTACTCCAAGGCCGGGAAGCGCTTCGCCGGTTGCTCGGAATGGCCCAACTGCACTCAGACGTATCCTCTGAGGCCCAGAGGCAGCATCTCCTATGCGGGGAGGCAGTGCACCATCTGCAAGGCGCCGATCGTCAGCCTCGGCAATGCGGAGGAGTGCATCAACCCCGACTGCCCCGGACGCAAGAAGACGTCCAAGGCCAAGCCGAAGGAGGAGGCCGAGGAGAAGCCGAAGGCGGTCAAGAAGAAGACCTCCGCGCGCAAGCCCGCCAAGTCCAAATCGGCGAAGAAGACCGAGGCCCCCGAGGAGTCCTGAGTCTCTATATCGGGTTCATACGGGGTCTTCGACCCCCTTTAATATGGTAACACGAATAATTAAATTCGTGTTATTCATATATCATTATAGAATTGTGAATTTGGACCCGTCGGAGAAGCAGTCCGTCGGGTTCTTCGATGCCGTTGAAGTGGTCGTTCATGACATCGATCTCATGCGAGATTCTTCTGTTGCGGCAGGAGCTGCATTCGAGCTCTTTGCCGAGGTTCAACCTCAGTTTCATCTCGGAGCGGTCGAGAACAACGATCCTCCCGCACACGCAATAGACACTCATCATGGATTCCTCAGCCAAAGTGTCCAGCGTGCGGAGGTAGCCCCTCTGCGATGCGTGGCTACCGCTAGCGATCATGTTCTTCCCGATCAATCCTCTCCCCCGAGATTCGCACTTGTAACGGGTGCCGACCATCCATAACCGGACGCCGTTCCGTGCATTCCTCCTCTAACTGCAGTGCGCATATAAGCCTTCCCTAGAGGGGGTTTTTAAGCTACCCGAGTACACCCCGTTAACCCTCGTTTTCCAGTGGAAACGGAGGGGTTTTCGTACAGTTATCTTTATATAATGGAAATATGGGAAAATCGGACCCTATCAGCCAACTCCCCGTCGCATGATGCAGAAGTTGAAAGTGACGGTCGGAGGTCCCGACCGTCGTTGAGAAGAATCAGATCCTGAACTTGGACACGCCGGGGAAGCGGGCCTTGGAGCCCAGCTCCTCCTCGATCCTCAGGAGCCTGTTGTACTTCGCCGTGCGCTCGCCGCGGGCGGGGGCCCCGGTTTTGATCTCGCCGCTGCCCCAACCGACCGAGAGGTCGGCGATGGTGGCGTCCTCGGACTCCCCGGACCTGTGGGACACGACGACGTTGTATCCGTTGGCGAAGCTCATGGCCGCCGCCTCGCCGGCCTCCGTGACGGTACCGATCTGGTTGACCTTCAGGAGGAGGGCGTTGGCCGCACCGCACTCTATCCCGCGCGCCAGGCGCTTGGAGTTGGTGACGAACAGGTCGTCCCCGACGATCTGCACGTGGTTCCCGATCTTCTTCGTGAGCTCGGCGGTGGTCTCGAAGTCGTCCTCGAAGAACGGGTCCTCGATGCTGACGATCGGATGGTCCTTGGCGAGCTGCACGTAATGGTCGGCGAGCTCACCGGCCGACAGCTTCAGCCCGTCGACGGAGTACACGCCCTCCTCGAAGAACTCGGACGAGGCGGCGTCCATGGCGAGGAACACGTCCTTGCCCGGCGCGTATCCGGCATCGGACACGGCGTCCGTGATCGTGGTGAGAGCCTCATCGACAGTGTTCACCGGAGGTGCGAATCCCCCCTCGTCGCCGATGTTGATGGCGCTGGCGCCGTATCTGGCCTTCAGGAGGTCCTTGAGGCTCATATAGACCTCCGAGGACATGCGCAGGCAGTCCGAGAATGATTTCGCGCCGGCGGGGATGATCATGCATTCCTGGATCTTCAGGTCGCCTCCGGCGTGCTTCCCGCCGTTGATGATGTTCAGCATGGGCACCGGAAGGGTCGCGTGGTCCTTGCCGATGTGCTGATAGACGTCGACGCCCTCCGCCATGGCTCCCGCGCGGACCGCTGCGAGGGATACTGCGACCATCGCGTTGCCTCCGAGGTTGGACTTGTTCTCCGTGCCGTCGAGCTCGATCATGGCGCGGTCGATGCCCTCCTGGTCGGCGGGGTCCATCCCGACGAGCTTCTTGGCGATGGGTCCGCGGACGTTCTCCACAGCCTTCAGAACTCCTTTCCCGCGGTACCTGGTCTTGTCCCCGTCCCTGAGCTCCAGGGCCTCCCAGGATCCCGTGGATGCTCCGGACGGCGCGATGGCAGATATCCTGTGTCCCGCCACGGTGATCTCCGCTTCGACGGTGGGGTTGCCCCTGGAATCCAGGACCTCCCTCGCCCATACCTTCTCTATCCTCATCGTATTCACTCCTTCTCCGAATATTCGACCATGTTGTGCAGTATGATGCCCTTGTCCTTGTCCGTCAGGACCGTCGGGTCCACGGAGACCGCCAGGGTGCACATCCTGGTCTTCCCGGACATGAGCTGCTGGAGCATCAGCAGCGACTGGTTGATGCCGTCGGCCGAGATCACCTCGCCGAATTTGTCGAAGACGACGACCGGCTTCTCCCTGCCGTCCATGAACGCTCTGACCAGCGATGTGATCGTGCCGAGGGCGCGGATGCTCTCCGAGCCCGCCTTCCCGTTGGAGGACAGCGTTATGACCTCCACGGCATCGTATGAGACCCTCTCCTTGACGGCCTTGGGCCTGTCCGTGGTGACGATCATCACGTCGTAGGTCTTCGGATCGAACTTGTCCACGAACCTGTACGCGGCTTCGGAGGTCTGTTCGAACATGACGTACGACGTCCCGAACGAGACGTCCATCGTCCCCTGCGCCTCCGGCGTCTTCGCCTTCTTCTTCCTGCGGAGGAGACGGAAGACGGATCTCCTCTCCTCCTTCTGCTCCTCGTCGGATTCCTCCTCCTTGAGCTCCTTCACCGCGGATACGATGTTGGAGGACTTGAACGGCTTGTCCACGCTCGCCCTGATGTACGGGTTGTCCTTGGGGGCCAGTTCCGCGGCGTTCTTCAGAAGGATGACCTTGGGGTGCGCTTCGGGCACCTCCTCCTTGAGGCGGGCCAGGTAGTGCAGGCCCTCCTCGTCGCCGACCCACGAGTCGAGGACGATCGCGTCCGGCAGGAAATCGGCCGTCTTCGATACGGCCTCCTGGATCGTCCCGGCCGTGCGGATTATGTACCCCTCGTCGGACAGGATGTCCTTGACGATCTCCTGGATGGCGACGTTGTCGTCCACGATTAGAATCTTCATCGGAGCCTCGGAGAGCCCATGGACATGGCCGATATTATGATGTCGGACAGTCCCCGAAGGGACGTCCGCATAGCTCGCGCTGGTCGGGTATTGACCGGCCCTGGGGGCCGTAAGAAAAACGAGCCGGCGCGAGCCGGAATCACTGCTTCCTGCTCTCTTTGGCCTTGGGCCTAAGATCGCCGCTTCCGCACTTCCTGCACCTGTCCGCCTTCTTGGGGTTGGTGGCGTAGCAGTTCATGCAGACGGTCTTATCGAGGAGCCTGTGCTCTGCCTCTTTGAAGCGTGCCATTCTAAATTCCTCTGGCTCCGAGTAACTGTAAGATGTATAAAAAGGGTGGGTACTCGGTCCGGTTCGCTCCTTTATAAAAGGAAACGACCCCTCAGGGGAGCAGCGAGCGCTGCTTCACGAAGTCCTGGATGACCCCCGTCTCGGATCCCGGCATCTCGTGGGCCACGTATTCGGGCCGGAGGATGTCCAGGAGCTCCCTGCAGCGCGGGTCGGAGAACGGCAGATGCCTGTCCATCCTGGTCACGTGGGCGTTGGCATCGGCGACGAATTGCGGGACGGGGCAGTCCAGATCCCTCTCCCGGAACGTCGAGCGGTATTCGTACGTGGCGCTCCAGTGGAAGTGGACGTCGATTATCTTGTCGATGAGGTCGTCGCAGTAGCCTCCGAAAATCTTCAGAAGCCTGTCGATCCCGTCCTGCTGCGAGATCGTGGGCAGGCAGCTCATCAGATGGCCGGTATCGAGGCAGATGCCCCAATTGTCGAATTCGACCTTCCTTTGGATCCTCTTGAATCCTGAATCGTCCGTGAGGCGGAGCCCGGGCCACCACAGGTTCTCGAACAGGAGCCTGAACGGCGGTTCCCCGCCTGGGAAACGGGATGCGACGGTGTTGACCATGTCGCAGAACGCGTCGAGGACGTAGGAGTCCGGTCTCGAATAGTGGCGATGGAAGATCTCCGCGGTGTCCGCGTTGCCCGCGTGGAACACGCCGTAGGCGGGATCGAGCTTCGAGGCGCATGCGATGCATCTTTGGACGTTGTCCGCGACCTCCTCCCTGTTCCTGCCGTACATGAAGTACAGGGAATCGAGCTCGGGCATGTCCTCGGGACGGTTCTCCCAGGCGGCGAGCCAATTCGGGGCGTAGGGGAGGTGGACGGACGGGGCTATCCCGCGGTACATCGGGTCCGGGTCGTCGTACGATGTCAGCAGTTCCAACCCGTCGCAGCGGATGGACCCGAGCATCCTCCGGGGATCCTCTCCGAACAGCGAGAGGTCCTGGTAGACGGAATGCGATAGCAGATGCAGCATCGGAACATGGCGAAGGCCGCGGATATCGCCGCTTCGACGGCCGACTCGGGGGTGTCCCCTCCGCCGATGACCAGCGCGTCGTCCTGCGTGAGGCCCGTCTCCTTGCGGATCTTGTACGCCACGTCGGGCATCTTCTCGTCGAGGTTCCAGTCGGGCGGGATCATGAGGCACCCGTCGCGTATGACGAGCGTGGTGCATCCCTCCCCTCCGACTTTGATCCCCTCGTCCCTCTGCTCCATCCCGTTGTTGACCTTGTCGGCGCAGCCCAGGACGATGACCCCCTGCTGGTACTTGCCGAGGACGGAGCCCTCGATGAAGACGTCGACGGGCCTGATGGGGACCTGCGTGAGGAACGATTGCCCGGCTTTCGTGATCGTGATGCCGGTCTGTTTGATGTCGATGAAATCCCATTCCTTGAGGGTCTCGATGATCCTCCTCATGCTCCCCTCTCCGACGCCCACCTCTTCGGCGAGCCTCTTGCGACCGAGACGCCTTCCTCCGGAGAGGAGGTACAGGGACCAGTAGACGTTCGCGTCGTTGAAGCGGAACATGGGTCCGAACTGGGGTTCATCGATGATCTTCATGGTTGGATGGATGGTGGTCATAGGATTTTAAAAGTTGCTTATGGAGATTTTTAATCTGGCCTAATACCCCTGGGGGTAGGTACGAACATTGCATCCAACCATCGAAAATAACATCCTTGGGCCGGTGGGATCGGGCGATCCGTTGGCTCCGTGAAGGAGTCGGGGAGGCGCCGTATCCGAAGACCGAGACGCAGATGGTGATGAAATCCGACTTCTGCTCCGGGGAAGATGACCATCTGTCCGTCGGGAGCGAAGCGACGGGCACAT
>CAVJLK010000002.1:0-83492 GCA_963650175.1 Ruminococcus sp. CAG:579 | reverse complement strand
TCGTGTTTTCGAATCATATTACCTCAATCCTCCAACACGGTGGTCTAAAAACACGACCAATGATACCAAACACGATCCCGGTAGAACCGAACCGGGCCCTCCCGGACCCGGTTCGGAAAGGAGGAACAGATCGCCCCCGAAACAGGAGAAAGGACCCGTCGCAATGCAACGCGACGGGCGGAGGCTTATCGGAAGAAGTTTCGCGGGGAGGCGGCGCCTCGCCCGCATGGGGAGATAATCGTGAATCTCAGGCGCTGGTGAGCGCCTCTATGGGGTACGAGGACCTGCGGGTCTCCTTGCGCTCCTCGCCCTCCGCGTCGCGTCCGGCGGTGCCCAGGATCTCGTTGATGCTGTCGACGCACGTCATGACGTGCGCCCTGATGCTGGCGTTGACCTCGTCGAACGCCTCGGACACCCTGAGGTCGGGCATGACGCGGAGCATCCTGTCGTTCTCGACCATGATGCACTGCTCGCAGACGGTCCTGATGTGGGCCCAGGCCTCCTGGGCCACCCTGTCCCTCCCTTCGAAGGAGAACGGGTCTATGGCGACGGCGAAGGTCATGCATCCCTGCGAGCGCGCGGCGTCGATGACGACGGGCATCGCTCCGGAACCTGTTCCTCCCCCGAGGCCGCCGATGACGAAGACTGCGTCGTATCCGGACAGCGCGTCGCGGATCTCGGCCTTGTGGATGTCCGCGCATCTCTTCCCGATGACGGAATCCCCTCCGGCCCCCTCCCCGTGCAGGACGCTCTTGCAGATGTACAGCCTGAGGTCCGCGGGGGTCTCGTGGAGCGCGGTCTTGTCGGTGTTGATCGCTATGGTGTCCACCGGGCAGCATGCCTCGTGGAACGAGCGCACGACGTTGCATCCCGCTCCGCCCACGCCGACCACGGCTATGCGCGGTCTGACCGCGCCTGCGATATCCTGTCCATCCATCCTGTTCACCATCCGATCTTTCGAATTTCCAAGAGGTTTATCTGCTCCCGCCGCCCCTCCGCTCGCGCGGTCCCATCCGGGTCGGCGGGTGCTAGTTTTTCCCATCCTTTTCTTCACTTGAGCGCGGCGTTCCTCTGAGCCGTCCTGAAGGAGTCGGCGTAGGCCTCCTCCGTGACCGTCGCGGGGACGATCTTGTCCAGGACGCACTTGCGGACGAACTCCTCCTCGTTCAGGCATATCCCGCGCTGAACGAGTCCCTGGAGCGCATCCATCTGGAGGTCGCTGAAGCGGACGAAGATCCCGCTTCCCGACGTCGCAGACGGGCCGCCGACTCTGCAAGAGTTGATGTACCCGCGGATCGCGTCGCGGATGAAGTCGGACCTGTTGCCTATGTCGTGCTCATCCATGAAGTCCTCCATCATCTGGATTTCTTCAGGTCCCATCCTGAGCGTGACCCTGGTTCCGTCGTCCGTCATTCTCCATCCATCCTGGTGCAAGAGAGAGTTTTTCCCATCCCTTCTCAGCTTGCAGATGAAGTGAAGCGTTAGGTGTATTTAATAGTGTCTGACCAAATAGGACAACGGCAGACAGATGTAAGCGACGGTATTCTCGAAAAGTCCCGCAGAACGGTCGAAAAGACCGCTATATCTGTGAAAAACCCCTTGAAAAACTGTCATACGGGGCGTGATCGGGCGTTTTCCTCTGTCATACCAGGTCCGACGGAATACGGTGTTCCGTGTCAGACAGGACGTCCGGAAGCTCTCCCCGGCACCCCGTCTGACGGGGATACGATTCCCCGTCCCCGACACATTTTAATGGATTCTCTTATTGCGCGTGCGTATAGAAAGGGGTCCAAATGGCTAACGACTACGGCAGCATGGAAGCGAAATGGCAGGCCCGCTGGAGGGAGGCGGGTCTCGACAGGTCCGACAGGATCGACGGCAAGCCGAAGTTCATGATCATCTTCGCATACCCGGGCGTGACCGGGTACCTGCACGTCGGACATCTGCGCGGGTACACGTACGTGGACGCGATCGGGAGGTACAAGCGCATGACGGGCTACAACGTCCTGTTCCCCGTCGGCACCCACGCCACCGGCAACGGGGGCATCAGCCTGGCGGCGAAGATCGCCAGGGGCGACGAGAAGACCATCGACTACCTGCAGAGGAACGGGTGCCCGCCGGAGAAGCTCGCGGAGCTCAAGGACCCCATGTCCGTCATCGAGTTCTTCAACGGCGTCTACGTCGAGGACTACTGGAAGCGCTTCGGCTTCCTCGCCGACTGGAGGAGGTTCACCTGCACCCTCTACCCCGACTACGGCCAGTTCATCAAGTGGCAGTTCCACAAGCTCCACGATGCGGGGCTCCTGATCCAGAAGCCCTACTACGCCCCGTTCTGCCCCGAGTGCGGGCCGGTCGCCGTGGACCCTTCGGAGACCGACATATCCAAAGGGGGCAGGGCCGAGACGCAGGAGTACACCCTCCTGAAGTTCAGGCACGGGGACGAGTTCCTGGTGGCCGCCACCCTCAGACCGGAGACGGTCTACGGGCAGGTGTGCTTCTGGGTGAACCCCGAGGTGGAGTACAGGAGGATCAGGAAGGGCGGCGAGACGTGGATCGTGTCCCCCCAGGCGTACGAGAAGCTCGTCCTCCAGAAGGACGGCATCGAGGACGTCGGTTCCGTATCCGGCGCGGAGATGATCGGCTGGATGTGCGAGGCACCCATGATCCACCGCGAGATCCCCGTGTTCCCCGCGACGTTCTGCAACCCCGACGTCGGCACCGGGCTCGTGACCTCCGTCCCGTCGGACGCCCCGGACGACTGGATATCCCTGGAGGCGGTCAAGAAGGACCCCGCCCTGAAGGAGAAATACGGGCTCTCGCAGGAGCTCATCGATTCCGTCGTCCCGATCTCCATCATCGAGATCAAGGGATACGGCGACTTCCCCGCCAAGGACGCCATCGACAAACTCGGGATCACCAGACCCGGCGACGAGAAGCTGGTGGAGGCGAAGAAGCAGGTCTACAAGGACGGCTACCACATGGGCCGGATGAAGGACGTCTGCGGACCGTACGCCAGACTCCGCGTCGAGGAGGCCAAGGACAGGATGCGCCAGGCCATGATCGACGCCGGGGAGGCGGAGCCGTTCTACGACCTCACCGAGGAGGTGGTCTGCAGGTGCGGGCGCCGCGTCCACATAAGGAGGATCGACGACCAGTGGTTCATCAACTACGCCGATCCCGATCTGACCGAGAAGACCAAGGCCCACGCCAGGGAGATGCAGCTCACACCGTCCGAGTTCGCCGACAACGTCCAGGGCATCCTGGACTGGTTCAGGGAGAGGGCCTGCGTCAGGCTCGGCAACTGGCTGGGGACCAGGTTCCCCTTCGACGAGAAGTGGATCATCGAGGCCATATCGGATTCCACCCTGTACCCCGTGTACTACACGATCTCCCTCTACGCCAACTCCAAGCAGATCCTGCCGGAGCAGATGAGCCTGGCGTTCTTCGACTACGTCATCCTCGGGCAGGGGGATGCTTCCGCCGTCTCTGAAGAGACGGGCATATCCGTCGAGCTTCTGGTGAAGATCAGGGCCGATGTGCTCTACTGGTACCCGCTGGACATCAACCTGGGCGGGAAGGAGCACATGACCGTCCACTTCCCCGTGTTCCTGTTCAACCACCGCGCCATCCTGCCCGATTCCATGCAGCCCCGCGGCATCACCGTGAACTGGTACGTCACCGGGAAGAACAGCGACAAGATCTCCAAGTCCAAGGGAGGGGCCCAGCCCATCCCCGGCGCGGCCGCCAAGTTCGGCGTGGACGCGATGCGCCTGTACTACGCGCACGTGGCGTCCATGTTCGTGGACGTCGAGTGGAGCGAGGAGACCGTCATGACCTACAAGCAGAGGGTCGACAGGATCTACGGCGCGGTCACGGACATCATCGCCAGGGAATCGGTCTCCGAACCGGGCGAGATGGACGCCTGGCTGCTCTCCAGGTTCAACAGGCACATCGTCGAGATCCGCGAGGCCATGGACAGGTACGACCTGAGGCAGATGTGCACCACGGTCTACTTCGACATGCTCAACGACATGCGCTGGTACACCAGGCGCGGAGGATGCAACAAGGATGCGATCTCAGCGGCGCTGAGGATCTGGATCCAGGCCATGATGCCGGTCACCCCCCACACGGCCGAGGAGCTGTGGGAGGCCGCCGGGTTCGACGGCATGGTCTCCGCGCAGGAGCTCCCGGAGGCGGACCAATCCGTCATATCGGAATCCGCCGAATACGGCGAGACCAAGCTCCGCGACCTGATGTCCGACATCATCGAGGTCAGGAAGTTCGTGGGGATCGAGGCGAAGCGCGTCGTCCTGTATACCTCCCCGGAATGGAAGAAGGAGGTCATGAGGCGCGGAGCGGCCATGAAGGAGGCCGGGAACCTCAGCGTCCCCGAGCTCACCAAGGCCTGCATGTCCGACGAGACGATCAAGAGGAACGGGAAGGCCGCCTCGGAGCTGGCGAAGAAGGTCGCCATCGATTTCTCCAGGTCCGACCTCGCGGCATGGAGGCCCGTGTACGAGACCGACGAGCAGGCATTCCTGGAATCGGCGACGGGATTCCTGTCAGACGAGCTCGGGCTGGAGGTCGCCGTCTACAGGGCCGACGCCGAAGGCGTCTACGACCCGCAGAACAAGGCCAGGCAGGCCGCCCCGGGAAGGCCCGCCATCCTCCTCGAGTGAGATGTTCATCGACATCGCCAGGTCCAGGCACAGCTGCCGCCTGTTCTCGGAGGAGCCCCTCTCCGCGGAGGAGAGGGGGCTCATCCTCGAAGCGGGGGACCTGGCGCCCTCGTCGAGGGGCCGCAGGCCCGTCAGGCTCGTCCCCGTTGAGGATATCGGGACGATCGGGAGGCTCGCCTCGTGCAGACCTTCGGGCACCAAGGCGCTGGAGACCGCGACCTTCACGGTAGTCGTGGCGGCCGATCCGTCCGTCGCCGACACATGGGTGGAGGACGCTTCCATCGCGACCATCATGATGCAGCTGGAGGCCGAGGACCTCGGTCTCGGATCGTGCTGGATCCAGATCAGGATGAGGGACAACGGCGGGACCCCGGCGGAGGATGTCGTAAAGGGCATCCTCGGACTCGACGGAAGCCTCTCCGTCCTCTCTGTAGTCGCATTCGGGAACAGGATATGATCCTCGAACCGGTCCGCGAGGGCGATTGGGACGCCGCCCTGGCCATCTATTCGGAGTCCTTCCCCAGATTCGAGCGCGCCGACGCCGGCAGACTCCTCTCCCGCCTGGACCGTCCGGACACCGAATGGCTCGGGATCTACGATCCCGGTCTCGAGGGGATCGCGTACGCGCTCTTCAACGATTGCATCGCGTACATGCTCTATCTCGCCTTGGACCCCGGTTCCAGGGGTTCCGGCCTGGGTTCGAAGGCTCTGGACGCCTTCGCCCGCCGTTATCCCGGCAGGAGGCTCTTCCTGGACATCGAGACCCCGTACGAGGGCCTCCCGGACACGGCCGTCCGCCTCAGGAGAAGATCGTTCTACATCAGGAACGGGTTCTCGTGCTGCGGAAGGCTCCATTGCGAAGGGGAGGGCGATTTCGACGTCATGTGCCGCAACGGCAGCATATCGCCGGCCGAGCTGAAGGCCTTCGTCGAGGAACTGGATCTGGAATCGCTCTTCAACGGCAGGTATGCCGACGTGGTCTACGGATAGGGGTCCGATCGGGTCCTTTTCCGAGATCGGCGAAGTACCTTCCCGCCCCATCTGGTGTAGGTCTCCTTCTCGATGCCGGCCTGGTCCAGGCATCTCCCGACGACGATGTCAACGATATCGTCGACGGAGGTCGGACGGGGGTAGAATCCGGGATTGGCGTCGAGGATGACGACCCCGAGTCTTGCCAGTTTGAGCTCGTTCTCCAGCATTATGGCGCTCTTGGGAGTCTCCCTCACAAGAAGGATGAGCTTGCGTCCCTCCTTGATGCATACCGCCGCGGCCCTCGTGATCAGGGTGTCGGCGATCCCGTTGGCGATCTTCGCCACGGTGGATTCGGTGCAGGGGGCGATGAACATGCAGTCGTAGCGGAAGCTGCCCGATGCTATGGGCGAGAACATGTCGTCGTCCTCGTATACGCGGTCCGCCATCCCGTAGATATCCTCAGGGACGTAGTCCGTCTCCTCGACAAGGA
This sequence comes from Ruminococcus sp. CAG:579, assembly GCA_963650175.1. Taxonomy (GTDB): domain Archaea; phylum Thermoplasmatota; class Thermoplasmata; order Methanomassiliicoccales; family Methanomethylophilaceae; genus Methanoprimaticola. The sequence goes on along the minus strand of CAVJLK010000002.1, from coordinate 77,351 downwards.
CCTTCTTGGCGGTCTCGGACATAACAAGGTGCCTCTCGCCGTCCAGGACCTGGAGCAGACGGGCCCCGTAGACGGAGCCGGAGGCGCCGGTCATCGCTACAACGCTGATCACATGCACCTGCACATCTCGGGGGGACATAAAGGTAGTTCCATCGGGATGTGATAATTTTAATGATAGTGATTTTTACTATCATGATAAAACAAATTGATAATATGATAGATAAAAACTCAGAGTGATAGGATAAAAATCACCGCCGAAGAGTTTGATGCGAGTCATCGGTGCCTGAATCCTTGACGATCCAGATTCCGGATTTCTTCCCTCCGATCCTGTCAATAGTGCCCGCTTCCTTGAATTCTTTCAAACGGCGAGACAGGGTGCTGGTGGATATTCCCGTGCCTTCGGCTATTTGCGACAGGGTTTCAGTGCCGTGTCCTCTGATGTATTCAAGGAGTTCTTCGTCGTTTTGAATTTTCGTTCCGGGGATCCGACTGATGTTTACGAGGACGGATGGTCCTTCCATGTCCTCGGTTATGATAGGCTTCGGAATATTCATCCTATCGCATGTGGATATGACGCTGTGCAACCCGCTTCCGGCCCGCTCCACTAGACCGATGAGGAGGAACATCTTCATTATCGTCTTGTTGCGGGGATCGCTGTTCCCGCCATTCAGAGCCTTCTCTATGGAAATGCGGAATGTCCCGGGATTCCGTATGCTCAGGGTTTCATTGCTGATATCGATATGAATTCCCCCTTTCGCATAATAATCCGCATGAACCAATCCGTTGATGACAAGTTCCCTTTCTGCTTTCATTTGGTCAGTATCATCCACACGTACGAATCCCTCGAGTTTGAACGGTTTCTTAGAATTGAGAGCCAGGATCTCCGTCGTGCGCAATGAGAAGTCGAACACGTTTCCAGACCAATCCCCGTCGTTCGAAGTTATGTGTTCGTCCCATTTCTCATTGAGCGGATTGCGAACCGTGCACTCGAGGAAGTATTCGGGCAGTTCCTTGGTGATGATATAGTCCATGGAAAACATAAGCACCCCTGCGATAGTAGGTCTCAATGTACCTCCATCATCGTAATCGGCCGCGCCGATCAATCTCAGGAATTCGTCATCCGGCAAATTGTTCCAAGGGTGGGTCGGTTTCACGGATTTCAGAGATTGCCGGTATTTGGCGAGAGTGCTGGAATTGATGTCGGAAATCCGAGCCTTGGAACATAAGCGATCATCCAGGGGAGATTCGTAAGAATCGCGGATCATCTCGGCGATTTCTGACATGCTGCAGTGATAATCGCCTTCGCCGTTCCGTCTGTAGGTGCCGTTGTTCAGGCTGTCGTTGATGTATACGGGGCGTTTCTGGCGTTCGGCGCGAGGCACGTCGACAATTATCACATTCTTGCCGTCGATTTCTTCGATGTGTACATCCGATTCGACCAAGATGTTGATGCTGACCTTCTGGGTGTTGTTGGCCTGGTCCCACAGATCGCGTACGATCTTGTCTGGATCCGCGATGCCAGTGGGTATCAGCGTTCTGTGATCATTGGGATCCTCGCTGAGGCCCAGGACGACGCGTCCTCCGAATGTATTCGCGAATGCGGAGTATGTTGGCCAGAATGAGGAAGGCAGTTCGTCCTGGCAGCGTTTAGCCTCGAACTTTATCCCTTCCTTCTGAATCAGACTGCCGATGTCGTCCATGTTATGAAGAAGCCGTGATAGTATAAATCACTATCATGATAAAATAAACTGATATTTTGATAAAATAAATCGTTCAGTGATAAAAAAAGAGGTGATGGCGGACCTCATTCGTCCATCACCGAGTTGATTGCTATCTCTGAGATGTCCATCGAGTACTCCGCGACCCTCTTCACGGACCCCGCGATGAGCTCCGTGGCCATGGCCGGCTTCCCGGTGAGCCTGTCGGCCATGGAGCTGATCTCCTTCGACCTGTCCACGAGCGTCTCTCCTCTTTCGATGCAAGCGTTCGCTTTGATCATGTCGCGGCCGCTCCACGTACCGACGGCATCGACCATCAGCGTGATGACGCTACGACCCGTGTCCAGGATTTCATCGTCCAGCTCCGTCGGATCGTCTATCAGAGGTCTGAGGTTCGCCGCCAGCAGGACGGCGTGGTCCCCTATCCTCTCCAAGGAACGGCTGATGCTCCCGCATCTGGCGACCTCGCAGAGCTCCATGCCCATGCGGCGGGAGATGGTGATGTCCTTCTGGTGGATGTTGACCTGTCTGGAGATGAGCCAATCCAGCCTGTCGACCTCGCGGTCCCTGTCGGCCATGCCCTCCAGGAGCGTGGGGTCCTTGTTCTCCAGTCCGTCCATGGTGTCGTTCAGCATGTTCCTGACGAGCACCTTCATCCTCTCCACGGACTTGGCGGGACGCATCTCCAGCTGATCCATTAGATCCTTGATCTCCAGGCTGTCGTCTGTCTCTTCCATGATCTCCAGGCCTATGGCGGTCTGCGCGAAGGAGGATGCGGTGTTGGCCACCATGCTGGAGAGTCCGGATTCCGACTTCAGGACGATGGAATCGTGGCCGGCGATGTAAGCGCCGACAAGCATCCTGTAGAGGAGATTCCTGTCGATGATGTCCTTGACATCGATGGTCTTGACGGAGCTTCCGGTATCGCCCTGTTCGCCGGATGGGTGTATGACGAGGCTGCCGTCCGGTTGGGTCTGCAGTCCCACCGTGTCGTTCCTCTTGAGCCCGACGGAGTCGGCCCAGTTCTTGGGGAGGGTGATCATGAACGAGGATCCCCCGGTCACCTGGACCCTCCTGAGCTCCATCTTCCCCGAACCTTCCATGTCCATGATGCGGGGAATTTCAACGAAGTATATATTCGCTATATATGGAGGTCGGACGACTCCCCGGCATGAGCCCCTTATCTTGTTTCGTAGCATCCTTTGTATCGACAGAACGCATCATTCCGTGCCGTCGTCCATCGTTTTTCCGAAGATATAGGGCCTCTGAAGCCCGATCACGGCATTTTTACCGCTCAATATCCTCGATATTCATACATATTTTACTATATTCTATATAGCATCTATATCTGTATAGATACATATCAAGATTACATCGACGAACTATATACGCAGGATGTGATTAGACGGGATTCGAGGTGTCAAATACCTTGGACAACAAGATGATGGCAATTATCGCCGTCGCAATCATCGTGATCGCCGGAGTCGCCGCGTACGCGGTCATGAACGGCAACGGCGGGAGCGACAGCAAAGATTCGAGTACGCACGCGCTCAGCCTCGACGGAATCGAGGCCAAGGAGTCCAACGTCGTCAACGGAACCTACGAGATCAAGAGGAACCTGGTCCTCGTCACCAAGGGCGAGCCGACCGGAAACGTCGCCGCCTTCCTGAACTGGATCACCAGCGAGGAGGGGCAGAACGTCCTCGGACAGGAGTTCGTCAAGCTCCCTTCGGCCTCTTACACCACGGCCGACGAGCCCGACAAGAACGGGAAGACGACTATCGTCATGGGCGGATCCACCTCCCTGAGCGAGACCGCCGAGAAGCTCGCGGCCGCATACATGGCCAAGTACAGCTACATGAAGATCAGCGTCCAGGGCGGAGGCTCCGGAGCGGGCGAGAAGTCCTGCGATTCCGGACTCTTCGACATCGGGATGCTCTCCAGGGACATGGGATCCAAGTACGAGGGCAACCTCGTCCCGAGGACCATCGGGCAGGACGGGGTCGCGATCATCGCGAACATCTCCGGCGTCACCAACCTGACAATCGAGCAGGTCGCCAAGATCTTCAGCGGCGAGATCACCAACTGGAAGGAGGTCGGCGGACCCGACAAGAAGATCCTCGTGAACATCCGCGAGGACGGATCCGGAACCCGCGAGTGCTTCGACAACGCCATGAAGGCCGCCGTCTCCGGATGGGAGGCAACCGTGAACGCTGTATCCAGCCCGTCGACCGGACAGGTCATCACCAACGTCCAGAGCGCCGAGGGGTCCATCGGATACATCAGCATCGGTCAGATCGCCAACATCTGAGCGTGGTCGAATGGAAACAAGTCAGCGCGGCCTGGGCAGGGTCGGCAGGACCGATAGCGACCGGGTCATGAAGATCGTCCTCATGGCGGTCTCCTCCCTGGCCGTGCTGGCGGTCTTGCTCATAATCCTGTTCACGTTCGGGAACAGCTTCACCTCCATCAGGGAGGTGGGCCTCCTGGACTTCATCTTCGGAGGGAAATGGCGCCCCTCCAACGGCGACTACGGCGCACTGCCGCTGATCGCCGGCACTCTGCTGGTCACCGCCGGCGCCATGGTCATAGCCGTGCCGGTCGGGATCGCCTGCGCCGTGTACATCTCGGAGATAGCCAACCAGAAGCTCAGGGGCACCCTGAAGCCGATCGTGGAGCTGTTCTCCGCCATACCTTCGGTGGTCTTCGGTTTCGTCGGCATGATGCTCGTCATACCCGCCCTGAAGGTCTTCTTCCCCGACCAGCAGCTGTTCAGCAACTCCTGGCTGGCGGCGTCGATCGTCCTGGGGCTGATGGCTCTCCCCACGATCATATCGGTGTCCGAGGACGCCATCCACGCGGTCCCCCGCTCCTACAGGGAGGCGTCCCTGGCGATGGGGGCGACCAGGTGGGATTCCATCGTCAAGGTCGTGATTCCCGCGGCGGTTTCCGGGATATCCGCGGCGATCATCCTGGGGATTGGCAGGGCCATCGGCGAGACCATGGCCGTGCTCATGCTCACCGGGAACTCGCCGGTCATACCCGACCCGCTGTGGAACGTGTTCTCCCTGATCAGCACCCTTACCGGGACCATCGCGCTGCAGCTGTCCGAATCCGTCGCCGGATCCCTGACGCAGTCCGCGCTCTTCGAGCTCGGGATGGTCCTGATGGTGATGGTTCTTCTGATCAACCTCGCCGCCAGGCACGTCATCAAGGCGTCCAGGCGCAGGACGGGGGAGTGCGGGAAACCATCGCTCTTGGCGAGGCTCTACACGAGAACAGTCCCCGAAGGGATTCGCGAGTCGATCTCCCTGAACAGGAGGGGCATCGTCATAGCTGGTTTCCTTGCGTTGGTCCTGATCTGCGTCTGGATGTTCGCATCGCTCATCATCGGCGGCGTTCTGGCGTTCGTCGTGGCGATGGCCGCCACGGTAATCGTCGGCGCCCTTGGCAAGATGCTCGACGACGCGAAGCCCACCGAGAAGGAGAGGTTCTGCATCGGCGGGATCTCCCTGGTCATGGGCGCCGTAATCCTGGTGCTCGTCGCCATAATAGGATACATACTCATGAAGGGCCTCCCGGCCATCAGCTGGGAGTTCCTCACAACGAGTCCCGCCCCCGGCGGAAGGTCCGGAGGCATATTCCCCGCGGTCGTCGGCACCCTGGAGCTCATCTCCGGCACCGCGCTGATAGCATTCCCGCTGGGGATCCTCACGGGGATCTATCTCAACGAGTACGCCAAGGACACGAAGTTCACGACGGTCGTCAGGGAGGCGATAGATCTGCTGAACGGGACCCCCTCCATCGTGTTCGGGATGTTCGGGATGGTGTTCCTCGTCACGTACCTCGGACTCGGATACAGCATGCTGGCCGGCTGGATAACGCTGGCCTTCATGATCCTCCCGGTGGTCATCAGGACCACGGAGGAATCCCTCAAAGCGGTGCCCATGGACCTCAGGGAGGCGTCCAGGGCGATGGGGGCCACGAAGTGGACCACCATCCGCAAGGTCGTCGTGCCCGCGGCGATGGGGGGCATCGTCACCGGAGGCATCCTATCAGTGGGACGCGCCGCAGGGGAGACGGCCCCGATCATGCTCACGGCGGCCGTCATATCGCAGCCCAGCTTGGCGGGTTCGATCTTCGACCCGGTCATGGCACTCCCGCTGCACCTCTGCCATCTCGCTATGGACCTCCCCGGCACCACGTCCCTGCAGTACGGGACCGCCACGGTGCTGCTCGTCATAGTCCTGCTGTTCTTCGCGGCCGCCTCGGTCGTGAGGAGCCATTACAACAAGAAAGTCAAGTGGTGATTGAAATCAGATTCATCAAGAAGAAGGAGGACCCGGCCCCGGTATCATCGGGACCGGTCCGCGACGACGCCCCAGCGGACGCCAACCATCAGGAGTGGCTCGACAACAGGGATCCGATAGCCGTTTCCATCCCCGAGGAGGACAGATGCATCGACATCAGGGGTGTGGACCTCTGGTACGGCGCCAAGCAGGCGCTGTACGCCGTGGACCTGCCCATCAGGAGGAATTCCATCACAGCATTGATCGGGCCCTCCGGATGCGGGAAATCCACCCTGCTCAGGAGCATCAACAGGATGAACGACCTGGTGGAGGGATGCAGGATCGAGGGCAGCATGCGCTTCGGCGGGGAGGACCTCTACGCCCCCGACGTGGACATCAACGCCCTGAGGACCAAGATAGGGATGATCTTCCAGAAGCCCAACCCGTTCCCCATGACCATCAGGGAGAACATCACATACGGGCCGAAGATCCACGGGATCAAGGACAGGAAGGAGCTGGACGAGATCGTCGCCAGGTGCCTCCAGCAGGCCGCCCTGTACGACGAGGTCGCCGACCGTCTCGACACCTCAGCCCTCGGACTATCCGGGGGACAGCAGCAGAGGCTGTGCATCGCCCGCGCCCTGTCGGTGGATCCGGAGGTCATCCTGATGGACGAGCCGACGTCGGCCCTGGACCCCATCGCCACTTCGAAGATCGAGGACCTGGCGGTGGAGCTGAAGAAGGACTACACGGTGGCCATCGTCACCCACAACATGCAGCAGGCGTCGAGGATCAGCGACTACACCGGCTTCATGTACATGGGCAAGATGATCGAGTTCAATGAGACGGAATCGATGTTCAACATGCCGGAGAAGCCCATGACCGAGCGCTATCTCACGGGAAGGTTCGGATGATAATATGAGGAGATTCGAAGACGATATCGACGCGGTCGTGGCGGAGACCTGCGACATGGCGAAGCTGTCCATGGACATGCTGGAGAGGGCGATACAGGCCATCACCGACGGGGACGTGGACCTGGCGGATTCGATCATCGCCGACCAGGCGAAGATCGAGAAGATGGACGACGACATCGAGGATGCGGCGATCAGGATACTGTCCATATACCAGCCCACGGCGGTGGACGCGAGGACCGTGGCCACGGTGCTCAAGTCTATCACGCATCTGGAGAGGATCGCCAAGTACAGCACCAACATCGCCACGGCCACGAAGTACTTGGCGGACAAGCCGGTCTACGACGTGGTGGACCTCATCGGGCCCGTCGGGGACATGGCCCTGTCGCTGGTCAAGCTCGTCGTGAACGGGTTCGAGAACAAGACCATCGACGGGTTCGGGAGCATCGAGGGCATCGACGACCGCCTGGACGAGGCCATGAGGAAGGACCTCGGGGCGATAGTCGAGTTCATCGACTCCCACGAGGGCAGCGCGGATGTGTGCATCTACTACATCTCGGTGCTGAAGTTCCTCGAGAGGGTCGGGGACCACGCGTGCAAGATGGCCGAGAAGGTATGCTTCATGGTCACCGGCAAGCGCGCGACCATATTCTGAATGGTTTTACCGGGCGCGGACTCCTCCGTCCGCCCCCGGATTCATCCTGAGAACGAGCTCCTGCTCGTGTACACCAGGACCGTCACCAGCAGTCCGATGACGAACAGCCCGATGCCGATCACGACGTAGAGGGAGAAGCAGCAGATCCCGAGGCACGCGACCGTGGATGCGGCGCAGAGGATCAGGGATGTCTTCCAATCGTCGGCCTTCTTGCATTTGATGTAGCAGAGGACGGCGAGGGCCCCGCTGATCGCAAGGAACGCCATGCTCAGGGGCATGAGTACCGCCATGCTCGAGGACCATGCGGGGAAGTATTCCGACATGTCCATGCCCGCGGTGTCCGAGAGCGTGTCTATGATCTCCTGATATCCCGCTTCGGTGAGCCCGATGGAGCTGACCGCGTCTATGAGGCCGATCGCGAGAGCCAGGATCCCGTATACCAGGATGATGAACGCGAACGACGGCCCCTTCTTGACCGCGTATCCGTATCCGGAGCCTCCGGCGTACGGATTCGTCCCGTCTCCGACGGGCGACCCGCACTCCTTGCAGAACGATGCCCCTTCTATGAGCTCCGCCCCGCATTTCGTGCAGAACCTGTTTCCTTCCATGTCCGCTGAAGGGACTCCGCGGGTTCATTACCGTTGGGGTCGAATCTTCGGTGCCGTCACGTTCGGGCGGTGAACGCGGTGTTATATAGGATGAAACCATCGACCGCATCACGGAGTTCAGGGAGCGACGCTTGTGCGTTTCCTGCCGTGGGAGGAGTTTCTCCTCCGGGCCGTACGGGGACGATGGTCGGACGTACGGGTTCGCCTCAGGATTCTGATTAGGATTAACATTTATTTTAGCAACGCTTATATACAACATCCCCCTACCACGCGCCCGTAGCCGTTCCGCGGCGTCGATCGCGGTGCGGTGTGAGGTATCGATATGGTTACCGTCTACGACGTTCCCGCCGAGGCACTCATACTCAAGACGGCCCAGAAACTCAAGGAGAACCCCAACATCGTTCCCCCCGAGTGGGCAGAGTTCGTGAAGACCGGCAGGCACACAGAGAGGGCCCCCGTCCAGGACGACTGGTGGTACACTAGGGCCGCCTCCATCATGAGGAAGCTGTACGTCAAGGGTCCGATGGGATCCTCTAAGCTCGCCGCCGAGTACGGCGGATTCGCGGACAAGGGCTCCATGCCCAACAGGGCCGTGAAGGGGAGCCGCAACATCGCCAGGAAGTGCATGATGCAGCTCGAGGCAGCCGGATACCTTGTCTCTAAGGACAAGGAAGGCCGTGCGATCAGCCCCGCGGGGCAGTCTCTTCTGGACAACACCGCGAAAGAGGTCTATGACGAAATGAGGGCCTGAGGAGGTATCGGCATGGAAGACCCCGAATTGGCAGCGCTCAGACAGAAGAGGATGGCCGAGCTCCAGCAGCAGGCCCAGAACCAGGCCGCTCAGCAGGAGCAGGCACAGAGGTTCGAAGCCCAGAAGCAGGGCGTCCTCAGGCAGATCCTGACCCCGGAGGCGCGCGACAGGCTCGCCAACATCAGGCTGGCCAACCCCGCCATGGCGGAATCTGTCGAGAACCAGCTGATACAGCTCGCCCAGAGCGGCAGGCTGAGGGGAGTCATCGACGACGCCATGCTGAAGAACATCCTTGCCCAGATCGCCCCGCAGCGCAGGGAGATCACCATAGAGAGGAGATAATCATGTCAAGCACAAAGGCCCCCGCAATGAAACAGAGGCTCAACAAGAAGGTCAAGCAGAACCGCCGCGTTCCCGCTTGGGTCATGATCAGGACGAACAGGCAGTTCCTCCGCCACCCCAAGAGAAGGTCGTGGCGCATGAGCAAGATTAAGGAGTGATTAGGATGGCAGACGAGATCGAGAGGATTATGGTCATCCCGCTCAGGAAGACCAAGCAGGCTCCCCGCACCAGGAGGGCCAACCGCGCAGTCAAGGAGGTCAGGGAGACCGTCATGAGGCACATGAGGGTTTCCGATGACAACGTCTGGATCGACGCCAGCGTCAACGAGAAGCTGTGGGAGAACGGAATCCGCAACCCCCCTTCCAAGATCACCGTCAAGGCCGTCAAGTTCGATGACGGTCTCGTCGAGGTCTCCCTCGCGGAGTGATTCGAATGATGAGGCTCTCGCGCTATTCCGGCAATCCGAACATAGCCGTGTTCGCCACCGCTGGCGAGAGCCTCGCCCTTACCGCCGCCGACGCCACCCCCGAGTTCGTAAGGACTCTGGAGGGGGCGCTCGGCGTCGATGTCATCAAACTGTCCGTCGGAGGGTCCTTCGTAGTCGGGTCCCTCGTGGCCATGAACTCCAACGGGGCGATCGTCTCCGAACTGGCCGACGACGGCGAGCTCTCGCTCATTTCTTCCAAGATCAACTGCACCAGGCTCGAGGACCGCCTGAACGCGGTCGGCAACAACATCCTGGTCAACGACAACGGGGCCATCGTGAGCCCGGAGTACTCCGAGGAGACCGCCAAGGCCATCGGGGACATCCTGGGCGTCGAGGCCGTTCGTTCCTCGATTGGCGGCATCAACACCGTCGGATCGATATGCAGGGCCACCAACAAGGGCTGCGCCTGCCATATGGACGCGTCCGACGAGGAGATCGCGCTCATCGCGGACGTACTCAAGGTCGAGGCGTACCGCACCACCGTCAACCACGGCAGCAGGGCGGTCGGGGCCGGCATCGTTGCGAATTCCAAGGGGGCGGTCGTCGGCGACGAGTCCACGCCCATCGAGCTCGGCAAGATCGAGGAGGCCCTCGGCCTCTATTGAACCGGTTCACCGGTTGAACACCCAGCATTCCTTGTTCTCGGAGAAGTCGTCGGGCAGCAGGTCTATCTCGCTCCCCATGAATACGACGGCCTCCTCGGGTATTATGTCTAGGAAGTCGTCCAGAGAGGACAGGGGCATCGAGAGCCCCCCTATCCTGTAATGCATCGGGACCGTGATGCGCGGGTTCACCTTCTTTATGAACTCTTTGACCTCCGGGATGGGCATGGTGATAACCTCGCCCACCGGGAGGAGCAGCATGTCGATCCCGCGGATGGCCGAGATCGTCTCATCGTCCGGTATGCATCCGAGGTCCCCGCAATGGCAGATGGAGATGCCGTCCATCTCGAACCTGTACATCGTGTTCCTCCCGCGGTCGTCTCCTCCGACGTGGTCGTGGAAGGTCGGGAGACCGAGGAACCTCATGCCCTTGACCTCGAAGGGTCCGCTGCGCGCCATCACATCCTCGTGGTTCCCGCGTATGACGCGGGCGGCGCAGTGGTCGTAGTGGCCGTGGGTCATCAGAACTATGTCGGCGGAGGCGTTCGGGGCCCTGATCCCGATGGATTTCCCGTCGTGGGGGTCTATGACCACGGTCCTTTCCGAATCCGAGAACTCGAAACAGGAGTGCCCGTGCATCACGATCCGCATGGTTCGGCCATCTGCGAGGTCCTTATAAGCATGACGTGCGAGCGAACAGCGGTGCCGACGGGCCGAAGCGAATCCATATTAAGAGATAGAGAAATTAGCGCCCCATGAAGAAGACACTGGTGCTGGTCGTCGACAGGGACGACGACTACGGCGTCAAGGGGAAGGTGAACACGCCCGTCATAGGCGTGCAGAACTGCCTCGACGCGGCCACTGCCTTCGGAATAGCCGACCCGGAGGACTCGGACCTCAACGCCCTGTACGCCGCGGTCAGCGTCTGCCTCGAACTGCAGGAGGACGGGCGTCAGGCCGACGTCGCCCTGATATGCGGGGATGAGAATGTGGGACACAGGTCAGATCTGGCCCTGGTGGCCCAGCTCGAGGAGGTCCTGGACGAGATCCAGCCGGACAGCGTCGTCCTAGTCGGCGACGGGGCGGAGGACGAGTACATCTACCCTATCATCGCGTCCCGCGCCCATGTGGATTCCGTCAAAAGGGTCTACGTCAAGCAGGCGCCCGGCCTGGAGGGCACGTTCTACATCATCAAGACCATGATGTCCGACAAGGACAAGCGCAAGAGGTTCCTGGTTCCGCTGGGATTAGTCATCGTCCTGCTGTCCCTGTTCTTCGTCCTGCCGGGACTGTTCGTCTACGCCGTGGATAAGAATCCATCCCAGCTGTCCAGCATATCCGGCCCCATGGCGTTCCTCGCCATCGGCCTGATCATCCTGCTCTACGGCTACGACATATCGGAGAGGCTCTACGGCTTCCGCAGGAAGTTCATCGCCTCCCTGGCCGGTCGCACCACTCCCGTGATCTTCCTTTTCATCGCAGCCGCGTTCATCGTCATCACGGCGGCCTACTTCGCCATGGAGATCAACAACCTGTATCTGAGGAGCGAGGCCCTGAAGATCACCTACTTCATCTCGGCCATGGTCTGGCCCGCGATCATCTCCATAGTCATCTACGAAGCCGGGACGCTCATCGAGAGGTTCCTGGAGGAGAAGGAGGTCGGGGTGTCGATCATATTCGGCTGCATCGGGCTCGCCAGCCTGGGCCTCGTGATATCCGGCATCCTCGACGTCGCCATGAACTACATGGGGATCGGATACGGCGTGAAGGCCGGGATCGTCGAGATCGTGTGCGGTATCGCCCTGTCCATCTTCAGCAACTTCCTGAAGACGCGCCTGGAACCCCTGGCGGAGGAGGCGCAGGCGGATGAGTCCGTCTGAGTGGGAACGCCTTTACGCGGAGATCCTCGAGGACATGGGTTATTCCAGGGAGGACGACGAGTCGACCGTCCGCATCCTGAAGGCGGTGACCGTCAACTGCGACCTGGTCGATCCGGACGACGTCCGCGGGATCTTCTCCGGAGCGTGCGTCGTGGCCGGGGACGCCGACTGTCTCGAAGCGGATCTGACGGAGTTCCCTCCGACCGGCGCCCTGATATCGTCCGGGTCCGCGGTGCACAGGCTACTGGATGCCGGATTGACGCCGGATGCGGTCGTCACGGACCTGGACGGGGACATGCCGTCCCAGATCGAGGCCAGCTCCCGCGGGGCTCTGACCTTCGTGCACGCGCACGGGGACAACGCCGAGGCGGTCCGCGAGTGGGCCGGGAGGTTCGAAGGGCCCATCGTCCTGACGACGCAGTCCCGTCCGGAGTCCACGGTATTCGATTTCGGGGGTTTCACCGACGGGGACCGCGCGGTATGCATCGCTGAGGAGATGGGGGCCTCCTCCGTCCGCCTCATCGGTTTCGATTTCGACCATCCGCGTTCCAAGGACGGCGGGGACCCGGCCGTCAAGCTCAGGAAGCTGCAATGGGCCCGCCGGATCATCTCGTCCCTCGGCATCGAGGTGTTTAACGCCGACGGGACGCGTTTCTCGGGGCGATCGGCGAGGTCCGTCGGAAGCGTCGAGTGTCGCCCTTCACCTCTTTTATAGAAGGAGGGCATGCCTCGGTCGGGGAGACATGATGAGCGTAGCCTATGCCGTTCTGCTGATACTGCTCATCATCTACATACCGATCTGGGTTTGGGCCTGGCGCAGACCCGAGGCGGCCGCCAGGTGGCATCTGCAGAAATACGGCCCCTGCATCATGATCAGGACCCATCTGGGCCTGAAGGCCATGGACCGTCTCGCATCGTATCCCCGCTTCTGGCGCGTGTTCGGGATCCTTTCCAGATTCATCTCCGCCGCGCTCTTCGTGATGATGATGTACATGCTCATCGTATCCATCATCGCGCTTCCTGCGAGACTCGCATCCGGCTCGTCGATCGGGATAGAGTACGCCCTCGCGATACCCGGGTTCAATCCCATCCTGCCTCTGAGCTACGGAATCCTCGCCCTTCTGATCGCCATGGTCATCCACGAGATGGGCCACGGCATCCAGGCGCGCGTCAACGGCATGCGCGTGGATTCGTCGGGGCTCCTCTACGGCGTGGTGCCTCTGGGAGCGTTCGTCGAGCCCAACGAGAAGGACCTCGAGGGAGCATCCAGAGGGGCGCAGCTGGACGTCTACGCCGCGGGGATCACGATGAACACGTTCCTCGCGGTGGCCAGCATACTGATCATGGTCTTCGCCTGCGGGTGCGTCTCATCGGATTACGGGGATGCGGCAGGCGCCTACGCCATCGACGCGGACTCCCCCGCGTACTACGCCGGGATACCCGCTTCGGGGCTCATCATAGGGATATCCGATTCCGAAGGGAACCTCCTCATTGGGGAGGATGTCGCGGGCGGCAGCAAAGGGAGGATAGGGACCGTCGCTCAAGGGACGGCCGCCTACATCGAATACGATTTCGATCCGACCCAGCGTTACATCCTCACCTATCTGGACCACGGCGACATCGAGACGACCCAGCCCATCCAGATGGGCGCCTATATCAAGACCATCGGGAAGGGCAGCCCCGCCGAGAACGGGGGGCTGTCGGTGGGGACGTTCTTCTATTCCATGACCTACGAGGACGGGAGGGAGGTCCTCATCCACGGTCCGAACGATTTCAAGGATTTCATGAACGGCGCCGGCATCGGCGAGAGGATCGTCGTCGTCACGGTCGACTACGTCGCATCCGGTGAGATAGCCAAGACGTCCCACGAGATCACACTGGGGAGCCGCAATTCCGTCAGCTACATCGGGATCAGCGCCACCACGGCCGGCATGACGCTCACCACGCCCGACATCCTCATCGACAAGGCCGTCAACCCGTTCTACGGAGCGAACACGGGCTACGAGCACGTCACCGCATTCTTCTCCTACCTGTCCGGGCCGTTCAACGGGATGGACCCGATCTCGGACGAGGTGAAATGGTGGTACGACGCCCCCCTCGGGGACGTCTTCTGGATAATCGTCACGATGCTCTACTGGCTGTTCTGGCTGGACATCCTGCTGGCGATATCCAACGCTCTCCCCACCTTCGTCTTAGACGGAGGGTTCATATTCGCGGGAGGACTCAACTGGGTGCTTGAGAGGTTCGGAGTGTCCGATTCCGAGCGCCGTTCCAAGCTCACGGACAGCATCGCGGGGAGCGTGTCCTCGATAACGCTGTTCATGTTCATGCTGGTGATACTGGCTATGGTGATCTGAAGGGGGTGTTGACGATGATGGAGATCTACGAGATGCGCGACGGCCGCCCTGTCAGGACGGACGAGATCAAGCAGGACGTTTGGATCAATCTGGTCGCCCCCACGGCCGAGGAGATAGAGCTCGTGCAGAGCGCGCTCCGCATCGACCGCGAGGCCCTCACGTCCGCTCTGGACGACGAGGAGGGTTCCAGGACCGAGACGGATCCCGATTACACGCTGATCCTCGTCGACGTCCCTATCCGCGAATGGAGGAACAGCAGGGAGGAGTTCACCACCTATCCGCTGTCCATCACCGTCACCGATACGGCCATCGTGACCGTCTGTCTGCAGGAGCTCTTCGCCCTGACGAACATCGCCACCGGCAAGACCAAGGGCAAGAGCATCTACGACGTCTCCAACCGCGCCCGTTTCGTCCTGCAGATACTGTTCAGGGTCGCGATCAACTATCAGACGGACCTGAAGTACATCGAGGTCAAGAGGCTGGCCATCGAGGAGTCCATCCGCAAGGCCACCCGCAGGGACGACCTGTTCGAACTGCACGAGCTGGAGTCCAACCTGGTCTACTTCAAGACGTCGCTCAGCGTGAACGCGTCCATCATCGACAGGATGAGCAAGCAGTCCCGCTTCGTCTCCACGGAGGAGGACAGGGACCTGATGGACGACGTGATAATCGAGACAAACCAGGCGCTGGAGATGACCATGACCTACAGTCAGATCATCAAGGGTACCAGGCAGCTGGTGGAGGCCGACCTCAACAATTCCCTGGCCCTCGTCATGAAGTTCCTGACGTCGATCACATTGATCATCGCCATACCCACCATGCTGGCCAGCTTCTACGGGATGAACGTCTCCCTGCCGGGCGACGGCAATCCGTACATGTACATCATTCTCCTCGTCGTCATGGTCGCATCCTGCGTCCTGTCGATCTGGGGGCTCAAGAGGAAGGGGCTATGGCGCTGATTAGCGATCTTTCCGAAGCCATCAGGAACTATCCCGGGGTCACGAGGAAGCATGCGATCCACAAGATCGTGGACCTTCTGCCGACATCGGATTTCCCGCAGGTCGCCGCCGCCCAGGGCGAGGATGCCGCCGCCATCGACGTGGGGGACCAGTACATCCTCTTCGCCGCCGACGGGATCATGGAGTCCCTGGTCAGGACCGACCCCTATTACGCCGGATACTTCGCGGTGCTCGTGAACGTCAACGACATCGCGGCCATGGGCGGGAGGCCTCTGGGGATGGTCGACGTCATGTCGATAGTCCACGGCAACGTCTGCAAGGAGATCATCCGCGGGATGCAGGACGGGATCAGGAAGTTCGCCGTGCCCATCGTGGGCGGCCATGTGCATCCCGACTGCCACTACAACGCCATCGACATATCGATCGTCGGCAAAGTCGCGAAGGACTCGCTGCTCAGGAGCAGCACCGCGGCCCCCGGGGACGACATCGTCTTCGTGATCGACACCGACGGCTTCTACCCCGACAACCTCCCCTATGCGTTCGTCACCACGGTCGACAAGCCCGACGAGCTCGTGAGGGCCCAGATGGAGGCGGCGGCGATCGTCGGCGAGAGGCATCTCGCCCATTCCTGCAAGGACATGAGCAATCCCGGGGCCATCGGCACTCTCGGGATGATGCTGGAGTCCTCCGGCGTCGGCGCCCTGATCGATGTGACGAAGGTCCCCATGCCCGAAGGGGCGGACCCGATACGCTGGCATCTCGCATATCAGGGATGCGGCTTCTGCTTCGCTTGCCCTCCCGGGAACTCCCAGGAGATCATAGACGTATTCTCGGAGGTCTCATGCCGGGGCGCGGTCGTCGGCAAGGTCGACGATTCCGGCCTGCTGAGGATCACCGACGGGAAGGATACGGCGACGGTCTTCGATTTCGCAGAGGACATCATCACCGGATGCGGACCCAAGAAGCTGTCGAGAAGCGCCTGACCACAGGGGTTGACCCTTCCTCCCGGTCCAAGTTGACCACTTCGCTTCTCAACCCTGCCACCCCGCAAACGTCGGTAGTCCAGATTAGGGCTGCTCCCGTCAGGACCTGACCCGGTTCTCCGGTTGATGCGTGAACCGCGACCCTCCGGCCGCCTTCGTCGCAAACTCCGGCTCTGCAGGACAAGATTTCATTGTCGCTCTGTGGGCTTGGATCGTTCAGCGGGGCCGTCCCCTGCTGTCGCCCCCGCGTATTGACGATTTCGGGTGTAGGGCACGCCAAGCGCCCCGGCCAAGCCAGACGCCCCCTCATGAACGGTATTCCATATAATACATGGCATCGGCTCTCCGGAATCGGCGTCGAGACGTTCATGGCAAGCTGACGGTATCGTCCAGCTACAGCCAGTCTTTAAGTACTACATCGGCATGGGCATCTAAGCGTGCTAAGTGCTAGCACGGTTCACACGGTGACATCATGGAGATATTGGGATTGTCGGACCCTTGGATCATAGGTGGCTACGCGCTCAGCGTGCTGAGCGTCATATTCTGCTGCGCCTATGCGTATTTCAAGGGTATCAAGGCGGAGGACGACGGCGATGAATGACGGCGTCGATCTCCTTACCTTCGGCGCGATGGTCGCCGTCTTCGTGGTCATCACGCTGATGTTGGGCGTTTACGGGTACAGGAACACCAAGAACAACGGCGATTTCCTCCTCGGACGCAGCAAGGCCGGGCCGGTCATCATCGCCCTTTCCTACGGTTCTACGTTCCTGTCCGCATCCGCGGTGATAGGATTCGGCGGTCAGGCCGCCGTCCACGGGATGTCGCTGATCTGGCTTTGCTTCC
This sequence comes from Ruminococcus sp. CAG:579, assembly GCA_963650175.1. GTDB lineage: Archaea > Thermoplasmatota > Thermoplasmata > Methanomassiliicoccales > Methanomethylophilaceae > Methanoprimaticola. Next base: position 59,966 of record CAVJLK010000002.1, on the reverse strand, counting down.
TCAACCTCTTCGTCGGACTAATAGTCGCCTTCCTGATATTCGGAGGTCCGACCAGGCGCAAGGGGCGCCAGCTCGGCGCCTCCACATACGCCGACCTCCTCGGCAAGATCTACAATTCCAAAGGGATCCGCGCTTTCACGGCGATCCTGATCATCGTCATGATGCCCATCTACGCGGCGGCCGTCCTGAAGGGGGGCGTGAACTCCCTGGCGACCATCACCGGCCTCAACGATTACTACGACATCATCCTCATCGCCCTATCCATCATCGTGGCGGTGTACGTGGTGTACGGGGGGATCATCGCCGTCATGTACAACGATGCCCTCCAGGCGGCGATTATGTTCGCAGGGATGGTCGTCATCCTCATCGTCACCTACAGCTACTTCGGTGGGGTCTCCGCCGGGAACGGCGCGCTGGTCGACCTGTGGAACACCAAATTCTCCGAGATGGGTTCGATTCCGGGCACGGCGGAGGGATTCAACGGCTGGACCAATTTCTCGTCGTTCGGATCGTCCGAATGGATGACGGTGGTCACCACGTTCCTGCTCGGAGTCGGCATCGGAGCGCTGACCCAGCCTCAGCTGGCTGTCAGGTTCATGTCCGCCAAGTCCGACAAGGACCTCAACAAGTCCCTGCTCATCGGATCCATCTTCATGATCGCCATAGTCGGTTCCGCCTATACGGTCGGTGCGCTGAGCAACGTGTACTTCTTCGACGAGCACGGATCTATCGCCTACGATTACATCACTGGCCTCGGCCTCGGAACGGATTTCATCATCCCGCAGTTCATCCTAGAGGTCTTCGAGGGCATGTCCTTCGGCGATGTCTTCGTCTCCCTCTTCCTGCTCTCCCTGGTCTGCGCGGCCATCTCCACGATCAGCGCTCTGCTCCATACCATCGGGGCGGCGGGAGGATACGATCTTTACACCCTGTACAGGAACAGGAAGGGCAGGATGATGGGGGATTCCCAGAGCGTGAACCTCAACAGAGTCTGCATCGTAGTCATCATGGTGCTCATGGTGATCTACTGCTATCTCATGCCGAAGGACATCATCGCCAAGGCGACGTCGGTGTTCATGGGCATGACCGCGGCCGCGCTCCTTCCCGCGTACTTCCACGCGCTGTACTCCAAGAATCCGAACAAGAAGGCGGCCATAGCGAGCATCGCATTGGGGACCGGATCGTACCTGTTCCTCGCGCTGTTCATCAACACCGGGACGAGCGTGTTCCTCCCAATCTGTGAGCTGCTGACCGGGCAGGCGGTCCTGTTCCCGGACTCAGTCCTGGCGTCAGTCGATCCGCTGGTGTTCGCCCTGCCGCTCTCGATCATCGCGATGGCCGTCTCGCTCCTGGTGTTCAGGAACGGGAAGGCCGTTCCGGAAACGGTTTGAAACGGGCGGGGTCATCCCCCTCCCCCGATCCTTATATAGTGTATTTCGGGCAGACGTTGCCGAAGGCCGTTAGACGGATTCCTTGTGACAGGCGGAGCCGGCTTTGTCCAACATCTTTAGCGTTCCTTTGAAGCGCAAAACTTGTAGTTTATATAGTATAACTTGTAATGAGGTTAAAGCGTCTCACAATGTGTGTACGCTGATACGGAGTGACATCATGACCCAGAAGGATACTGCTAGCGTGACAGCGCTCGAAGAGAAACATATGATTGCCATCCTCGTGTTCCTGTCGTCGAACGGGCCTAGCAGGAAGATCGACATCTACGACGGGGTCTCCTCCAATCCCAGGATGCCCGACAAGCTCAACCTCCTCGAGGACATGGGGCTCGTAACGCAGGACATGGATATGCTGTCCCGTTCGACGATCGTCGCGCTCACCCAGCAGGGCGAGCAGGTCGCCAGTCTGCTCATCGCCATCGACAAGTGCATCAAGGCCACCGTCAAGGCGCGAGCCCATTAAGTACGATACTGGCATCGCGCGACCATGGAGAAAGCGCTGGAACTGAGGAACGTATCGGTCGTCAGGAACGGCAACCACATACTCAGGTCCGTGGACCTGGACATCGAAAGGGGCGAGAGCGTCGCCGTAATCGGCCCCAACGGCTCCGGGAAGACCACCCTGATCAAACTGCTCAGAGGCGACATCCGTCCCTATTACGATGAGGATCATCCGGCCCTGTTCCGCATCTTCGGCCAGGACAGGTGGAACCTGTTCGACATCCGTAGCAGGATGGGCGTCGTCTCTATGGATCTCCAGTCCATGTTCCGTCCGGACACCACCGTGCGCGAGGTGGTGTGCTCCGGTTTCTTCAACAGCCTCGACGTGTTCAGGAACCACGTCATGACCCCCGAGATCGAGGAGGCGGCATTGAACTCCGCCACCGCCCTCGGCATCGACGACCTGATGGAGAGGCCCATCGAGAACCTGTCCCTGGGGGAGATGAGGCGCGCGCTGATCGCCAGGGCATTGGTCACCGGGCCGGACCTCCTTGTCCTGGACGAGCCCATGACCGGGCTCGACATCGTCATGAAATCCAAGTTCCGCTCGATGTTCGACATACTCATGGCGTCGGGCGTCAGCATCGTCATGATAACCCACGAGCTCACAGACATCCCCGTCTCCGTGCAGAGGGTGGTGATGGTCAAGGACGGCTCCATCCACGCCGACGGGCCGAAGGACGAGCTCCTCACCGACGCCGAGGTCTCAGGGCTCTTCGGCGAGGATATATGCGTGGAATGCTCTGACGGCATCTACAGGATGCACCTGAGGGGATCGGTGGTCGAATGAAGCACATCTGCGGGGAATGCGGGGCCGAGTTGGTGGAGGGCATGGATTTCTGCCCCCGCTGCGGCTGCATGAAGGACAAGTCCTACGTCATCGACGATTCCGGCAACACCTCCCGCGTATGCCCCCAGTGCGGCGAACCCGTCGGTCGCTTCGACGAGTTCTGCGGTCACTGCGGGGGCAAGCTGGAGCAGCCCGTCGCGATGCAGATGCCGTTCCCCCGCATGAAAAAGAACGGAAACCTCGCCCTGGTTCTCGCGATCCTCCCGGGATTCTTCAACGTGTTCGGATTGGGCCATCTGGTGATGAAGAGGTACTCCAGGGGGGCGATGTTCCTTGCGATGTCCCTCATCCTGTGGTATCTCAACGGGTGGCATCTGTCGAGCGCCAATCTGACCGTGATGATACTCGACATCCTGGTGTTCTTCTACCAGTCCCTGGACATCATGAGGGTGGTGTACGGTCCGGGGGACGATTGAATGGATTGGACCGAGAAGTACCGCCCGCAGACGTTGGACGGGGTCCTCGGAAACCCTTCCGCCGTGAACGCCCTGAGGGAGTGGGCCAGGTCCTGGGATTCAGGGATACCGCCGATGCGTGCGGTCGTCCTCATGGGCCCGCCCGGAGTGGGGAAGACCACTTCGGCCGAGGCGCTCGCCAGGGAGATGGGCTGGGGCGTCGTCGAGATGAACGCCTCCGATCAGAGGAAGGGTTCCGCTATCGAGGGGATCGCGGTGCGCGGCTCCCAGTTCAACACTTTCGACTCCGACGGTTCGTACCTCGATGCGGGGTCCGGAGGGAGGAAGCTTATCATCCTCGACGAGGCGGACAACTTCTTCGGCAACAACGACCGCGGGGCGATACCCGCGGTGAACGAGCTGATATCCACCACCAAGCAGCCCGTCATCCTGATCGTCAACGATTTCTACGGTCTGAGCAGGAAGAGCAGCGCGATCAAGACCAAGACGCTTCAGATCTCCTACAAGCGCCCGCAGGCGTCCACCATCGCCAAAGCGCTGTATAAAATTGCGGAGAACGAGGGCGTGGAGGTGGACTCCCAGGCGATGGAGGCCATCGCCGAGAACGCCTCGGGCGACATGCGCGCGGCCATCCGCAACCTCGAATCCATGGCCATCGGCTCCGATTCGGTCACGACGGAGATGTCCGACAACCTGTCCCGCAGGGATTCGCGCACGGACCTGTTCGGGATGCTCTCCGCCGTATTCAGGAGCAGGGACCCCATGAACGCCCGGAGGGCCGTCATGGAGGTCGAAGAGGAGCCCGCGACCAAGCTGCTGTGGATCGATGAGAACATCCCCACCGAGTACATCGACCCGGGGGACCTGGTGCGCGGGTACGACAAGCTGTCCCGTTCCGCCATATTCCTGGGTCGGGCGGGCAGACGCCAATACTACGGATTCTGGTCCTACGCCTCGGATTACATGTCGATCGGCCTCAATTCTGCGAAGATGACCGACAAGACCGGCAGGGACAGGATGAGATTCCCCGCGTACATGACCAAGATGTCCCGCAGCAGGGCCGTCAGAGGGACCAAGTCCTCCCTCGAGATGAAGATCGCCCTCTGCATGCACTGCACCGCGGGAAGGGCCGATTCCGATGTGATCCCCTACATCTCCGAGATGGCCTCCTCCGATCCGGAGCTCAGGGCCGGCATCGTGGCGGACCTGTTGCTCGACGAGAACGAGCTGGGGTTCCTGATCGGGAAGAAGGCCGATTCCAAAGAGGTCAAGACGGCCATGGAGAGGGCCAAGGAGATCGTCGAGGCCCGTATGGCGGCCCTGCGGGCCGAACTCCGGGATGTCTCCCCGGTCCATCATCCGATATCCGTCCCCGAGACGGTGCCGGAGCCCGTCCAGGAGCCCAAGGCGCCTGCGAAGCCGACGGCCCAGCGCAGCCTGTTCGATTTCTGAGATCTCATGCGGGTCGCGTTGCGATGTCGAGGTGCTTGAAGACAACCCTCGATTATGCGAAGATAGATGTTCCGAGAATGTCATGCGTTGCGCATGAGGTTGTATCACGGGAGCGATCAGGTGGTCGAGAAGCCCCTGATACTCGAACCGAACCGTGCGATGGATTTCGGTAAAGGCTTCTATGTCACCGAATCCGAAGAACAGGCCACCAGATGGGCTGAGACCGTCATGGAAAGGAGAGGGTCCGAACATGCCTACGTCTCCGAGTACGAGTATGGCGAGTCTGAAGAGTTGAACGTCCTTGTTTTCGACGGTCCGACCGAGGAGTGGTTGGATTTTGTGGAGATGAACCGCTTGTCTGACTCGGAGCATGATTATGATATTGTTATCGGTCCTGTCGCCGACGAGGGGGTCTATTTCGTTCTGATGCTGTATGAGTCTGGTGCGATATCTTCGGAGGAGACGATTCGCAGATTGAAGGCTTCGAAACTCGACGGCCAGGTGCTATTCCATACGGAGAAATCCCTTGGAAGCATCGTTTTCATAGGATTCAGAGAGGTGGTCCGATGGATCCGAAGAAATGGGAGCTGACTAAAGGATCCATCGTGGCCAGCGTCGCATGCTACATGATGGAACGCAGAGGATGGTCGGAGGACGAGGCCCTTAGGCGGTTCTACGATTCGCAGGTTTATGCGGACCTCCAAGACGAGCGGACGAAGTCATGGTACTTCAGCGCGTATCAGTTGTCGAGATTCTTCGAGGACGAATTGGAAGGAGGCACTCAATGGAAGGACATGTCGTGAATGCTCCGGATACGCTGAAGCTCAAGGTGTTCTGTATCGAGGCGTATCGCGAGAGGCACGGACTCACCGCCGCTGAGACCATGGATCTATTCGACAGATTCGGTGTTCTGCGCTTCCTCGAGAATCCAACCCTGCAATGGCAGAGGGTCGAGGACACGGTTGCCGATATCGAGGAGTTCATCTCCGTCCGTACCAGTCGATCCGCACGACATGCGCGGGTTGAAATGCCAGGACGCGATGGGACGCGCGATGGACCAGGGATACCGCGATCTCCTCATCAAGCAGCAGTACAGGCTCTACAACGACCATTCGGCGGTGAAGCTATGCCATTGGATGAAGGAGAGCATGCTTCACGAGAGGCACTGCTACAAGCAGGATTTCTACGGCATCCGCTCCCATCGCTGCCTTCAGATGACTCCGGCCATCAACGAGTGCAGCCACCGCTGCACGTTCTGCTGGAGGGTGCAGGAGCACGATTTCGAGGTCCGCGACTGGGCGGAGCCCAAGGAGATGCTCGACAACCTCATCGCGCAGCAGAGGAAGCTCGTTTCCGGTTTCAAGGGGGACCAGCGCTGCGACGGGAAGATGTTCGAGGAGGCCAACAATCCCGACCAGGTGGCCATCTCCCTCGCCGGGGAGCCCATCACCTACCCGTACCTGTCGGATTTCCTCAGGGAATGCCACAGCCGCGGTATGACCACGTTCATGGTCACCAACGGAACCTATCCAGAGAGGCTGGAGGAGCTCGACGTCCTTCCGATGCAGCTGTACGTCACCGTCGCGGCTCCGAACCCGGAGGTCTACAGGAGGGTGTGCCGTCCGAAGATATCGGACGGATGGGAGCGCATCATGCGCACATTGGAGCTCCTGCCTTCCCTGGATACTCGCACGGTAATCCGCCACACGCTGGTGAAGAACGAGAACTTCGGATGGCTCGACGAGTACGCTGCATTGGACCGCCTCGCCGATCCGGATCTGGTGGAACCCAAGGGATACGTCTTCGTCGGAGGGTCCCGGACCAGACTATCCATCGACTGCATGCCGTCCTTCGCCGAGATCAAGGATTTCTCCAGGCAACTGGGCGACAGGATCGGGATGCAGATCATCAACGAGCGCGAGGACAGCCGCGTTGTACTCCTCGGACAGCCTGGCATGGAGACCGACGTCAGGAAGCTGCACGGTCTCGATCCGTATCGATGGAGAGGAAGGCCCCGAAGGACCTGAGAAGTTTCAGAAGTATCCGCCGTACCACAGGTACGCGATAACGACGATGTGCAGCACCAGGAAGACGTAGACGAGCTTGAATTTCAGCTTGAGCGTCTTGTGGTGCGCGAGCTTCATCCCGATAACCGCGCCCCAGGGCCCGAAGAGGGCCCCGAGGAGCAGCGTGGATTCTTTGGTGCGCCATTTCGAGTTCTTGGCCTTGTACTTGTCCCATACGTACATCGCGAAGACGACGACGTTGATGACCAGGTAGATCGCCAGGAGACCGATCTGCATCGGATCAGAGCCTCGATACGAACTCGTCGACGGCGACGGGGAAACCGGCCTCGTTCATCTCGCAACCCTTGGTGTTGAAGTACACCGCATCGGGGATTCCGAGCTCCTCGGCGATCTTGTCGCGCTGGGCGTCCCCCTTCTCCCCGTTGTACATGCACTCGATGAACAGATAGACTTTCTTCCCGGCCAGCGCATCGCGGTTGTTCTCGATGAACTCCTTGACGGCCTTGTACGGCTTCCCGGCGTGCACCCCGGTGCCGAAGACGACGGTGTCGAAATCGGCGAGGTTGATCTTGGTGATCTGCTTGAGGTTGAACACATCGGCCTTGAGCTTCCCGGCCATGTAGTCGGCTACCTGTTTCGTGTGCTTTGTCATTCCGGTGGCGTAGATGATTGCCTTTCCCATCCTATCGACTCCCTATCAGAGCTTCTTGGCCAGCGCCTCGGCCTCTGCGAGGACGGCGGCGTTGTCCTTGGCGGGTCCGTTGGGACCCTCCCTGTAGTCGATGCCACCGACTACATCGCACTTAAGGAATCCGCCCATGACGCCCTTGATGCCGTTGGCGATGTTGTCCGCGCCGGCTCCGGATCCGGAGGTGACGACGTAGGCGACCTTCTTGCCGTCGCCGAGGTTGGAGACGAACTGGCCCTGCTCGTTCATGCCGACGAACCCGTAGAAGCGGTCCTCGAGCATCCTGTACTGGGCGCAGGACTGTCCGAAGTAGTCGGGGGTGGCGAGGATGATCGATCCGCTCTGCTTCATGGACTCGAGGATGGGCGTGATGTCGTCCTTCTGGACGCACTTCCCGGCCTTCTTGCAGGCCATGCAGGCCTGGCAGCCCTTGGCGGCGATTCCGTTGAGGTTGAAGACGTCGACCGTCTTCCCCTGGGCCTTCAGCGCCTCGACCATCTTGCCGACGATGGCCTGGCAGTTTCCGTTCTTCCTGGGCGATGCTATGATTGCTGTGACTTCCGACATTGGTTCACCCGATGTTCGTATAGATTTTCATTATAAATATATGCCTACATAATGTTATTAACCTACCAAATGTTACCGAGACTCGGAGGGAATCGAACGGAGTCAGTCAGCTGTATTCTCGAACAGGCCAAGCGCAATCCCGGCGTCAGGTACGACTGCTGCATCGATGCGGCCATGTCCGTGATCGAGGGGCGCTGGAAGTGCACCATACTGTGCCTGCTCTGCAAGGAGGGGCCGATGCGTTTCGCCGAGCTCCAGCGCAGGATCGGCGAGATATCCTCCAGGATACTGTCCAAGCAGCTCAAGGAGCTGGAGGAGGACGGCATGGTCCTCCGCACCGTGGGTTCCGACCGCAAGCTCTGCGTCACGTACTCCCTCTCTTCCAAGGGGATGTCCGTCCTACCCGCCCTTGCGGCGCTGGCCGAATGGGGTGCCCGCTACCAGATGATGCAGGTCATCGTCCCTTCCGATGACGTACCCGAAGCCAGGCATCCCGGCGTCGTTCCGGAATGAATCGCCTCCGTCCGTCGGCTCGGACGCGCAGTATATCAAGTCCTAGGGGATAGGGCCGGGACGGACATGGCGTACAGACTCATCACCATAGGGGAGGACAGGTCGAGGGAGCTGAGGGACAGGTGCTCCCGGCTCAACACGTTCTCGACGAAGGCCGACATCAACGGCATCTGCATCACGCTCGTCACCGAGAACCGCGATTACATCGAGATGTGGTCGGACAACTTCTATCACATGTCCGACGGCGTGCGCTCCCATGCCAGGATCTTCTGTCTGAACGATCCGGACACCGACCTCCATGCAGAGTACGAGGTGTCCACCCATTCCATGTTCCTGTTCAACTTCGACTACTACGGATGGGTGAAGAGCATCGCGCTGGGAATGGCCGGCAACATCCTCGAGGATTCCCATTCGGTCTTCTCCGTGCACGGCGCCGCCCTGGACATCGACGGGGCCGGCGTGACTTTGATAGCTCCGTCCAAGACCGGCAAGACCACCCAATCCTGGGGCCTTCTCCGTTGCGAGAACGCCCATCTGATCACCGATGACTGGTACTTCGTCCAGTTCGGCAACGGGAGGCCGTGGGCCGAGGGATCCGAGAGGAACTGCTACATCGACGCCGACATCGGCGACGTGTGGAAGGAGTACGAGCCCCTGGTGAAAGGGGTAAGATTCGACAACAAGGGTCGTGGCATAGGCAACGTCCGCTGGGTCGCAGGCGAGGATTCCGTCGCCCGCGGCACCCGCATGCGCTACGTTTTCCTGCTCAGGAGGGATCCCGCGCATCCCTCCGGAGCTTCGCAGATATCATCCGAAGAGGCGTTCGAATACCTCAGGTCGAACGACTTCTGCAACCCCCATCAGCTCATCCGCGACGAGGCCCGCATGAAACGCAGGGAGGACTTCTTCCGCCGGTACCTGTCCGAGTGCGAGGTGTTCATGGTCAACACGACCATGCCCGCGACCGAGACGCAGGAGGCCATCAGGGAGGTTCTGAGGACCAGGTGTTCGATATGATCGGCAGGGACAGATCGCTGAAGGTGCCCGACGTCAAGGACAAGTCCTTCGACGTCGCGAGGAAGATCAAGGAGACCGTTGGGTCGTCCGCAAAGGTGCTGGATTCCGGATTCAAGAAGGCCAGGGCGGACCGCATCGAGAAGAGCCACGAGCACTCCGTCATGTGGATCTCGTTCTTCATCATCGTCATCTCCAGCGGGATATTCTTCGCCATCGGTTTCTTCCTTCCCGGCGAGTGGTCCCACAAGGACTTCTTCTACAACATGGGATGCAACATCCTGGCGATGTTCATCGTCGTGCTCTGCCTGGACACGCTGGTCAACCGCAACCGCGATTCGCGCATCCAGAGGGACGAGGCCAGGAAGATCCTGAGGTACCACCGTCTCGCCGGTCCCGACATAGACATGTACCTGGTGAGGAAGAATATGGTCATCACCCCGGCCGGGAAGCCGGTCCGCAAATTCCAGGTGGATTCGGATTTCAGCGTCAGGGACATGAGGGACATGTACGGCGCATCCGAGCTGGTCTCCGATGTGGGGATATCCAAGATAAGGAGGTACGCCCACTACCAGGCGGTCCTGAGGGACGACTTCGAGAAGCTCATCGGGAACGTGGATTTCATGTTCTACCCCGAGATCGCCGACGCGGCCATGAGGTACCTCAACGCCACATCCTACGGGGAGGCGGCTCTGGACGCCGTGATCAGCTACGAGGAGACCCGCGCGGGCACCAAATCGATGAAGACCATGGTAATCTCCATGATCAGGGACGAGCCCGAGGACGGGAGGTTCGTGGATGCCAACCCCACGATGAAGAACATCTACCTGGTCCACCAGATGATCGGAGACCAGGAGAAGGCCGTGGCCGACTACATCAAGATGATCAAGGTCCTGCAGGACCAGGATCCCAGCGGTTATTCCAAGAAGGACGACGAGTTCGATTACGAGTGACCGAACTCGACGGGGATGTCGTAGGCGATGCCGAGCGAATCCTCGGTCGTCTCGCACCCCAGCACGAGGATGCGGACGCCATTGGAGGCCGCGCGCTCCAGTTCCGATGAGAAGTCGGGATCGGTGTCGTAGTTGGGTCCGAATGCCCTCATCCCGGGCATCTGCACCACGAACGCGACGCAGGCACCGTAACCTTCCTCGACGCACCTCTGCAGGCCCTTGAGGTGCTTCAGACCCCTTTCCGTCGGCGCATCGGGGAATCTGCAGAATCCGTTCTCCTCGAGGGTGACGCCCTTGACCTCCACGTACGTGGCTCCCTCGTCGGATTCGATCAGGAAGTCGAACCTCGAGTCGCCGTGGGTCGATTCCGGACGTATCCGGGGATTGGTTCCGAAGAGACCGCAGGTCCGGGCCCACTCAGCGAAGACCCTGTTCGGAGCCTGGGAGTCCATGTTGACCAGCAGGTCCCCCTTGTACATGGCGATCAGATCGTACCGGTACTTCCTCTTCGTGTCCTTCGAATCCGAAAGGACGACCCTCGCACCAGGAACGAGAAGCTCGCGGCAACGCCCGGTGTTCTTCACGTGGACCTTGATCTCCTCCCCGTCGAGCAGTACCGCGGCAACGAACCTGTTGGGACGGGAGACGAACTCGGCCTCCGTCACGGATTGATATCTCACGGCAGGCGCCAAGGCGTCACAGATATTATGTCTGAGCTCGGGATGTAAGGGCATGGACGGATTCATGACGTACGAGAGGGTCAAGACGGCGAAAGGGGACGCCTATCATGCCGTCCGCGACGACCCCTCGCCCGATTGGATCCTCGTCCTCGACACGGAGACCACCGGTCTCAAAGGCGCGCCCCGCGACCTTGTCGTGGACGTCGGGATATGCAAGGTGTCCCTGACCGACGGGACCGTCGAGGACCTCTATTCGTCCGTCCTGGGGTACGATACCTCCGATTGGGACGACTACCTCAGGAACGCGTGGATCTTCGAGAACACCGATATGACGTTGGATATGGTCGAGGAGGCGCCTCCGGCCCTGAACGTCATCGCCGATGTGCGCCGTCTCCTCTGCAAGCAGGCCGTGACCGCCTACAATACCGGATACGACTTCGGCAAGTTCCTCTACGAGGAGCCCTGGTCCATGCGCGGATGGTTCGTCGAGTGCACGGACATCATGAAGGCCGCCAAGGACGTGTGCAAGATCCCCAGCGAGTACTACGGATGCGATTACAAGTATCCGAAGCTCGACTACGCCTATGCGCAGATCGTGGAGGGCGATCCCGCAGGGATCGAAGGGGTCCAGGACCACCGCGCCCTGTCGGATGCGAGGATGGCCTCGCATCTCATGCTCGCTCTCCACAGGGACGGTCACTACCTGCCGTGATCGGTTCTTCCCGAGCCCGAGAACCGGCCCGTCCTCTATGACCGAGACGTCGCCCTTGCTGTACTCCTCGTCCAGCTTTCTCATGTAGTACGCTTCGAACCTCTCGATGAGGTGTCTGAAGGCGTTGGCCTTGAGTACGAGCACCTCCAGCACCAGGAGCAGCGCGATCATGCCGATGATGAACAGGTATCCTTCCAGAGGCAGCGGCACCAGTTTGACGAGATCGGTGGCAATTACAGGGAAGTAGAGGTACATCGCGGTGATCAGCCCCAGTATCAGCAGTGTTATCACTGCCGGCACGAGGCTCCTGTTGGTCCTGCCGTCGACTGAGATGAACTTCCACCTGGGGCAGATGATGAAGATCTGGAAGAGCCCGCCTATCGATACGAACAGCACCATGGCGGTCCTCGCGGCGACTTCTTCTATGCCAGAGCCGTGCCACGCGAAATGCGCCGCATCGACTCCGCTGAGATCCAGGATGCCTTCGCTCACGCAGTACCACGTCATTCCGTAAACTGCGAGCGCGAACACAGAGATCATGATCGAGGACGGGATGCAGTAGCGCAGCACATCCGGCAGGATCAGCTCCTTGTTCTCGTCCGGTTTGGCGAAGATCGTCATGAAGAACGCCATGATGGACACCGAGATGAACGCGTAGAACGTGTTCTGGATCGGGATCATCGGGATGTTCCCGAAGAGGATGAACAGGGCGATGAACAGGATCGCCAGCGTGAAGTTGCGGGTCAGATAGAGCTTGAGGATGTCCCTCATGCCCGATACGGTCCTCCTGCCTTCGACCAGGGCTTTGGGAAGAGCGGAGAAGTTGTCGTCTATGAGGATCATGTCGGCCACGCCGCGTGCCGCTCCCGCCCCCGATTGGAGCGATATACCGACCTGTGCGGTCTTCAGGGATTTGACGTCGTTGACGCCGTCCCCTATCATGGCAACGTAGCGTCCCTGGGATTTCAGGGATTCGATGACGCGCTCCTTGTTCTCAGGCTTCATCCTGCCGAAGATGTTGCAGTTAAGCGCCGCCTCCCTGAACTCCTCTGGATCCATGGCATCGAGCTCCGGGCCGGAGACGATCCGCCTTTCGCCGGGGATGCCCGCGATGCTGAACAGGGAGTCGACGGTGACGGGGTCGTCGCCGGAGATGACCTTGAGCTCCATGCCGTTGTCCAGGAAGACCTGGATCGTCTCGCGGCAGTCGGGCCTGACCTCGTCTCTTATGGATACGACGGAGACCGGGGTCATATCGTTCATGACCGGTTCCCCGTCGGCATCGTACAGCGGGGCATCATCGCCTTTGCAGACGAGGATGGTCCTGAGCCCCTTCTTGGATTCGGATTCGATGATGGACGATATGTCCTCATCAGTCCTGACATGCGCGGAAAGCGACGTCCATGCGCCCATGTAGAGAACCAGATTCTGATCGCCGTCCTTCACGCGGACGGCGCTGTACTTCCTCTCGGAGGAGAACTGTATCTCGTCGACGAGTTGTACGTCGACTTTCCCGTAGTGCTCGGAGAGGGCCTCGACGGTCCTGTTCCTGCTCCCGGTGGCGGATGCGAACATGGCGATGAGGCGGGAAGCCTCGTCCGAGGGGACGAGGTCCCTGGATTCCTCGTAGCGGAGCTTGTTGGTCGTGATGGTGCCGGTCTTGTCCATGCAGACTGTGTCCACGTGGCTGATCGATTCCACAGAACCGGATCTCTGCAGGAGGACTCCGGAATCGGCCATGCGCATGGCTGCTATCATGTAGGTAAGTGTGATCAGCAGGAACAGCGCGATGGGGACCACGTCGAGACATAGGACGAAGACCTCCAGGGTCTGTGCGATGCTGGAGTCGATGAAGACGGATTTGATGATGGTCAGCAGGAACAGCACTGCCGCGATGAGCATCAGGAACTTGGTGACGGTGCCCGTCTCCATCTGCAGGGGGGTGCGCTTGGAGGTGAACTCCTTGGCGCTGCTGAGCATCTTCGAGGCGTAGGAGTCCATCCCGAATTCGGTCACCCTGTAGTACGCCTGCCCGGTGACGCAGTTGGATCCGGAGTAGATCGCATCCCCGGCCTTCTTCCTGACCGTGCTCGATTCCCCGGTCAGAAGGGATTCGTCCATCTCGAGGGACCTGCACTCCTCGATGACGCCGTCGACGACGGCCTGGTCCCCCGCTTTGAGGACGACGATGTCGTCCTTGACGACTTCGGTCTGGTCGATCTCCGACTCCTCGCCGTCGCGAAGGACGGTGACCTTCGGCCTGGTGAGGAGCGTGATCTTGTCGAGCCTGCGTTTGGCGCGCATCTCCTGGATCGTCGAGATCAGGATGTTGATTATGATGATCCCCGTGGCCGATATTGCGCTGATCGGTTCCTTGCAGATCAGGAGCAGTATCCCGAGAATGAAAAGCACTATGTTGAACGGAGTGAACGCATTCTTCACGAAGATGTCCGTGTAGGTGCGGCTGGTGCGGACCTCGGCATCGTTGACCAATCCCTGGGCTCTGCGTTCGGCCACCTCTTGCGAGGTCAGTCCATTCATAAACGCCCCAATCTGGAGGCGTATATATTGCGTTCGTCAGGAACGCAGTGATTGTCGCATGAAAAAATTGTATTTCAATGCATATTTTTATACAAAGCAAGAATGAGAGATAATTAAATTTCAGTGTTCAAGATACAAAATTATGGGTTTTTCAATCATTGTATTTAAAATGACATCATAATTTAACGGCGTGAAATATTCATGCGAAAATGAGAGATAATGAAATCCATTGCATAAATTCAGATTAAGCCCAGAACGGTATGTACGTGCGGGAGCGTTTGCTACTGCTGTCTTCATGCTGCTTGATTAAACCATCATCGCAAGCCCAAACCAGTACCCTAGATATTGCTGTGACAGATTCGGAATCCAGACCGAATCTCTCACGCAATGAGCTGTTCGATATAGATTCTCCATTCTGATGTTTACTGCAAGCGTGCATGTAGGTCGCCCACACTTTTTCCTGACGGCTCATCTCCGAGAATGGTTTGTTACTGAACAAAGTCACTCTGGTAAAGGTATTTTCTGATTCCAGACTCGGGGCAGGCAGGCACATCGTTTCACAAGTTTGAACGATCCTGTCCCACCCTGAGCCTATAGATTCGCACATTTTCATGGAACGCATAAGCACAGCAATGTGCCTGTTCCTGGGTTCGGGCATCCAATCAACTATCCTCAGTTTGTCTACCATCAGTTTGCCTGGGTTCGTGACCACTATGCGATCATCGAATATTTCGATGGTGATATTGCGCCTGATGTCCGTTAAATCTTGATGCATCATCGCATTAACGATGATCTCACGAACCGCCTCTGGTGGATATGAGTTGATCGAGGTCATTATTCCGTCTATGATCTTCTCATGTGACGGGAGTAGAATCGATACATAGTTTATCAGTTCCTCGAACTGAACCGCATACCCCTTTTTACATTCCAATTGACGTTGTATTTCAGATTTACCTTTACCTATGTATTTGACAATGCGAATGGTTTTGTTCATAAGTAGGTCGTACTCGGTCAAATCCTTTGAAAAAAGCAAGGCCCCCATGAGCGTAATTGAATAATTGCGATCGGCCTGCTTGTGTATAAGTTTGTATTTGATGAGTAGATCCATCATCGCATCAATATTCGAGGGATGTTTCTGTTTTGTCTTAGAGAGGAATGATTCCGTATCGAGCTTCGACAGTATCTGATCTGGAGTTAGATCGGATGATACTGATACCAACTCGTGGTTCCGTGTGTCGAGAAGTGCCCAGAGCTTTTTCTGAACCTCTGGTAGCTTAAGAGCTGGTTTGGTATAGCTCCCTTCTCTGACGTAAACATTGTTTTGGAAGGTTGCGGCATAGAATGTAGCAGGACACACGACAAGAATGACTACATGTTTGGAGTCGACTAGAATTTCTTTGAAGAAAAACTCAACATTTGCGAGATTGCCCGTAAGCCAGTTGATTAGGTTCTCTCCACCTTTCTTGGCGAGGTATGGATAGAAATCGGTACCCACTATCGAGTGGGTTTTATCATCTACGCCCCAAATCATGAATGAGCCTTCCATCCCTTCGAGCAGTGCGGAATTGGACAGTGCACTGATGTCCTTCCCAATCATGTCCGGATCCTGATTATTAACCTTGAATTCCAGACAGGGGCCCTCTTTTTCTGCGATCAGGGATTTCACAAGACTCAGATAATCCATTAGTTGGCTATATGGTATCGCCGATATAAATATGTCTACAATACAAGAAATGAAAATACACGAAAATGAAATTTCATCGATTGAAAACCAATTTCAGGATTTTTTATTTCATTATATTTAAAATAATAATATAAAACTCGTTCTTAAATAAAGGAGATGAAAATGAGAGATAATGGAATCGAACTGGGAGGAGGCCTACGCCCCCTTCCCAGCCCTTTCGTTTCACCGATCAGGATGCAAACTCATCCTGCAACCTCGGTATCTCATCGGCCGCCCTTTCGTCGATCCTTTCCATCGGGTAAGGGTCGAATTCGAAGCTGCGTCCCTGCGACACGTAGTCGATGAAGCATCTGACCGGCAGCCCCTTGTAATAAGCCTCGGCAGCGCGCGCATATACAGACAGCTGGAGTTCGTACTCGCCCCTGAATCTGTCCGTGACATCCGTCTTGTAGTCGTGGATCTCGATGCGGTCCTCGAAGACCATCAGCAGATCCACCGTGCCCTTCAGGATGTATCTCCCGTCGCAGACGGGGAGGGTGCAGTCGATCTCCGCGTAGGATTTCAGGAATCCCGGGAGAGACGTCCGGGATAGCACGTTCTCGGCGATGTAGGCGGATTCGAGGTACCTGCCGGATGGGGGGCATCCGCAGTGCATCATCTGTGCCTCCAGATGGACCTCGGTGCCGTACTCCTTCCCCTTCCCGCATATTTCGTCGGAACCTTCGTTCCCGCCCATGCCGTCCTCGAATTCCAGCCTCATTATGCTGTGGACACCGAACGTCGGCGTCCTGGCGCGGTAATCCGGAACGGTCGGCTTCTCAATGCGCATGGATTCCGCCGAAGTCGCGGGCAGTTCGCAATCCTCGATGTCCTCGTAGTTCTCGCCGGACAGGTCCTTCATGAACTGCGACGGTTTCGGACCCGATATCACGGTGACGTACTGCTTGGCGCGGGACAGGGCGACGAACATCAGACGGCGCTCCTCGTCGTAATCGGATTCTACGGCGACCCGCGTCAATTTGGTGCGCCAGGAGTCGCAGATCTTGGAGTAGCCGTCGTAATGCCCGACCACCTTGCTGCAGCGGATCCCGCGGAGTTCGTCGAAGGTCAGTTTCGAGCTGTCCCCGGTCGTAGAGGGCATTATCATGAGGTCTATGTACGGAACGATCACGACGGGGAACTCCAGACCCTTGGCGCGGTGCATGGTCATGACCTTGACCGCATCCGAATCCAGATCGGTCTCCACGGGATACGCGGTCTTCGGACTCGAAGTGATGTCGTCCTCGATCATCGTGATCAGGTCCGATATGGTCAGAAGCGAACCCCTGTGCTGGCTGGACAGGATGTTGATGATGGTCTGCGAGATGTCGTTGTCGATGCCGTACCATGCGAAGATGGATGTCAGCAGCTCGGTCACCCTGCGTCTCTTGGCGTAGAGGGAGGACCTCTGCTCCCTGATGTCCAGCGGGATGTCGGTGTCGCTCCCCCTCGCCCTCTCGCATTCGGCCATGGTGTATCCCCTGTCGGCCATGATGGGGATGTAGCCCCAGGGGTCGCGGGAATTGTTGATGTAACGGAGCCAGGCCAGAGCGAGCTTCCCCTCGCGGGTGCACATGAGCTCAACATCCCCCTGCAGGTATGCCGAGATGCCGTCCTTCGTGAGACGGTCCACCACCGCACGGCATCCGTTGCCGGTGCGGCAGAGAACGGCAATGTCGCCGAGAACCATAGGTCTGGCGGAACCGTCGCCCTCGGTTACGAGGTACTTCCCCGATCCGACGTATTCGCGGATGCATCTGGAAACGGCCTCCGCCTCCCCGTCCTTGGAATCGACCCTGACGTACCTGACGGCGGTGTTTTCCCCGATATCAGAGTCGCGCTTCCCTGTCAGCCTAACGATGTGCGATTCGATCCTCCCGACATCGAGCACCTCGTCCTTCGACCCTCTGACGGTGAGGCATCTGAACGACTCGTTGATGATCCTCTGGGAGGACCTGTAGTTGGTGTCCAGCTCCAGGGATATGGGCTCCGGGATGCGGAAGGAGACGCGTTCATTGTCGTCGTTCAGTATCTTCCTGAACATGACCGCGCGTTGCTCGAAATCCAGGATGTTGTCCACGGAGACGAACCTGAATCCGTAGATCCCCTGTTTCCAATCGCCGACGACGCAGAGGTTGGGTTTGTTGAGGATCATCAGGGAGAGCATGAGCTGGGCGGCGTTCGTGTCCTGGAACTCGTCGATCATGACGTAGTCGAAGGAGTTGGCCCTGCGGACGTCCCCGTTCTCATACAGGATGGAGAAGGCCAGCATGGCGTTGATCCCGAAGGTCAGACGGTCCTGTGATATGCATCTCCTGATGTAATGCCAATAGACGTCGTGGATGAAGCGTATGAGCCCTCTGCGGTCGTCGTCCGCGGCCTGTTTCAGATATTCGACGGGGAGGACTTCCAAAGGTTCCGTTCCGGGGAGGGGGTCGTAGTCGTTGACCCCTCTGACCATCTCGTTGTACGCCTTCGCCATGTCGGTGCTCTTCTTCCTTCCGGAGAGGATGTTGGACGACATCATCCCGTCCAGCAATCCGTTCACGTCCCCGTAGAGCTCATCCCCGGCGTTTCCGCCGAACCAGCCCGTTCTGATGGGGTAGATCCCGCGGGACATGAGGCGGTTGATGATCCTGTACACCTCCAGAGGATACTTCGATCCGATGATCGCCCAGTCGCCGTAATCCTCGCCGTGCATGTCGAGGAACCCGTCCATGAAAGATCCGAAGAACCTCTTGTTGAGGGTCTCGTTCTCCACCAGTCTGGCGGAATGGGTGAGCTTGTCATCGATGCCGAACAGCCTCCCGGCGTCCTCGGGGGATTCCATGACCACCGAGAGGCAGAATGCGTCGAACGTCATGACCTGGACTTGCTTCCCGTAGGAGTCCTCGTCGCTCCCGGTCGGAGCGAGGGCGCCCTTGATGCGTTCCTCCATCTCCGTGGCGGCGTTGCGGGTGAATGTGAGCATCAGCACGTCCTTCGGGGAGACGTCCTCCTTGGAGACGAGATTCACGTACCTCTGAACGATGGTGTGAGTCTTGCCTGTCCCGGGTCCGGCATCGACGATGACCATCCCGTCCAGCGTCTCGGCGATGAGCTTCTGCTTGTCGTTGAGATCGCTCATTGGATTCGCCCCCTATCTTGACCCTGCAGCGGGTGCAGGCCATGTAGAAGTCGCATTGTTCGCAGACGACCTTCGGGGCGGGATTCGCGGGGAGGTCGGTGGTCCTTCCCCCGACCATGGTGGTGTGCATCCCGTCCACGAATTCCAGGAATCCCTGCAGATATCCGAGCGGAACCACCAGGCTCTCGCCGTCTACGACCATCCCTCCGGTCACGGCATCGGCGATCTTCCCCAATGCCGCGGAAGCGCTGTTCAGGTTCGCATCGGTGGGGTTCTTGCGGACGATCCGGAGGATCCTGCTTTTCAGTTCGGGATCGTCCCTCCATGTCTTCGGATCGGGCCCGCCGAATGCGACCACCGCATCCAGGATCTGCCTGGCGTACGGGCTGAAGTCCTTGCCGAGCTTTCCGGACATCATAGTCGCCCCCTCTGGGGAGTCCAGAACGTATCTCCTGGCATCCATATCCGTCAGTTTCACGGTGCGGACGTTCCTGGAGACGTCGAAGTCGGGCGAAGCCGATTCCACGTCGTTGTCCATGGCGTATAACTGGTTGAATCCCACGCAGCTCCCCTCGGCCTCTATGGCCAGCGCCAGGTACATGAGCGGTTGGAACTCCGGTTCGCCGGAGATGTCCGTGTAGCTCATCGCCTTGCTCAGCTCGTTCAGGGTCTTGCCCTTGCCGGTCTTGTAGTCGGTCACGATGCCGTCGCACATCAGGTCGAACACGCCGTGGATGGGGTTCGAGGCGGACCGGTGGTCGGTCTCGCAGCAGGTGCTCGTCTCGTCGAGTCCGAGCTCCTGCAGGAACCTGTTGGGTCTGCTCTTGGACGAGTTCCTCGAATCCAGGGCGCAACGGACGCCGTAGCGGTCGATGTAGCGCATGACGTTGGTCATGGCGATGCGGATCCTGTCGACGTCCAGATCCGTCATAAGTGGCGTGGAGAGGCCTGCGTAGCGGTCGGAGATCATGGTGGTGAACCCATCGACCCCCTTCTCGCGGACCACGTCCCCGTGGGTGCAGTAGAGCTCCGCGAATTCGTGGATGAGGTTCCCGAACTCGGTGTACGTCTTGTCCGAGCTGGGGAGGAGTTCGCGGAACATGTATCTCCTGGGGCAGGCCACGTAGGCGTTCAGCGTGGATTTCGAGAACGGGTCGTCGAATTCGCCGATGTCGTCGATCAGTTCGGTACCGCGGAAGGACTCCACGGGTTCCATGGGGGCGGCCCATCTCCCTCTGACGATCTCCCCGAGGTCCCCGAACGTGTCGCAGGATCCGGATTCTATGCTGTCGAAGGTCAGGCAGGGTCTGGCCGGTTTGCCTTTCTTGTTCGCGTTGACGCAGTAGAATCTGACCTGGCCCTGCTGCACGAGGGCTTCGAGACGCATGGCGTTCTTGTCGGATTCGGCCTCGGCGTCCATGTAGCGCCTCCCCACGACGGGGATGTTCCATTCCTGCTCCATCCCCAGGTAGATCACTACGGGACGGTCGACGAACACGGAATTCTTGCAGTCGGCCAGGAGAACGCCTCTCAGCTCATTGACAGGTATCTGCTCGTTGTGCTTCAGCTCCTGGACGTTCTCCACCGCGAAGCGCACGTCCGAGACGCGGTCCGGGGTGACGATCTGGTCCGTGACGCCCAGCTCCTCCAGGAGCATCGTCACTTGGGGGCGGACCTGGCGGTTGCAGACCGCGTCCCTGACCTGTCCGAAGGTCAGACCGTCCTCGACTATCGCGCGCATGCACTCCTTCAGTTCGTATGCGTGGTCGCGCATGTCCTCCCTGTCCTGTTTGGACAGGAGGTACTCCTCGCGGCCGGGTTTGAAGAAGCCGTTGTAGGTGGAGAAGATCTCCTTGACCGCCTTGACGCGCACGGTGCGATAGCTAAGCGCCAGGTTCAGGAAACCGATGAAATCCCTGATCTGCGCCAGGTCCTTGACGTTCAGGCTGTTGACGAACGGGATGCCGCGACGGTAGAGGGACGCACGGACCGAATCCGCGATGGGGTCGGAGGCGCTCATCACGATGGCGTAGTCGGTGGCCTTGGACTTGTCGATCAGTTCGGCGGCGTTCTCGGCCAGGGAGCGGTCGTTCCCGATCTCGTGGATGGTGCCCATCTCGAACTCCCCGTCCTTGAAGATCTCGATGATGTCCGCGTCCATGGGGATGCAGTGCTTGTCCAGGTCGTCGAACAGATCGACGCCGATGACGGCAACCTTACCGACCCGGTCGAAGAACCATCCGACCCTCTCGTCGTCGGGATCGAAGAGGGACATCGCCCTCTCCAGGGTAGGCATCGCGGAGTAGGATGCGTGGATCCTCCGGGAGTTGGCGGTGTTCAGATAGGTCCTGACCTCCTTGGTGTATCTCCTGATCTCCCTGAAGTTGAGGATCTCGCTGTAGACCTGTCTGAAAGGGCATCCGGTCTCCTCCGAAACGGCGGCGATCAGTTCAAGATCGGTCATGAAAGGCCTTCCGAGGATGACTGGCCCCAGCTGTCCGACGATGTGACGGGGCGTGCATGCGAGGGATCCTATGCGGGCGGTGGATATGCGCGCGTTCAGAGCGGTCTCCAAAGCCACGTCGTTGGTTATCACAAGCCCGTAGTCCTTCACTTCATCGTAGATCTCGTCGATCGATTTCAGCAACCTCATATGCATCCCTTTCCGCCGGTGCGACGAGACGATGATGGCCCGTCGTTATAAGAAATATCGTTTGTAATGCAAGTAATTCGAGTAATTGTTGTAATTGTTGCTTTTCCGTCACAACGCAAGACCAATATCCGAGGCGTTCCATGACGTTCCATGGACGATGTCTACGTTGTCGAGGTCGCCACCACCGGTCCGGGGGGATATCCCAACGATTCCGTGGCCGAGATAGCGGTCTGCATGGTGTTCGGCGACGGGTCGGATTTCGAGACCGTGTACAACGACGGCGTCTTCCTCGATCCGAAGAACCTCGGCAAGGGCCCCCTCGATTACATGCAGGCCAACTACGGAATCGAACCCGAGGACCTCTACGCCGGCAGCGATGCCTCCCGCGTGGCGACGGATTTCCAGAAGGCCGTCTTCGGGAGGGAATGCACCTCGTACAATGTGGGGAGCACGTTCGGCAGGTTCCTGAGCTTCGAACCCTGGGATTCCGCGGGGGAGCTCACAATCCTGCCCTCGATCTCGGTCCGTCTGCCGTCGGAATTGAAGGGTCCGCCGGAGAAGGAGCACGAGTTGATCCGTCTGGCGTACGGCTCGCTGTGTCCGGGTGACCCCGCCTGCGCGGGCGACGGGATGCGCGCGATCCATCTGGCGCAGATGGCGTCCTCGATACTGATGGAGCTCAGGAGAAGGGGTCTGGCCCGATCGTCTAGCCAGGCCCAGGAACGCGGCGTCGATGACCAGGTCGGCCAGGGCGGCCAGGTACAGGAGGGCGTAGATGACGAACAGAGGGACCGCCAGGATCCACGAGATCAGCGGGACGATGAACGCCAGGACGACGGCCGGGATGAAGAAGACCAGTCCGACGACGAGGAACATCGCTCCGCGCTTGTAGCGCCCGTAGTAGAGCTGCCCCATCCCGAGGAGTCCGAAGAGGCCCAGTACCGCGCCGATTATGAGGGCGTACTTGCGATTCGCCTTCTTGGAGGGCTGGGGCTGCACCGGTTCGGGCTGGTAGTCCGCCGGGATCTTCTTGTAGCACTTGGGGCAGGTCAGGCTGTTGGAGGGGACCAGCTCTCCGCAGAAGGGGCAGCGCCTGTCGGTCATTCAAGAAGCCTCCATAGACATATCGTTCGAAATCTCGGCGTTCATGCTGGAGGCTGTTTCCGCCATTTCCATGCGGGTTCATTGTTGGTATCGGATAAAGGCGTTGGGTAAAAAGAAGGGTCCACGTAGTTGTGGTTGCCGATTCGATGATGACGGCAAAGATATTATTGTATTCAAACATTCACGACCACATGGAGGAGAAGCGGTATCCCGATGGGATTTACGATTTCAAAGCATTGGTCTCCGGGAAGTATTACTTCGTGGACAAGACGCTGATGATCCGCGATATTTGCAACCTCCAGAACACGACCTTGCTCTACACTAGGCCGCGTCGCTTTGGAAAGACCGTCAATCTTTCGATGATAGACCATTTCTTCAATATCCAATATGCGGATGAAGATGACATCTTCAAGGGGTTAAAGATAGACGGATGCCCCCAATGTGAGGTCCATAAGAACGCGTATCCTGTCATCAGGATGAATTTCGGCGATTTGAACAGCCAAACAACCAAAGATTTCAGTAAACGCCTGTCTCGCGTGGTGTCCAATGCCGTACGTCCCTTCAAGGTTCTTATCGACGCGGATCTCGACAAGGATGATGCCGACTTCATCTCCAAGTGTTTCAGCGCGAAGCTCACACGTATTGATCTAGAGGGTTCAATCAGGAGGCTATGCTCTATCTTGTACGAGCATTACGGAAAGGATGTCATAATACTGGTCGATGAGTATGATGCCAGCATTCAGAACGTGAGAACGGAAGAGCGCTTCAATGTGATTGTG
Source organism: Ruminococcus sp. CAG:579 (assembly GCA_963650175.1). GTDB lineage: Archaea > Thermoplasmatota > Thermoplasmata > Methanomassiliicoccales > Methanomethylophilaceae > Methanoprimaticola. The sequence goes on along the minus strand of CAVJLK010000002.1, from coordinate 36,218 downwards.
GACGGTCTGAGGCCGTTCATGGAACAGACGTTCAAATTCAACGAACACCTTCATCTCGGCGTTGTCACTGGGATAATGCCTCTGGCTAAGACGAGCATGCTGAGCAGTTTCAACAATGCTAGCGTTTGTAGCATCTTGGAGACGGAAGGGGATGAATTCTTCGGGTTCACTGATGATGAGGTCCGTTCTCTTCTGGAAATGACCAGCAATCCACCTGAGAAAATGGACGAGATCAGAGAGTATTACGACGGGTACAGGTTCGGGAATGCTGATGTTTTCAATCCGTACAGCGTCGTGATGTATCTCAAGAGCGGTTGTGAACCATGCGCCTACTGGAATAACATGACTGGCGGGGGAATGTCCGCAGATCTGATCTCGACCATGGGCGCCGAAGCTCTCACCCAACTCAAAGGTCTATACAAGAACAAAGACTCCTATATCGTCACTGCAATCAATACGAGAATCTCATACATCGATATAATGTCGCCTTCCGCTGCCCCATCGGTTGTTTATTCCTACCTGGCCATGGCAGGATATCTGAAAGCGGTACGTACGGGAGGTCAACGTTCCGGGATGCCCGAATGTCGTGTTAGTGTCGTTAATAAGGAGGTGTCAAACGCTTTCGAATCCATTGTGGATAGGGCCGAATTGGTTGAAAGAAGGGCTGTAGTGGCAATGGATGCCATATATGGGCATGATTCCGTTGCTCTGAAGAATCAATTGGAGACGATGTTGACCGGCATACCGATGGATCACACATGGTCCCAAGATGAGGATCCAACGTCCAGACACAACAAGTACCGCGACCTCATCATGGCATATTTGGTAACCCCTGAATTCGTGGCCAGAGGAGAAATTCCTAAGGGTTATGGGTATACTGACATATTCTTTGAAAGGACGTCGGAGCATCCGCCGGTCATCATCGAGATAAAGACGACAGTCGACAGGAACAGCAATCTCGGTTCCTTGGCTGATGAAGCATTGAGGCAGATAAACAGGAAATGTTATTCAGATGAACCCGATGTCTCTGATGCCATCTGTGTCGGTATTGCCATTAATATGAAGTCTGTCGAAGTGAAATTTCTGTGATGAGGGTGCCTCGTCGCAGTTGACTAATACGCGACTACGATTCCGGACACCATGGAGGAGCCGCTGACCGTCACACAGCTCAACACCCGCGTCAAGGGATTGCTGCAGTCCTCCCCGGGGCTGAACGACGTGTGGGTCGGAGGGGAGATCTCCAATCTCACCAGGGCGGCTTCCGGTCATTATTACTTCGTACTCAAGGACCAGGGCAGCGAGATCAGGTGCGCCCTCTTCGCCCGCGCCCGTTCGCGGGTGGATTTCGAACCGAAGGAGAACATGAAGGTCCTGGCCTTCGGCGGGGTGGATATCTACGTCCAGCGCGGCTCCTACCAGTTCATAGTGGAGAACATGCGCCAGTCCGGCATCGGCGACCTGTTCAGGGCGTTCGAGGAGCTCAAGCGCAGGCTCGAAGCCGAAGGATTGTTCGATCCGGCTCGGAAGAGGCCCCTTCCGAGGTATCCGAGGACCATCGGGGTGGTCACCTCGGAGACGGGCGCCGTCATCCACGACATCATCACGACATCTGCGTCCAGGTTCCCGGCGGACATCCTGCTCGCCCCGGCCCAGGTCCAGGGGGAGGGCGCCGCCGCGACGATCGTGGCGGGGATCGAACTGCTGAACCGCGTGGGCGTGGATGTCATCATAGTGGGAAGGGGAGGAGGCTCCCTGGAGGACCTTTGGCCCTTCAACGAGGAGTCCGTGGCCCGCGCCATAGCCGCATCAAGGATCCCCATCGTATCCGCGGTGGGCCACGAGACCGATTTCACCATCGCCGATTTCGTCGCCGACGTACGCGCCCCCACCCCCACCGGGGCGGCGGCGATCCTCTTGCAGGAGAGGAACGAGATCCGTTCGAGGATCGACAGGGACATGGCCTCCGCGGACAAGGCCCTCGGAGCGGTGCTCGACCGGATGAGGTCGAGGTTCGATGTCCTCGATGCCAAGCTGTCCCCGCAGAGCGCCATGCGCGACCTGGACATGAAGGGGATGGAATTGGACCGCATCTGGTCCCGCGCCGACAGGGCGTTGTCCGAAACGATCGCCGATATGCGCACAAGGTTCGGAGTCGTGGAGGGAAGGCTGTCCCCGGCATCCGCCCTCAAGGATCTCGATTCCAGGCGCCAGAGGGTCGACGTGCTCTTCGCCAGGGTATCCGGACAGGCGGTCCTCCGCGAGTTGGATATCAGGTCGTCCGAGGTCGATTCCCTGTTCTCGGAGATACGGACCAGGATGCTTCGCGGTATGGATTCCTGCAGATCGGAATTGGGCGAGGCCTCGGCCAGGCTGGAGTCGCTGAACCCTTCCGCGGTCCTCGACAGGGGATACGGCATGATAATCGGGCCGGACGGCAGGGCCGTCCCGTCGGTGAAATCGCTTTCAGTGGGCCGGAGCGTATCGTTCCGTCTGAGGGACGGGACGGCCAAGGCCGCCATCACGGAGATAACGGAGACAGAGCAATGACGGACATGGAGAAGTTCAAGGAAGAAGTCGCGGGAATGAGCTTCGAGGCCAGCATGGAGCAGCTGGAGAAGCTCGTCCAGGAGCTGGAGCAGGGCGGAACGGACCTTGACAGGAGTCTGGAGATCTACGAGATGGCGGTCGTCCTCAGGGACCGCTGCAAATCCATCCTCGACGATGGACAGAGGCGCATCCAGAAGATCATCGAGACCGCCGACGGGATCAGGACCGAGGACTTCCGGAGCGAGTGAGGTCCCACAGGACTATTCCCTCGGATGCGGCCCATTCCTCCGTGTCCCTGTAGAGGTCCGTCGAGGCGAAGTCTTCGTCGGAGAAGGCGAGCCTGAGCGCTCCGCCCAGCACGCCCTCGTCCAAACCGCGGACGTTGGTTCCCCCGAATCCCTTCCTGAGGCCGATCAGCAGGATGCTGATGGTGTCGTGGCCCCGGGCGGCCAGCCAAGGGTCGCCGAGAGCCTTCGCTTCGGAGCTCAGTACCTTCAGCAGATTCTTCTTGCTGATATGGGGCGTGCGCGAGTTGTCCACCACCTCGGACACCATCGTCCTGGCGTCCAGGCCGAGCGACCGCGGGTTGATGAAGCGGTCGAAATCCAGGTCCTTGAACGACAATCCCAGTCCTCTTTCCTGCGAGACGTGCATCAGGAGTCCGATGGGGTAGCTGGCGGTCACGAGGGCATCCCTCACGTGACCGAAGCGTTCGTTGAACCTGGCGACCGATTCGCGGTCCCCGTACTCGTCCAGGACATCGTCGAGCGCATGGCTGCGGACGGCCATCATCTCCATGTCCCTGCAGTCGGTGTAAAACAGGGGCGGTTTCGCTTTCTTCCCCTTGAGGCGGTCCAGATCGGGATCGATTATCCCCATGACTTTCCGATCCCCGCGGTTGCGCATCTCCTTGACGACCCGTTCGGCGTTGTCGCGGGAATGGGCGATGGATATCTTCACCGAATCCTTGTCGATGAACTTTCCGAACAGCCTGGAATCCGTGACCCCTTCCACGAGCACGAACGCCCCGTCGAAGAGCGTCCTCTCCATCGATATCTCGTTGCAGATATCGTCGGACGTCAGGAACTCGCGCATCCTCGGGCCTCAGCTCCCTGGCGAGATCCCACTTGTCGTGGATGATCTGTGGCGAATGTGTGGATACGATCATCTGGATGTTCCTGACCCTGCAGATGTCCATGAAGCAGTCCCCGAGCCTCTGCTGCCAGCTCACGTGGAGCGATATCTCGGGCTCGTCGATGATCACGACGGAGTTCTGGGGTGCGTGGAACAGTATGGCGTAGAACAGGATCAGGATCTGCTTCTCGCCGGACGAGAGCTTCTGCAGCTGGAGGGCGGTGCCGTTGTTCATGGCGATGCCGATCCTGCCGTTCTCGTTCACCTGGATGGTCTTGTTGATAAAGATGTCGCTGACGATGTCCTTGAAGATGATTATGGACTCTGCCAGGAGGTAGTTCCTGTCGACGTAGTCCGATATCGAGCATGCGAGATCCTCGCATCCCTTGCGGTCCTTGACGATGTCGTATCTGGACGGGGGGAATTTGGCGCCCGCGGGGATGTCGGGCCCGAACCCGGCGTCCTTGATGAAATCTAGCTTGGCCTTGAGGTCCTTGCACCAGAACTCCAGGTCGCCGTCCGTCATCTCGTGCACGTCATCCCTCGGATGGGGCTCCAGCTCCCTGTGCTCCTTGGCGTATCTGATCGTTTCCAGCAGCTCCTGCGCGTAGACCTCGAGGGTCGGAGCCAGGTGGCCGTCCCCCCTCTTCACGGCGAGCCTCTCGGGAGGTATGTACACGGCGTCGCAGATGGACGCCATTTCACCGGGTGTGAGGGGGGTCTCCAGCTCGCTCTTCTGCATCTGGACGAGAAGGTTGCCGGGATAGTTCTGGATGATGAGGGTGCTGCCGTCGTCGAATCCGATGTCCAGCCTGTCGAAGGGGGTGTCGGAGAGATAGTTCACATCCCCGCGCAAGGCGGAGTAGATCATCCTCATGACTGTGCTCTTGCCCAGACCGTTCGGCGAATGGATGAACGTGAGGGGTTGGCAGAGCTCCACCTCGTAATCGAACTCGTTGAACAGCCCGGATACGCGGAACGACTTGATCTTCATGGTCGGCATCCAGATGCTGGTGTATCTATAAAAAACGGCGAACGCCTCTTTTTAAGTCAGATGCGTCATCGGGTCTCCGATGGACACGGACGCCGAATTCGACCAGATACGCACGATGATTTCCGAGGGCAGGAGCCCGGAGGCGGTCGACAGGGTCAGGGAACTGGCCAAGGAGGACCATGACCCCGTCACGAGGATCAAATGCCTCTCGCTGCTGAAGGTCATCGAGGACGACGGCGCCTCGCAGGAGATCCTCAGGGACCTCATGGCCGAGCTCCCCGAGGATCCGCAGATGCTCATCCAGATCGCCGGTTCGCTCAGGGGCCTGGATTTCCCGTCCAGCGCCTACTCCATTCTGAAAGGCCTGGAGTCCACGGATTCCGTCATCAGGCTCAGATGCATGTGCCTTGAGGACCTGGACGAGTACGAGATGGCCTTGGAGGCCGTCAGTTCCATCCCGTCCCCCACGCCGTTCGACCGCGTCATGCTCTGCGAGGTCCTTAGCGCCCTGGGTGAGCACTCCAGATCCATCTCCGAAGCGGAGAGGCTCCTCGCCGAGATGCCGGACGATTTCGACGTCCGTCGCGCATACGTGTCCGCGCTGATGCTCGGAGGGAAGGACAAGGAGGCCAACAAGTACGTCCGCGGCGTCCTGAAGGAGAAGACCGCGCAGTCGTACGCCCTGGCCGCCTACGCCATGAGGGTCAAGGGAGGGATCAAGGCCGCCGCCGGATACGCCACCCGCGCCCTCAACATCGACCCCAAGAACGTCAGCGCCATGGAGACCCTCGGCATCTGCCTCGCCATGAAGGGCGAGTACGGGAAGGCCCGCATCGTCGCCGGCGCGATCAACGAGACCTCTCCGGGAAGCCGCGCGGCCCTGAACGTCCTGACCTATTGCGAAGGCCACTGACTCAGGCGCGTCTGCCCTTGCGGTTGGCGCGGCTGTTGAGCCATACGTCCTTCCAGAAACCGGGCGTCAGGAACACGATCGCCGTCACGATCTCCAGACGGCCTATCCACATGAGCAGGATGAGGACCCCCTTCAGCGGGGCCTCGAGGCCAGCGAAGTTCCCGGTGGGTCCGAAGTTGCCGAATCCCATGCCTCCGTTCGATACCGCGGATATCGACAATCCGAAGGAATCGACCATGTCGTAGCCGTAGATCATGAAGATGACGGCGCCGATCAGCAGGGTCATGCCGAACATCATGAAGACCACCAGGGAGCTCTGGATGAACGAGTCGTCCACGGTCTTGCCGTCGATCTTCACCGAATAGACGGCGTTCTTGTGGATGATGCCGTTGAACCCGTTCCTGATGTACTTGAAGATGATCAGCAGCCTGCTGAACTTCACACCTCCGCTGGTCGAGCTGGAGGACGCTCCGATCAGGGCTACGAACATCAGGAGTATCATGCACTGGGACGGCCACAGTGTGAAGTCCTCCGTGTAGTACCCGGTGGTGGTTCCTAGGGATACTGTGGTGAAGATCGCGCCCTTGAGCTTCTCGTAGACGGTGCCGAGGGTGATCTCGCCCCCGCCGTCCCCGATGAGCAGAAGCGCCACGAGAACGGACATGACGGCGAACCAGAGGATCATGAGCCTGAACTCGGAGTTCCCGCTGTACACCTTCTTCTCCTTCAGGTAGACGGCCCTGTAGTGCAGGTAGAAGTTGGTTCCTCCGAGGAGCATGAAGATCACCGTTATCCATTGGACCGGGTCGGAGTAGGCGGCCATGTTCGCGTTGATGATCATCAGCCCCCCGGTGGAGATGGTGGTGAACATCAGGCAGATCGCTTCCAGCGGATCGAGGCCGCAGAGGAACAGCAGGGCGAAGTTGATGATGCTCAGGACCAGGTAGACCATTATGAACGACTTCGCGGCCTCCGTGGTCCTCTGGGTGTATTCCGAGGAGCCGGCCCCGAAGAGCTCGTTCTGGAAGAGTCCGCGGCCGAAACCGATCATCGGCAGGAAATAGAGGAAGATCAGAACGACCGCTATACCTCCGACCCACTGCGTCATGGACCGCCAGACCAGAAGGCTGGTGGCGTGCTGGGTGAGATCGCCCATGACCGACAGTCCGGTCGTGGTGACGCCGCTGACCGATTCGAAGACGGAATCCAGGGGGTTGATGCCGGACAGGACGTACGGGACGGTGCCGATGACGAACATGAGGATCCAGACCATAGCCACCAGCAGAAGGCCGTTCACGGTGCGGAATCCCTTGGAGTCCTCGCACGTCAGGTACTGGAACAGCCCAACGGCGAAGAGCGGCGGGATGAGAACCAGGAACGGCATGGGATCCTCGCCGCACGAGAACGCGACCAGCGTGGGGAAGCAGAGGACCACGGCGAACAGCATCTCCACCATGCCGAGGATCCTGGCGGTGGTGCTGTTCCACCGGAAGCACCTCTCGCGGAACCCCATGCTCACATCTCCGGCAGGGGCCTCTTGCCGAGGACCTTGGTTATCTCAGCTTCCTTCCGGCCGTTGGAGAACACGATGACGGAGTCCCCCGGGGTCAGCTTCGTGTCCAGCAGCGGGTACACGATGGATCCGTCCCTGAGTATCCCGACTATCCTGAGACCCTCGGGCATGTTGAGGTCGCCGACGAAGCGGTCCTTCAGCTTCGAATGGTCGTCGACGGTGTGGGTGAAGAACATCCCGTCCGAGAACTGCATCCTGGTGATGCTGGTCTCGTCGGGTATGATGCAGCGCGTGATCTCGTTGGAGATTATCTCGTCGTACCCGATGATGGTCTGCAGGTCGGTGTACCTGAAGATGTCCTCGTACTCGCGCATGAAGAACCTCGCGATGACCTTCCGGGCGTTGTTCCTCTTGGCCGACATGCACATCAGCAGGTTGGTGTCGTCCTTCCGGGATGTGGACACGGTCGCGTCGGATTTGAAGATGTTCTCGTCGAACTGGACGTCGGGGTCGGTGTAGTCGGAATTGATGACGACGACCCCCGAGAGCTCCCTGGAGAGAGTCCTGCAGCGTTCCGGGTTCCTCTCGATTATCTTGACGTAGCGTTTCTTCGGGTCCTCGGAGAGCATCCTGGCAAGATTGATGCCCACGATGGATCCGCCGAGGATGCAGAACTCCCTGCCGACGTCGTCGACGCCGACGAGGTCGTTGAACTGCTGCACGGCCTGATCGCTCCCGAACACGCACATTATGTCTCCGCTGTGGATCTCCATGGTCTCCGGGGACGTGTGGATCTCGCCGTCGCGGAATATGGCGAATACCGTGCAATCCTTGGGCGTCGGCAGCTGCATGACCACCCTCCCGATGATCTGGTGGTGGGGTTCGATCTTGAACACCGCGATGCAGACGCCCATCTCGTCCACGGCGTCGTACTCGACGATGTTCTCCAGGACGCAGAGCTTGTACATCTTGCGGGCGGTGACCAGCTCCGGGGAGATGATGTGGTCCACCCCGTCCAGTCCCGATGCGTTGGCCTCGGCTATGAAGTCCGGGCTGTTCACGGTGGCGATGGTCCTGATGCCCGGCTTCATCCTCTTGGCCATCATGCAGATGAAGAGGTTGTCCGAATCTGAATGGAGGGCCGACATGATGATCTCGGCCTCATGGCTCTCGATCGCGTACCTGAGGACCCGGGGATTGGTCCCGTCCTCCCTCAGGACCGCCACGTTCAGACGGCTCTTCAGGGTGTCGGCAACGGCCTCGTCCTTCTCTATGACCAGGACGTCGTGGACGTCGGATATGGTTTCGGCCGAAACGAACCCGACATCGCCGGCTCCGACGATGATGACCTTCATGATGGACAGTCGGACCGTCGTATCGGATATATCAGTTGGGGTCCCCGCTGGCGCGCAGCGGGCGACGCAGGCGCGCGCGTCCCGAATCGTATATATGAGTCCGTGCGGTAGAGGAGAACCATGTGGCAGCAAGTCAACGAAGACTTCTGGAAAGAGAACCGTGAGTCCAAGGTCGGACAGGTCGAGGACACCGTGCGCGAGATCGTCGAGAACGTCCGTCAGAACGGCGACAAGGCGCTCAGGGAGCTCGCCAAGAAGTTCGACAAGGTCGATCTGAAAGAGATCGCCGTCTCCCGCGACGAGATCGAGGAGGCCTACGAGAAGGTCAGCCCCGAACTGGTGGAGGAGCTGGAGAACGCGGCCTACAACATCCAGAGGTTCCACGAGATGCAGATGCCGGCCGGCATGTGGCTCAGGGAAGTGGAGCCCGGCATAACCCTCGGCGTCAAGTCCACGCCACTGGAGAGGGTCGGTTGCTACATCCCCGGAGGCAGGGCATCCTACCCCAGCACCGTTCTGATGACCGCCATCCCCGCGAAGGTCGCCGGTGTGGACGAGGTCGTCATGTGCACCCCAGCGCCCATAAATCCGCTCACGCTCGTTGCCGCCGACGTGGCCGGTGTCGACGAGATCTACAAATCCGGTGGCGCCCAGGCAGTCGCGGCCATGGCGTTGGGGACGGAGAGCATCGAGCCGGTCCAGAAGATCGTCGGACCCGGCAACGTGTTCGTCACCGGAGCGAAGATGATGCTCCGCAACAAGGTGGACATCGACTTCCCCGCGGGACCCTCGGAAGTGGGCGTCCTGGCGGACGGAGACGCCGACGTCAATTTCGTCGCCGCCGACCTCGTGGCCCAGGCGGAGCACGACCCCTCATCCGCATGTCTGCTGGTCACCGACGACCCCGACCTCCCCGACAAGGTCTGGAAGGTTATGGAGGGCATCATCGCCAAGGCCCCCCGCAGGGAGATCATCGAGAAAGCGATGAACAACTCCGGATACATCGTCGCGGAGGACATGGATCTGGCCGTGGAGATCATGAACGGCATCGCCCCCGAGCACCTGTCGATCCAGGTCCGCGACCCGCTCGACGTCCTCGGAAAGGTCAGGAACGCCGGCTCCATCTTCGTCGGACCGTACACGCCGGTCGCCGCCGGGGACTACGCGTCCGGCACGAACCACGTGCTTCCGACATCGGGGCACGCCACCACTTGTTCCGGGCTCAACGTCTCCCACTTCATGAAGACGTCAACGGTGCAGATCCTCTCGAAGGAGGGTCTCGCCTCCCTGGCCCCGACCATCGAGGCTCTGGCGGAGGCCGAGGGGCTCTTCGCACACCGCGATTCCGTCGCGGTCAGGAAGCCGGAGGACGATTGAATGGCCTCCCGCCGCGGCAACGGCAAGGGGGCCGCGGCGCCCGCCAAGGCCCCAGACCTCTACGATTCCAAGTACTACATCAACAGGGAGCTCTCCTGGCTGGAATTCAACAGGCGCTGCCTGGAGGAGGCCGAGGACACCTCCAACCCCCTTCTGGAGAGGGTGAAGTTCCTCGCCATCTGCTACGGGAACATGGACGAGTTCTACATGATCCGCGTCCCCGGGCTGATCTCCAAGACCCCCATCCCCGGTCCGGACTACTCGTCGACCAACTATGCAACCCTGATGCATCAGATCTCCGACAAGGTCCAGGACCTCATCGGGCACTACAACGCATGCTGGTCGTCCCTCATGAAGGACCTCGAGGCCGTGGGCATCCGCATCAGCAAGGTCAACGACCTCAACCCGGACCAGCAGGCCTGGGTCGCCAACTTCTACAAGCAGAGGGTGCATCCCTTGCTGACCCCTCTTGCCCTGGATGTCAGCCATCCCTTCCCGTTCATCTCCAACAACTCGCTGAACATCGCCGTCAGGATGTACGACGGCAACCGCGAGCAACTCTATGCGAGGGTGAAGGTGCCCGTGGGGATCATCCCCCGCTTCGTGCAGGTCCCCTCCTCCAACGGCGAGCAGTACGTCATGCTGGAGGACATACTGGAGAACCACGTGTCCTCCCTTTTCCCCGGCCTCGACGTGGTCGGGGCGTACACTTTCAGGGTCACCAGGAACGCGGATGTGAAGGTGACGATCGACGAGGCCTGCGATTTCATGACCGCCGTCGAGGAGTCCCTGGAGGACAGGGACGTCGGATTCCCCGTGAGGATGACCGTCGAGAGGTCCATGCCCCCGGACATGGTCAAGCTGTTCGCCAGGAACCTTAAACTGTCCGACCTCCAGGTTCACAGGACCGACGCCATCAGCCTCGGAGACCTGTGGCAGCTCGTCTCGTTGGACAGGCCCAAGCTGAAGGAGAAGCCCTTCGAGCCGTACATGCCTCCGGAACTGGCCGAGGGCATGGACATGTTCGAAGCCATCAAGCAGAGGGACTGGATCCTGTACCACCCCTACGAATCGTTCTCCGCCATAGTGCGTCTCCTGAACGAATCCGCGGAGGACCCTGACGTGCAGAGCATCAAGATCTGCCTGTACAGGATCGGACGCGACCCGTCGCTCATCAAAGCCCTCATGAGGGCCAAGGAGAACGGGAAGACAGTATCCGTCCTGATGGAGCTCCGCGCCAAGTTCGACGAGAGCAACAACATCCTCTGGGCCAGGGAGATGGAGAAGATCGGCGTCCACGTGGTGTACGGGCCGGTGAATCTGAAGGTGCATTCCAAGCTGCTGCAGATCGTCCGTCTGGAGGGCGACCGCCTCATACGCTACACGCACATGAGCTCCGGCAACTACAACGCATCTTCCGCGAAGCAGTACGGGGACATCTCGTTCCTCACCGCCGACCCGGAGATAGGGGAGGATGTGGGCGAGCTGTTCAACGCCCTCACCGGATACTACGGCCCCAGGATGTATTCCCGCCTCCTGGTGGCGCCGTTCACCCTGAAGAGCACCCTGATCATGAAGATCGAGAGGGAGATCGAGGTCTGCAGGACCACCGGCCACGGGTACATAGCGATGAAGGCCAACGGTCTCATCGATTCGGACATCATCGCCACCCTGTACAAGGCTTCCATCGCCGGCGTGAAGATCGACCTGAACATCCGCGGCCTCTGTTGCCTCCGCCCCGGAATCCCCGGCGTTTCGGAGAACATCAGGGTGACCAGCATAGTCGACCGCTTCCTCGAGCACTCCAGGATATACTACTTCGAGAACGGGGGCAAGCCGGAGATGTACATGGGCTCCTCGGACATGATGCCCAGGAACCTTCTGGCGAGGGTGGAGGTGCTGTTCCCCGTCCTGGACCAGACGATGCTCGAGCTCATCCGCGACAGGATCCTCGCGATCCATCTGGGGGACAACGTCAAGGCCAGGGTCCTGCAGCCTGACGGATCCTACGTCCGCGCGACCCGGCATCCCGGGGAGAAGAAGCTCAGATCCCAGAAATGGTTCATCGACAACAGGGGATGCTGGCATGAGCCCTGACCCCGAGACCGAGACGGTCGGTTTCATCGACGTGGGGACCAACTCGATCCATCTGCTGGTGGTACGGTTCTATCCGGGCACCTCCGGCACCCCGATCTACCAGGACAAGGAGTCCGTGCGGCTGGGGAAGAGCCTGTACAGCGACGGCCTCATCGACCCGCCCTCCATCAGGAAGGCGTCCCTGGTCATCAAGAGGTTCGCGGAGATATCAAGGGGATTGGGGGCGAAGGACGTCATCGCACTGGCGACCTGCGCCGCGAGGGAGGCCTCCAACAGGCAGGAGCTCATCGACGCCGTCTCCGAAGACGTGGAGATGAAGGTCATCCCGGGCGTGGAGGAGGCGAGATTGATCGCCCTCGGCGTCTTCGGAGACTCCGGACCCGACGTTCGCACCCTGGAGCTGGACATCGGGGGCGGCAGCACCGAGGTCATAGTCCGCGAACGGGGCGAGGACATCTTCCTGGACAGCCTCAGCATGGGCGCCGTCAGGTACAACTATTCGCTCGGGTTCGATTTCTCCCGGCCAGTATCCCGTTCCGATTATTCCCACATCCTTCGCAACGTGGACATCGCCTCGTACCACGCGGTCAACAGGGTGAGGTCCGCGGGATTCAAGCGGGCGGTCGGGTCGTCGGGCACCCTCATATCCCTGGCGGAGCTCTGCGCCGCGAGACGCGGGGACGGGGATGCTTCGCATTTCACATTGAAGGAGCTGCAGGACCTCATGGCATGGCTCTGCTCCATGGACATCGAGGCCAGGCTGTCCGTTCCGGGCATGGGGAAGAACCGCGCGGACATCATAATCCCCGGAGGGGCGATAGCCGAGGAGCTGATGTCGCAGTTCGGCATCGACGAGATCGGCATCAGTACCGACGGTCTGAAACAGGGGATGATGTACGACAGGATGCTCTCCCGCGGAGGGAAGGTCTTCGACGCCCGCGTCTCGTCCGTCCGGGCCCTGGCCCACCGCTGCCAGTACGACAGGAGGCACGCCGAGAACGTCGAGAGGAACGCCATGTCGCTTTTCGATCAGACGGAGGCCCTCGGACTGCACCATCTCGATGCGGGATGGCGCAGCCTCCTGTCGTGTTCGTGCATACTCCACGACATAGGCGAGCTGGTCAGCTACACGAACCACAACATCCTCTCGCAGATGATGATCGAGAACGCCGATCTTCAGGGATTCACGTGCCCCGAGATACATGCGATGGGGCTGATCGTCAGATGCCATCACAAGAAGTTCCCCGGGGCGAAGGACGTAAGGTTCGAGGGTCTGGACCGTCCGACCATAGATTCCATCAGGATATGCGCCATACTGCTGAAGATGGCCGACGTGCTGGACAGGCACCGCAACGGCTCCGTGAGAAGCGTCAGGCTCGCCCTTTCGGACGAGGGTCTGCATCTGAAGGCGTCCGCGGATGCGGATCCGAGCATGGAGCTGTGGAGCCTGGAGAAGATGCGCCCGGAGTTCAGGAAGGTGTTCGGCATCGATCTGCTGCCCGAAGCCGCCGATGCCCCCAAGGGCGGATACCCCTGAGATTCTTATCTAATTGTATAATTCATTGGATTGATTATCCTTATTAGGATAAATCCAGACTCGAAATCAGTTCATTTTTGTTAATTTTAACGCTGTTTAGAAAAAATCGACGCAAAATCATTTAAACAGCATGCCGATTCCCACGCATAGCGGAAACCGGTCCCCTTGCACGGGAGAGATCCCAAACTGGCTTCCGCTAACCCTTATTCCGACTTCAGAGCGCTGTGATGCAGATGGTGACGGCCACGAGGTTCTTCGAACAATCCGCCGAATTGAACGGCGGGATCGTGAAGAACGGCCTCTGCTCCATATGCAAGGGCGCCCACCGCCTCTGCGGGAAGGACCGCTGCCCCCTGATGGTCAAGTTCTACTCGCAGCAGAAGTCTCGTCCTCTCATAGACGCCACGGAACTAGCCGGTTCCAGCCCTCCCGCCGTGTTCGTCGGCAGGTACGGGTATCCGAAGGTGGACATCGGGCCCCTGCTGCCTCCGGAGTTCGGCGACACCTCCCTAATGGGCACCCCTGAAAGATGGGTCGGCAGGTCCATCGACGAGATCGTCGATTTCAGGTTCAAGCTCGTCCGCGGGAAGTTCAGGATAGACGCCACCGACTTCAGGAAGAGCGGCAAGATCGTCGACAGCGTCCAGGAGCTGGCGCTCTCGGAGCGTCCGGTGGATACGGAGGCGTCCTTCACCCAGAAGCCGAAGGGACGCGTCGTCCTCGACGACGACATCGAACCCTTCGGGCCCTCTGCCAGGATGGAGAGGATGTCCACCGGCAACAGCAGGTTCGAGAGGAACCTTGAGAAGAGCTTCTACGACACGGACATGAAGGCTGTCGACGCCGTCGTTTCCGCATACAGGAACGGCACTCTGATCTCCGAGATCCAGAAGGCCTTCTCCGTCGGAACCATGGGCATGGAGAGGAACCGCCGGTTCGTCCCCACCAGATGGAGCATCACGGCGGTCGACGACATCATCGGGAAGGACCTCCTGAAGACCACGAAATGGAACCCCACCATCGACGATTTCCGCCTATACCAATGGACGGAGCTCGACAACCGGTGGGCCATCCTGCTGATGCCGTGCACCTGGAGGTTCGAGCTCATCGAGGCCTGGTACCCCAATACGACGTGGAACCCCTCCGGTAGGACCATAGACATCATACACGACAGCGAGTTCTTCGAAGGCAGGACCGAGTACGCCCACATCGGCGGATGCTACTACGCCTCGAGGATGGCCGTGAACGAGCTACTGATCGAGGAGGGCAGGACCGCCGGAGCTGTCATAATGCGCGAGGCCCACCCAGGATACATCATGCCTGTCGGCGTCTGGAACGTCAGGGAGAACGTGCGCGCGGCTCTGAAGACCGAACCTTCCCACTTCGAGACGCTGGACGCCGCTCTCGACAGGGTGGAGACGATGATGGACATCCGCAGGGACGGATGGATAGCCAACTCCGACGTCATGAGGGATTGGCTGGTGCAGAGGAGGATCGAGGACTATTATCGACACGACTTTGGGAGAGTTCGCCGGGGAGAGACTCGAGTGGGACGGGCCGTTCAGGGTCGTCGACTGCTCCCGCGCCCTGGCCCCTTCCGGACTCCCCGAGATGGATTACGCCCTCAACCCATACGGGGGATGCGAGCACGGCTGCATCTACTGCTACGCGCCAGGCCACACCCATTCCGACCTGTCCACCTGGAGGGTCGTCAGGGTCAAGCGCAACATCGCCGACAGGCTGGTCCGCGAGCTCCCCTTCGCGGAGGGCGTCATCGGGATCGGATCGGTCACCGACCCGTACCAGGCTGCGGAGAGGAGGTTCCTCCTCACGAGGAGATGCCTGGAGGTGCTTTCCTCCAAGGGCAGGTCCGTCCACATCCACACCAAATCGGATCTCATCGTCAGGGACCTCGATCTTCTGTCCGGGATGGACTGCGTGGTGGGGATGACGATAACCACCGCTGACGACCGCATCTCCATGATGACGGAACCCGGGGCCCCCCTGCCGGGAGCGAGGTTCGACGCTTTGGCCGAGCTCGTCGACGCGGGAATCAGGTCGTACGTCCTGGTCGCTCCGGTCATGTCCACCCTCGAGGGACGCGAGGAAGAGCTCGCCGACCGTCTGAAGGAGGCCGGTGTCGAAGCGGTCTTCTACGACCATCTAAACCTCAGACTCGTGGATCCGACCAGGCTCGAGCGCATGGGGATTCGTCCTTCGCCCGGGGCCGAGAGGAAGCTCCGCGATGCCTGTCTGTCAAGGGGCCTGGACATCGTGTCCGACAGCAACACCCAGCGATGTCTGGATTCTCTGCTCCGAACGATGGTAGAATAGAATTATTTTTATAGAAGAACTAAATTGTCGTACTCAAACTACAGGTGATAATTACCATGTACGGTTCTGGAAACCAGCCCGTCATCGTGCTCAAAGAGGGCACGGAGAGGAGCAAAGACAAGGAAGCACAGTTCAACAACATCAGCGCCGCCAAGGCCGTCGCCGACGCGGTCAGGTCCACCCTCGGACCCAAGGGGATGGACAAGATGCTGGTCAACACCATCGGCGACGTCGTCATCACCAACGACGGAGTCACCATCCTGAAGGAGATCGACGTCCAGCACCCCGCCGCCAAGATGATCGTAGAGGTCGCCAAGACCCAGGACGCCGAGTGCGGGGACGGTACAACCACAAGCGTCGTCCTCGCCGGGGAGCTGCTCAAGCAGTCCGAGTCTCTTATCGACGCCAACGTCCACCCGACCGTCATCACGAACGGGTTCAAGATGGCCGCCGACAAGGCCGTCGAGATCCTCAACGACATTGCCATCGACGCCAAGAACGAGAAGACCCTCAAGACCGTCGCGACGACCGCCCTCATCGGCAAGTCCGTCGGAGAGGAGGAGGCCGCTCTGGCCGACATCGTCGTCAAGGCCTGCAAATCCGTCGAGGAGGACGGCAAGGTCGACACCAAGAACATCCGCATCCAGAAGAAGGTCGGCGGAGTCATCGGCGACACGAACCTGGTGCAGGGAGTCGTCATCGACAAGGAGAAGGTCCACTCCAGGATGCCCACCCACGTCGAGAAGGCGAAGATCGCCCTGTTCTCCTGCCCTCTCGAGGTCAAGAAGACCGAGTTCGACGCCCAGATCCAGATCACCGATCCGACCATGATGTCCTCCTTCCTCGCCGAGGAGGAGAACACCATGAAGGCCATGGTCGACAAGATCAAGGAGACCGGAGCCAACGTCGTGTTCTGCCAGAAGGGAGTCGACGAGCTCGTCCAGCACTACCTTGCCAAGAACGGCATCCTCGGATACAGGAGGCTCAAGGAGTCCGATCTCGAGGCCATCGCCAAGGCCACCGGGGCCAACATCATCGGCAACGTCATGGAGATGACCAAGGCCGATCTCGGAACCGCCGGAGCCGTCGACGAGAAGCAGGTCGGAGAGGACGGAATGGCGTTCATCACCGGTTGCAAGAACCCCAAGGCGATCACCATCTTCGTCCGTGGCGGAACCGAGCACGTGCTCGAGGAAGTCGAGAGGGCCCTCAACGACGCCATCCGCGTTGTCGGCGTCGCCATAGAGGACGGCAAGGTCGTCGCGGGAGCCGGAGCCCCCGAGATCGAACTCGAGCTCAGGCTCGACGACTATGCGGCATCCGTCGGCGGAAGGGAGCAGCTCGCCATCGAGAAGTTCGCCAAGGCCATGGAGATCATCCCCTGGACCCTCGCCGAGAACGCCGGTATCGACCCCATCGACAGCATCATCAAGCTGAAGAACGCCCACGAGAAGAAGAACGCCAAGGCCAAGTACTTCGGTCTCGACCTCGACACCGGGGACGCCGTCGACATGAACGCCAGGAACGTCCTCGAGCCCCTCAGGGTGAAGGTCCAGGCGATCAACTCCGCTCAGGAGGTCGCCAACATGATCCTTAGGATCGATGACGTCATCGCTTCCCGCAGGGCCCCTCCGACCCCGCCCCAGGGCGCACCCGGAATGGGCGGAATGCCCGGGATGTGATCCCGTTCACGGGCGGGGGACCGCCCGAACCAAACCGCCGACTCCTCAACGGGGGTCGGCCCCTTTCTCATCTATCGCCTTCTTCTCAGATTCTGCATCGAAAAGTGTCGCCGGGAGCGATGCCATCCGTTTCGCATTCTCGATGACCCCGGAGGATCGATCCTTTCCTTGGTGGCGAGCCGGATCCGCAGTCCATCCTCAATCGGCGGACTCTTCCGTCCTTCTCGAGAAGAAGTTCGCCAATATCGCGCCCGATACGTTATGCCAAACGCTGAACACCGCACCGGGGACGGTTGCAAGAGGATATGCCGCGAAATGGACCGCGGCCAATGAAGTGGCGAGTCCTGAGTTCTGCATCCCGACCTCGATCGACACCGCACGGCATCTGGGCGTGTCCATCCCTGCGATCTTGGCTACAGTGTATCCCAACGCGTATCCGCACAGGTTGTGGAGGATCACCACCACGAGGATGAGGAATCCCGCGTCGGTCAGACGGGCCGAGTTGGCTGAGACGACGGCCGCGACGATGGCCGTGATCGCGGCCACAGATACCAGCGGGAGGACATCCACGGCTTTCGCCGTGAACTTCCCGAAGAATCTGTTGATGACGAATCCCAATGCGATAGGGATAGCGACGACCTCCAGGATCGACAGGAACATGCTCAGCATGTCGACATGGATATTCTGTCCCGCGTAGATGTACGTCAGCAGCGGGGTGACCACAGGCGCTAGTAGAGTGGTCATGGACGTGATCCCCACGGAGAGCGCCGTATCTCCCTTGGAGAGATAGGTGATGACGTTGGAGGAGGTCCCTCCGGGACAGGTTCCGACGAGGATGACCCCTATGGCGAGCTCGGTGGGCAGGGCGAACACCACGGTGAGAATGTACCCCAGGAACGGCATTATCGCGAACTGCGCGACCACACCGATCGCAACATCCCTCGGGCGGCTGAAGACGATCTTCAGGTCGTTTGGCTTGAGGGTCAGCCCCATGCCGAACATGACGATCGCGAGAAGGTAGTTGATGTAGCTCGTTTTGATGAAGGAGACCGTATCAGGGAAGAACAGCGCGATGAGAGCAACGATGATCACTATCGGAGCCATGCATGTGCTAACGAGTTTCGAGATCTGCAGCAGCCTTGACACGATTCCAGCCCCTTCTATCGCCGTGACTCGGGAGGATGATATAACTGCTTCCAACCCCCTTAAATACCCTCATCCCGCTTATACGGTCGGGATGGATGCACGATGCGTGCTGCGCTTTACGCCAGGGTATCGACGGATGATCAGGCAGTCGAAGGCTTCTCCTTGGATGCCCAGTTCAAACGTCTGGAGGCCTATTGCAGGGTCCGCGGCTGGGAGGTCGCGGGGGAGTACAGGGACGAGGGATATTCCGGAAGGAACACCCGCCGTCCGGAGTACGACCGCATGATGCGCGAATCCGATTCCTGGGATGTCCTTCTGGTTCTGAAGATGGACCGTATCCACAGAAACAGCGTCAATTTCACCCGCATGATGGACGACCTCCGCGAGATGGGCAAGGAGTTCAACTCGGTCCAGGAGAAGTTCGATACGACAACGGCCATGGGACGCTTCGTCATGGACATCATGCAGAGGATCGCGCAGCTCGAGAGCGAGCAGATAGGCGAGAGGACATTCATGGGCATGGAGTTCAAGGCCCGCAACGGCACCGGAAACCTCGGATCCGGACACCCGTACGGATACGCATATTCCAACGGCCGTCTGGAGGTCGTGGAGGATGAGGCGTACGCCGTTCGCGCCATCTACAACATGTATCTCCGCGGATCCACCATGGGAGGCATCGCCGATTTCCTCAACGATGCCGACATCCCCGCGAAGAAGGGAGGAAGGTGGAACAAGCAGTCTGTCTGCAACATCCTCCACAATCCCCTCTATGTGGGATACTCCGATTGGAACGGCATCCTCCGCAAGGGGGAACAGGAACCTATCGTCGATATGGAGAAGTTCGAGAAGGTCAACGGTCCGCTGCTCAAGGACGTGACATGCGCGCAGCGATCTATGTGAGGGTCTCCACCGAGGAGCAGGCCGCCGAGGGCTATTCGATCGACGCCCAGAAGGAGCTCCTGCAGGATTACTGCCTGGTGGAGGGATGGGACGTCGCCGGCGTCTACGAGGACGACGGTTATTCCGGGAGGAACGACAAGCGCCCCGCGTACCGGAAGATGATGTCGGAGATGGACGATTGGGATCTGATCCTGGTCATCAAGATGGACCGTATCCACAGGAACAGCCGCAATTTCATGAACATGATGGAGGTCCTGGACCGGCACGGGAAGATGTTCGTCTCCCAATCCGAATCGCTGGACACCTCGAATGCCCTGGGCAGGTTCGTCGTTGACATGATACAGCGCCTGGCGCAGCTGGAGAGCGAGCAGATCGGCGAGAGGACGCACATGGGCATGCGCGAGAAGGCCGAGACCCTCGACGGCGCGACGGAAGGGAAGAGGACCATGGGATTCACGCCTCCGTACGGGTACAGGCTGGAGGACGGCGCCCTGAAGGAGGACGAGGACGAGCTTCCCGTGGTGAGGAGGATGTTCTCGGAATACGCGGAAGGCCGCACGGTGGACGAGATCTGCTGGTCCTTGAATCGCGAAGGCACCCTCACCCGTAGAGGGAATCCGTGGAACAAGCGCAACATGTCCACCATACTGCACAATCCCGTCTATGCCGGCTACATGAGATGGGAGGACGTGCTGATCAGGCATCCCGCGGCGATCGCCGTCTCCTCGGAGGAGTTCAACGCAGTCCAGGAGCGGATGGCATCCAGGGTCAGGGATCCTGCCAAGAGGAATGTGAAGCTTCTGCCGTCCGTCTCGGATTTCATGACCGAATCCTGACCATCAGCATATAAAACTTATTCATGGCATCAGGCATGCATCTGTAACCATCGAGACATCCAATAATTTTGTCTGGCCTAAGTCGGTTTTGCCCGATTTTGGCAATAACATTATATACGAAGTAACGCGAATCGTTGGATGGGTCTTAGGACCCATTGGAGGAAAACGAATGACTGACGAATGCAAACCCATAGACCCGACCGCGTTCGGGCTTTTCTTCGTCGCCCTGGTGTCTCTGCCCATTGCGCTCTTCTGCATATTGACATACGCGGGCGTCGACAACGACATCGGAACCGGCAACAATCTTGGCTATCTCCTGATCCTTGCTTCCATCTTCATCGCCATCGCATCGATGAAGGCCTACAAAGCAGGCAGCAACTTCGGGTTCGCCGTTTTCGGTCTTGTTGCACTCGGTGTGTTCTATGCCGGAGCCGTCGGAGGAGACCTGTACATCAATCTCACGCTCGGGATCATGTATCTCGTATGCCTTGTCTGGTCCATCCGCGCAGGTACCGCTAAAACTCTCACGGCCATCCTGCTCACCACCGCGCTGATCTTCATCTTCGGCGGTCTGTACGCCAATGACACCAGTTGCGATATCTGGCTGCTCCTGAAGGGAATCGTCGCCCTTCTCAACTTCGTTCTCAACCTCTATCTGGCCTTCGCCCTGGCGGATGAGAAGCTCCCGGTCATCTGATCGGATCGAAATCAATTACCCGCTCCGGCGGGGTTTCTCATTTTTGTAACGAATCGGCCCCTGGCGTCTTTTAAATACGAGTCGTCAGATGACCTTGCATGAAGACTGAGGTCAAGAAGAAGATCCTCGCGTACGGAATGGTCGGCATCATGATCGTTGTCGCCGTCACAGCTGCCGCTGCAGCCATCGCGGGACTCTGATGCCCATAGCCGTGGTCACCGGCGCCTCCTCCGGCATGGGTGCCGAATTCTGCAGGGCGCTCGACGACTCCGGTCTCGATTCCATCTGGATGATCGCTCGCCGGGGAGACAGGCTCCTTCAGCTGGCATCCGTCCTGGAAACGCCTTGCAAAACATTCTCCATCGACCTCTCGACTCCTCAGGGGATCGATTCCTTCGCAACGATCCTCGAGACGGAGGATCCGGAGATCCGTTATATCGTCAACTGCGCCGGCGTCGGTCGTTTCGGGAATTCTTGGGAGATGCCCGTCTCCGATACGAGAGCGATGATCGGGCTCGACGTCTCCGCCCTGGTGGAGATAACCAACCTTTGCATCCCGCGCATGCCTCCCGGATCGGACATCATCGAAGTCTGTTCCGCATCGGCCTATCTGCCGTTGGAGAAGCTGAACGTGTACTCTGCATGCAAAGCGTTCGTGCGTTCGTATTGCAACGGACTCCGCAGGGAACTGGCAGCCAAGCGGATCCATGTCCTCGAGGTCTCCCCCGGCTGGGTCGAGACGGATTTCATCCCGCTCTCCCAGGGTGACAACACGATTCCCCGGAAGGTTTTCAAGCACACCGTCACCAAGGAGGCCGTCGTCGGAGAGGCCATGAAGGATCTTGCGAAAGGACGTGATCGGTCCATTTGCGGTGCATTCAACAAATTCCAGGTCTTCTGCTGCATCCATTTCCCTTCGATGGCCTCGCGTATCTGGAGGAAGTCCCTCATCCAGTCCGAGGGGAGGCGATTCTCTTGACTGTTTTCGAGCTGATGCACAAGGATGTGAAGGTAGCACCGTTTCCATCGACGAAAAGGGAAACATCCGTTCGTCCCGGGATGTCGTTTCTCCTGAACATCTGCCGGTGGGTACAGGCGGTGTTGCCGGAGTCGAACTTACAGCCGGACTGGAATCTTGGTGGAATCACAGGTCCATCCCCGCTAGCAGGGACAATCTTCAACATCTGCTGTCCCAAAGCGGACTTGAAACGTCGGCAACGCTCATGGCTGCGACACACGGCCTTAGTCTCTCCGACTGCTATTGGCTCCGCGAGATGGGTTCGACCGATCAGTGGGCCGATGTCAATTATTACGACAACGAATTCTCCGAGGACCTAGGTTTGATGCTGTTCGGTGGAGATGTTGAGAGCATTTCTTTGAAAACGCCAGACGCCTCATCCGATGGTCGTCTCAAGAAGCGCTGGTCCATTGTCGATGGATGCAGATGTCTTATCAAAGGAGGGAGCGCTCCATTCTATCAGGAACCCTTCAACGAGGTTATCGCATCGGAGATAATGAGCCGTCTGGACATAGACGGCGTGAAATACCATATCGGGCAGGTCGGCAAGGAACCCGTGTCGATTTGCGATGATTTTACTGATGCTGAGAACGAGCTTGTCACCGCCGCAGCCATGAACAAACTGTTGGAATGTTCCGGGGGAACGAATTACGAACACACCGTTGGATGTTTTCGCAAAATCGGCCTGGATGATCCCGAAGGCTGTTTCGATCGCATGTTGGTCCTGGATTTCATCATTGCCAATGAGGATCGTCATTATAGGAACTTCGGCATCCTGAGAAATCCCGATACTTTGGAGTTTACGGGTTTCGCCCCCATCTATGACAGTGGTTCTTCCTTGGGATATCGTACCATCACCCCTTTCATCATCATCGAAGGGTATGACCTGACCTGCAAACCATTCAAAGAGATCTATTCCGAGCAGATCCATCTCGTTCATTCATTCGATTGGTTGGATCTCTCCAAACTTGAGGGGATCGAAGACCTTGTCCGTAAAGTGTTCGCAGAATCGAGGTATGTCGATGAGCACCGTTCCGAAGCCATCGCATCGTACATACGTCGTCGTATCATGGCGCTCGATGACATCGTAAACAACTACTCCGGATTCCGTGACTTGCCGTCGATGGATTTCAAAGCCCATAATTTTAATTTATTTAACTAATAACTAATTTAGCTTTATTTTTATCAAAATTTCATAATTTGGTCTGATTTATCCTGAATACATTCGAGATGAATGTAGACTCGGCAATTCTTGCCAACGTGAGAACCCAAAGGAGAACCATGGAGTAGGGGCGCGACAAACGAGGTTGCGGGTTTATCATCCGGTCGAAATGGAGTTCCGCTCGAATTCAGATCAATGGCAGTCCTCAGAGATAGATTCAAGGATCCATCATCTAAACAATCCGTGGGGGAGTTATGTAGCTGAAGTCAGGCAAGGTAGCTAGCCATTATGTTGGTTCGGTGCTCCCCATGATTCCAAACGCGTTTTCATATTATCATCTTCATTATTTGTTCTGATTAAGTGATTAGCTTATTTAATTCGCTAATCAAAAAATTCTGCCTTAAAGAGTGAAATATGACAATTTCTGATTGGAATTTACCCTCGGTCATGAGGTATTCTCAATTTCAACAAAATAGCTTGAAAATGGGGGGTTAATTGTATCAATCCATGAAAATCAAGTACACATTCGGGAGGCCGTCGTGGACAAAACTACCCCCAAAAATCATCGAAATTTCGAATTCTCATCCATATTTTGCATTTTTCTATCAGCTCGCCAAAAAATTGCATACTGCGGCATATTTTCACCGATTTTATGCGGATTGATATAAATCATTTTGATAAAGTATTCAGCTTTATTAATAATATAATTTGACTTTTGTTTCAAAAAATCGTGAATACGCTTGATTTTCACATCAATGCAGATTCTTGCACCAAACCTTTCCAAAATAATGATCTTCATCATAACTAGGCTATTTTTCATTAGATTCATAATAAATTTATCAAATTAAATTATCAACTTAATTAATATCGAATCATGATAGATGTCATCTACGGGCTAGTTTTTCCCGCCGATATGCAGGATTATGAGGGGATTCTTCCAATCTGAAAATAATTTCGTTAATTTAGTTATCAACTTAATTAAATAAACACTAATATCAATCCGATGAAATCTCGCTGCGCATGTACATCATCATGCCCTGCAGACTGTTGATCGCGCGAGAATAGGAGTACTCGATGGAAGCCTCATCCGGAGTGAGACTGGCCACGTATTCGTCCTGATGCATCGGTTCTTTCGATTCCTGCAACACGTTGACGATCTTCTTGAATCCCTGGACAACGCTGCTCTTCTCCGAGAAATCTATGGAGAGAATGGCATCGCAGATCGCCACATCCACTGCAAGGAACTCAGCAATGTCCCGGCAGACGTCCTGATCCATTTGTCCATTCTCGGCTTGTGCGAGGAAGAACTCCATCTTCGACGCTTTCAGTCCCCTCGCCTTGCGAATCGCTTCGGCACTCTCGCTGCTCAGATAACCGCCGAGCTGAGGCTTCGAGGTCGGGGCTGGTTCGGGTTCCTTCGTTTCGACAGGGCGGAGCGCTCTCAGCTCATCCCTGAGACGAGACGATTCCGCCGAAACTTTTTCGAGTTCCTCTTTGAGGTCGGCGATCTCCTCCTCGAGGGAAGCCTCGTTACCCTTGGAGTAGTCCAGTGCTTGTGAGAGCTCCTCCACGCGCTCGCGGCAGATCGATAGCTCCTCCTTCAGGACGGAGACGGCATCGGATTCCTCCTGCGGTTCTGATTTGAGGGAATCGAACGCCTCCTCATCCGCACGGTCTGCGGGGGAGAGCATGTCGAGGTATTCCGGCGAATCCATCGGATCCAGTTCGATCACAGCATCCCCTCCGGTCTCGAGAAGGATGTCGCAGGCGTCGATGTCGTCCCCCAGGGAGACTATGATGTCGATGTACGTGCCGACGTTCGATCCGTCCGTTCTGGCCTTATCCGCGAAGATCGAGATCTCGATGAGCTTTCTGTCCCTGACCCTTGCAATCAGCTCCGCATCGAACATACAGCGGTGATGCGCGGTACCGGATAAAGCTCATTCCAGGGAACATGATGGAGTATAAGAAGGGAGGAATCCCGGGAATGCAGTCCCGGGAGTTTGCGAAGGTGCTTCGTCGTCTCATCCGCGGATGAGTTTCTGAATGTCTTCGATGGTCTTGGAGTACATCAGCTCCATGGAGGCCTCGTTGTCCGAGAGTCCCTGGGCGTACTCCTTCTGGTGGTTGGGCTGAGGGGAATGCTTCACGATCCCTTTGATGAGTTCGAGTGCGATGTTGACATTCTCCTTGTCATCGAAGTCGGTCGCGATCAGGACGTCGCAGATGGCCACATCGGCCGTGAGGACGCCGTTGATGCTGACGCAGACCTCCTCGGAGACTCCCCCGGCTGCCTTGGCATCCTGGAATCCCCTGATCTTGCTCAGTTTCATGTCGCGTATCCCGACGAAGAGGTCGCGGTGTTTGTTCGAAAGATACTCCCCGTCGGGGATGACTTCGATCTCGGACCTGGTGAGAATCCTGGCTGCGTCGATTTCGCTCATCAGATGTTACCAGCCGATGCCAGGTATTTCAATTGGATGCGAATTGGATGATATGGATGGATGGATATGCCAACTTACTGCATGGGAATGTAACGCAGGGAACGGGATTCTGGATACTGCGAGTTCAGGATGCATTTGGCGTACATCGCTGTTATATACCTCCCCATTCCGGACGCGTATCTGTCGTAACAATCGCGCTCCGAAGAGGTCATTTCATCCAGAAGGGTACTCTCGAAATCGCATTCGTCGGAGATGTCCTGACCGAGCAGAATGCGGGAGATCTCGGAGCTTTCTATGCTCTTGCCGGACATGATGCGGGTCACGGCGGAACAGATTTCCAAGGTGTTGTTTATGAATCTTACTGTACCATCGGTCTGCTCGGATTCCTCGATCGACGATGCCTTCAGGCGCTCCATCGCCGCACGGACTCCGCGGAGGACCGCCGAATCCTCTTCGCAGAGGGAGAGGTCGCCGGAGAGCCCTTCGGAAGCCAGATCCACGGAGACCTTCAGAAGCGGAAGGGTGCGGATGAGATTCCCTGTCATGAGCGAGAATCTGACCTCGTCCGACCTGTCGCGTTCGCTCAGTTCGGCGAAGTACCTCTTGCTCATCCATTCGGGCATGAAGGGGATGCCGTCCTCGACCACGCGGAGCTGGTCCCTTATGTCTTCGAGCTCGTCGCGACCCAGGGAGATCATGAACCTGGAGATGGCTATCTGGCGGGCGATCTGGTCCACCCAGTGGTAGCGCTCCAAATCGTCTATGTTCGGATCGAACGTGTACTTGGCGGTCTCGCAGCCTTTGCGCATGATGATGCGTCCGAGCACCGTCACATCGTCCTTGCTGAAGATCATCAGTCCACATCCGATATTAATTAAGTTAGTAGCTTTATCAGCTTATTTTTTTCCTATTGAGCTTGAACCGTTCATGATATTGGCCTCGACGATGGAATCGAGCTTGCGGGAAACATCGATCGCCAACCGGAGGCAGTCCTCGCGGGAGGGGCAGACTCCCTTGGACCCGTGGCGGATCTGATATGTGGAGAACCTGACGTTATCCCTCAGGCTGTCGATGTCCAGGTCGATGGAATCGATCCTCTTACCCGCAGAACGGATGAACTCGTCCGTGCAGACCTTGAACAGCGCCCGCGCTCCTCCGACGGAATTGAAGGCCGTGGGGACCCCGTCGACGGTTATCCTGTACCCCCCGATCTCGCCGTACGACAGCACGGGGATGGAATAGCTGGGCCACGGGCCCTTGAAGAACAGCTTGTCCTCATCGTCGAAACGGAGGTCCGCGAAGGACGTAGTCTCCGCAAACGCATCTATCCTGGAGAGGAGTTCGGGATCCCTTATGTGGTGCGCGGAGACCTCCTTGGCCGTTGGGTTGTCGAAGCGTTCGCCCACCGGGACGCAATAGCCGCACACGTATCCGCCTTCGATGCGAACGGTGCCCGGACGGCGGCCGCAGCACAGGCAGGTCCTGTCCGTATCATCCCTGGATGCCCTCTTCAGGAACATGCCCATGCGATGCACGCTCCGTATATAACCTGGACGAGGGTCATTTCTCGAACGAGATCTTGAGGGTGCTCCCCTCCAGGGCCACTCCAGGGGACTCCTCCACCTTCAGCCTGCGACCGTCGGGAAGCTCGATGACATCGCCGCTGACGAGGGATTCGTCGTTGGAGATCAGATGGTACGCCAATTCGGACAGGATGTTCCTGAGCTCCTCGGGACCCGCTTCCATGCCCACGGCTTCTACCTCGCGTCTGCCGAAGGTCTCGAGTCCGCGGGTGTACCCTCCGCATCCCTGCTCGGAGCCGTACAACCCGAACCAGATCCAATTCGCGATAGGGATGTCGCCCTCGCGGATCTTCTCCGCTTCCGCCAGATAATCCTCGGTGGATACGACGGTCCCCTGGAAGTACACGGCGGTCGCGTTGGGGAGCCTGCATGCGGCGGCGACCATCTTCGTGTGCATCATGGCCGCGTCCATCGGAGAACCGCCGTGGTTCACCAGGGCGATGAGGAGGTGGGCCTGATGCCGGGAAGCGACCTCGAACGCCTCTGGCCACATGTAGTTGTTGCGGGCGTTCTCCTCCGCCTCCCCGTTGGGAACGGGGGTCTTCACGATGCTGTATGCGCCCAGATCTCCGTCGTATTCGAACACGAGGCTGTCCCCCTCGGGCTTCTCGGAGAACCTTACGCCCCACTCCATGAGCAGGGTGTTGGGTATGGCGGCGGGATCCCAGGACGGGCTCGACAGCAGGACGAAGGCGACGAAGGGCCCTCCGCTGACCTGCGGACGCAGGGGTTGGAGGTCCCGGTTGAAGGAGACGGTGGCGGAGACGTCGTCCTCGAAACCCCCGAAGCTGAGCATGACGCCCAGATTCCTGTAGATCGTGACCCCGTAGAGCGATTTGCCGGCCGATTCGGGAGGCAGCATGCCCCTCGCGGTCTCCTCCAGGGAAGGGAGCGAATCCATTATCCTGCGGATCCCGTCGGCGGGCAGTTTGGAAGCGTACGCCTCGTTCATGGCCAGCGTGAACAGGGCCTGCTTGTCCCCGGCCTTCCCCATGAACGTGCAGTACGGGTGGTCTGCGATCCATCCCTCGGGCCTGAGGACCCTCCTGACGGCATCCAGACCGCGCCTGTTGAGCACTATGCCCATGACGGATTCGGCCTTGGAGGCCAGCTCGGTATCGCCGGATTCCAGGGCTTCGCGTACGTCCTTACCTTCCCACAGGGGATGCATCTCCATGCTCTCCAGGGAGGCGCCGTTCTCGATGTCGGCCGAGAGGGCCGTGAACTCCGGATCGTCCGGAACCAGCTCCAGTCCCTTGGCGACTGCCTGCTTCGCGCCCTTGCGGTCGCCGTAGAATGCTTTCAGACGTCCGAGGGTCAGCCAGTTCCACGGATAGGACGGGTCCTCCGCTACGCCGCGGGAAAGGTACTCCATGGCCATGCGGGGCTTCCCGCAGTACATGAGGGCGTTGGCGTACCGGTAATACCATGTTCCGCATCCGCGGGCGGATTCCTCCACGCGGGAGAGCCACTCGCATGCGGTGCAGTAGTGCTCGTAATCGTCCAGGTTGATGCAGGCGTAGGAGATCCACAGCGCGAGTTCGAGGTCGCTGTGGACCTGCTGCTCGGTGAAACGGGACTCCCTCATGCCGTCCGCGATGGTCCTTCCGATGCACTCGAGCATGGCCTCGAAGTCTCCGCGGTCGTCGTCGACGAAGGATTCGAAGGACTCGATGTCCTCCGGGCGGAGTATGCCTGCCTGTCCGGTCATGACCGCCCGTAACAGGAGTCAGATTTTAAGCAATCGGTCGCATACCGAAAACTCGGCCTCTGACATCTCTGTCGCTCCCATCGCGACGGGTCCGTCAATCCGTCTGCGAACCGTCGTCTCGCGAGGTCCGACGCCGACGCCCCGATCCCGATCTCCATGGCGCGGATCAGGTGCTTCTCAGCCTCCTCTATCCTGCCGGACTTCATCAGGGCCCCAGCCAGGTCGTGATGGAGCGAGATCAGAGGCTCGGTGTCCGGCAGGCTGTGGTTATCCAGGAGGCCTTCCAGTATCCCGACGGCGGCGGTCAGATCCGCGACGGCGTTGTTCAGCATACCGAGGTCGGATTCCCCGCTGGCGCGCATGGCGAGGGACAGAACGATCTGGTCGGTGTCCTCGAGGGCCCCGTTCTCCAGAAGGGAGGAACCGACCTCGATGGCCTCCGAATATCTCGATACTGATCCCCTGACGTCGTTCATCATGTCGTCCGCCTCCGCGGCGATATTGAACAGCTCCAGACGGCGGTTCTGCGACCACGGGTCGGACGCCTCGGTCTCCGACAACCCCTTCATGATGAACGCATAGGCGTCGTCCGGATGCTCGGAATCGATGAGCTGGCCCGCCGCCAGCAGGCACATCCTGACCGCCGACCGGCGGTCGTAGCGGAAAGACCCCGGATTAAGGGAATCCAGACGGGTGATCGCTACGGAGTACTCCTCGATGGGGTCCGCCCCCTGCTCGAAGAGAAGGTCGGCGATCTCGCAGTGTATCTTCACGAAGGTCCCGGGATCGACATCGCCCAGCTCATCGGCAAGCTCGGAAGCGGACATCAGGTCGTCCATGGCGGACGTCCTGTACCCCATCATGGCGAGCACGCATCCGCGGTTGAGGTACGCCTCGACGAGACCGCGCTCGTCGCCGTCGGCCTCCAGGGCGTTCACCCTGTCGTTGAGCTCCTCGAGCGACGCCTCCAGATGCGAATCCGCTTTCTCCATCGCTCCTGATTCCGCGCCGTGGTTCTTAAATCATGCGCGCGATTAGCCCGCATGAACCATGAGAGGATCCTTGCGGTCCACGACATTTCCTGCGTCGGCAGGTGCTCGCTCACCGTCGCGCTGCCCATCATCTCCGCCGTCGGAATCGAATGCTCCGGCCTGCCGACGGCCGTTCTGTCCACCCACACGGGCGGATTCAAGGGATTCACGTACCGCGACCTCACCGAGGACATGGTGCCCATCGACGAGCACTGGCAGACCCTCGGCATCAGGTTCGATGCGTTCTACACCGGGTTCCTGGGATCCTTCGAGCAGATCGACATCGTATCCAAGCTGTTCGACGACCTCTCCCACGAGGGCACCACGATCTACGTGGACCCCGTCATGGCCGACGAGGGGAAGCTGTACGGCGTCTTCGGACCCGATTTCCCCGCGGGCATGAGGAAGCTCTGCGAGAAGGCCGACGTCATCATGCCCAACCTGACAGAACTGTGCCTGATGCTCGGCGACGAATGGAAACCCGGACCGTACACCCGCGAGTACATTGACTCCATGATCGAGAAGGCCAGGGGGTTCGGCGTCAAGCGCATCGTGCTCACCGGGATCAGCTTCGAGAAGGGGCTGCTCGGCGCCGTCTACAAGGACTTCGAGACCGGGGAGACCGGGGATGTCATGAGACCCGAGATACCCGGATACTACCACGGGACCGGCGACGTGTTCAGCTCGGCGTTGGTCGGAGCATGCGAGTCCGGGGTGCCCCTGTCCAAGGCCGTGGAGGCCGCCATAAATCTCACCGTTTCGAGCATCGAGAGGACCTACGAGTCCGGCGAGGACATCAGGTACGGCGTCAACTTCGAGATCGGCCTGGCCGACTACATAAGGGAGGTCTCCGAGGGGAAGAGGGGATTCACGATGCTCCCTGCGACCGCCGACGAGGAGCTCAGGATCATAGCGTCCATGGGATTCACCGTATGGAACGAGGCCTACGACGGCATCGTCCCCCAGGATCAGATCTACTACATGCTGAAGAAGTTCCAGTCTTTCGAGGCCCTGAAGGAGCAGATCGCGAACGGATACACCTATCTGATGCTCAGGGACGGCTCCGCACCCGCGGGATACTGCGGATACCAGCCCCAGGACGATTGTCTCTTCCTGTCCAAGGCGTACATCCTGAAGGAGTTCAGGCACCGCGGGTACTTCTCGAAGATCGTCGCCCACCTGAAGGACGCCGCGGTCCGGCTCGGAAAGGACCGCATCAGGCTCACGGTCAACAGGGACAACGCCAACGCTATCGCGGCCTACGAGCACGAGGGGTTCGAGACGGTCAAGGTCCAGGACGCCCCCATCGGGGACGGGTTCGTCATGTACGACTACGTCATGGAGCTGAAGGTCCAGCGATGTTCATACCGACCACGGCCGACGAGGTCCGCCGTCTCGGATGGGACAAGCTCGATGTCATCCTCGTCTCCGGGGACACGTACACCGACAACTCCTACAACGGGACGGCCCTCGTGGGCCACTGGTTGATCGACCACGGGTTCAGGGTCGGGATCATCGCGCAGCCGGACGTTTCGTCCGGGGAGGACATCTCCAGACTGGGGATGCCGGAGCTGTTCTGGTCGGTGTCCGCGGGCTGCGTAGATTCGATGGTGGCGAACTACACCCCAACGAAGAAGTTCAGGAAGGAGGACGACTTCACCCCCGGAGGGGTGAACGACAGGCGCCCCGACAGGGCCTGCATAGCGTACACCAACCTGATCAAGAAGCACATGAAGGGGAAGCCGGTAATCCTCGCCGGGATCGAGGCGAGCCTCAGGAGGATCGCCCACTACGACTTCTGGTCCGATTCGGTCAGACGGTCGATACTTTTCGATTCCAAGGCCGACGCCATCGTCTACGGCATGGGGGAGCTGGCGAACCTCGAGATTGCCCGCCGCATGCGCGACGGGAGGGATTGGAGGTGCGTCGACGGGATCTGCCGCATCGTCTCCTCCGAACCGGAGGGGTGCGTCCGCCTGCCCTCGTACGAGGAGGTCTCCTCCAGGGAGGACCGCAGGGCGTTCATGGAGGCGTTTGAAATCTTCCGCCGCAATTCCGACCCCGTGACGGCGAAGCCCCTCTGCCAGATGCACGGGGACAGGTGGCTGGTGCAGAACCGGCCCATGCGCTGCATGACGTCCGAGGAGCTGGATTCCGCTTACGGGTCGGATTTCGAGAACGCGGTGCATCCCTACTACGCGAAGCAGGGCAGGGTCAAGGCGATGGAGACCGTCAGGAATTCCATCACCACGCATCGCGGATGCTACGGGGACTGCTCCTTCTGCGCCATCGCCGTCCATCAGGGGACGACCGTCGTGTCCCGCTCGAAGGAGTCCATCCTCGCCGAGGTCGGGAGGATGGCATCGAAGAAAGGCTTCAACGGAATCATCCAGGATGTGGGGGGACCCACGGCCAACATGTACGGCATCGAATGCCGGAAGAAGTGCACCGTGGGGAGATGCGAAGGCCGCAGATGCCTGGACGGACCGTGCCCCAAGCTGGGGATCGACCATTCCGCCCAGATAGACCTCCTGCGTTCTATCTCGGACATCGACGGGGTCAGGAGGGTCTTCGTGAACTCCGGCATCAGGCACGACATGATCGTGGCGGACAAGCGGAAGGGGGACGAGTACCTGGACTTGCTGGTTTCGAGGCACGTATCCGGCCAGATGAAGATCGCGCCCGAGCACGTGTGCGACAATGTCCTGAAACTGATGGGCAAGCCCGACCGCGAGGTGCTCCGCAGGTTCAAGGGCAAATTCGACTCCACCTGCCGGCGCCTCGGCAGGGACGAGTACCTTACGTACTACTTCATCGCCGCCCATCCGGGCTGCACGGACGAGGATATGCGCGAGCTGGGCAGGTTCTGCCGCAGCGAATTGAGAATATCCCCGGAGCAGGTGCAGGTCTTCACCCCCACGCCGTCCACGTATTCCACCACGATGTGGTGGTGCGGGACCGATTCCGCAGGGAGGCCGGTTAAGGTCGAACGCTCGATCCAACGGAGGCAGCGTCAGAAGGAGCTGGTGGTGGGGAAGGGTGGACGCTGAACTATCCTCCCTGCTCACCGGCGCGTGCTCCGGATACGTCGACCGCGTGGATGCCGACTACGTCCGCAAGAAGGACTTCTACTACGCCTGGGGGATCAGGAACCGCGTCGCCACCGTCCAGATCTCGGATTATCTCGAGGGTGCGCCGGACGAGGTGCTCTCCGATTTCGGCGTCATGGTCGTGAGAAGAGCCAAGAACCTCCAGTGGGAGGAGCCCCAATCCTTCCTGGACTTCGTCTCCTCGGACGACTTCGTCGTCTCCAGGCGCCCCGTTTTCATAAAAAGGAGCAAGAACCTGCTCCGCACGGACAGGGGCGAGCATGCCTTCCTGCCGGATTCCGTGCAGAGGCTTGTGGACTCCGGCCTCCTGGATCCGTCCGACATAGACGATTCCTGGTTCTCCTGGACCCGCAGGGACAACCTCAGGCGCGTGGGATTCTGCGCCACCATGTTCCGCGTGGTGGGGATATCCTCTGTCCTGGACTCCCCGGAGATACCCGACGAGGTCCTGGACTACGTCGTGTACCACGAATGCCTCCATCTGCGGCAGGGATACCGTCCCTCCCACCGCGTCCACGATGCGGAGTTCCGCCGGTGGGAGCGCTCCTATCCGGGCTGGGAGAATTGCGAGAAGACCCTCCGCTCCCTTTCGCTGAACGTCCGAGGGGGATATCTACGATGACCCCATCGGGGTCTCATGGAGCAGCGGGGATTCATTTTCCACGGAACGGACGGAGAGGTCGAACTCTCCATCGAACAGGTCAGGGAACTGGCCGCCAAGGACGATCCCGAAGGCCTCTACGCTCTTTCGATGGCCTACCTGTTCGGGTGGGACGTCGAGGCCGACGAGGACCGCGGATACATGCTGCTCGAGAAGGCCGTCGACCTCGGCAACACCGACGCCATGGCCCTGATGGTCCGCCTCTACATGCAGGACGAGTATCAGGGTATCGACAACGAGCGCGCCGCCGAGCTGTCGATCATCGCAGCCAAGGACGGGATCCCGGAAGCGCAGCTCTACGCCGGTCTGGCGTACATGGACGGCGTCTCCGTCGACCAGGACTACAAGGAGGCCTCCAGATACCTTTCGCTCGCGGCCAACCAGGGCGACCAGGAGGCCAGGACGGCCCTGGCGTTCCTCTACGAGAACGGCTACGGCGTGGAGAAGGACGAGGCCAAGGCATTGAAGATGTACCGCACCGCCGCCAGAGGGGGGAGCGTAAACGCCATGTTCCACGCCGGGGTCTGCTACGAGTTCGGCAACGGCACCGGAGTGGATCTCGATCAGGCCAAGTCATGGTACCTCAAGGGTGCCCAGGCGGGGGATGCGTTCGCCATGGAGCGCCTCGGCCATCTGATGATGCACGATTCCCCCGAGGAGGGGTTCGAGTGGTTCCTCAGAGCCGCCATGAACGGCGTCTCCACCGCGATGGGCACCGCCGGTTTCTGCTATCTCGCGGGCACCGGGGCCCCAGAAAACGTCGAGGAGGCCAAGAAATGGCTCAAACTCGCGGCCGACAACGGGATAGAAGAGGCTGCCGAGGCCCTCAAGGACCTGCAGGCCCGATCCTGACCCCGCATTCCGACAGCGCCAGGGCGTGTCCCACGATCGACTCGCCGGCCATGCCGTCGCCTCAGGTCCGGCCTGATCCTCCTTCCTCCGAACTGCGATATCGCCAGACCGACGAGGGTCATCGCGGCTCCGGTGATCGACATAGCGGTCAGAGGTTCACCGAGGAATATCGCGGAGAGGATCATCGTGATCACGGGGATGAGATACAAGTAAACGTTGAGGCTGACGGCTCCCAAGCGCTTCATCGCGAAGGCCCAGGTCACGAAGCATATTGCCGAAGCCCCCACGCCGAGGAACAGGATGTGCCCCAGCAAGGTCATATCACTGAACGCGCCCCAATCGGGATCGAACCCCATCGCCAGCGCGAAGGGCATCATCCACAGCAGGCCGTACATGAACGTCCTCCTGGTGACCGGGATCGTGTCGTATCCGAACGCCGAGATCTTCTTCAGCAGGACCGAATAGACCGACCATGTGACGGCCGCCAGCACGGCGAGGCAGTCGCCCAGGGGATTGAGTTCTAGGGAGGCCCCGTTGAACGATACGAGGGCGATGCCGGCCAGGGACACGACGAACCCCATGAAGAACCACCTCGTCAGAGGCTCCTCCCCCCGGCAGAAGAATTGCATCAGGATGCCTGTGAAGAACGGCGACACCGCGACGATGACCCCGACGTTGGAGGCCATCGTGTACGTCA
Organism: Ruminococcus sp. CAG:579; assembly: GCA_963650175.1. Classification (GTDB taxonomy): domain Archaea; phylum Thermoplasmatota; class Thermoplasmata; order Methanomassiliicoccales; family Methanomethylophilaceae; genus Methanoprimaticola. The sequence goes on along the minus strand of CAVJLK010000002.1, from coordinate 887 downwards.
GGGCGATGTTCTCCATCAGGAAGTACATGCAGGCGCCGGTCAACCCGGCGAACACGAAGTACGCCTCGCGGCGGATGTCCCCGACGCGGAGGATATGGGGGTAGATGGCGAACAGCGCCAGGAAGCCGATGAGGAACCTGATCACGAGGATCTCGATCGGTGTGAAATGATCGAGCAGGATCTTGGTGGAGATGAACGTGGCTCCCCAGACCACGACGGTGCACAATGCCACCAGGTGTCCAACCGAGGCATTTCCGTCCATATCGCCACCATCGAGGAGTCCTATAAAGTGGTTTCGAGAACATCGTCGTTTCCAAAAATGCTGTTATGATACTCGCGGGAAATAGGTGGTTCATATGGTTTCAACTTTGCGGGAAATAGGTGGTTCATATGGTTTCAACTTTGCGGGAAATTGGAATCAATCGATCTCTTTATATGCACCAGAAACATGATATGCTTATGGAAGGCGGTATTTTTAAGAGGCATATTTATGAACGCATGCTCGATTGGAAATTGAAATACAGTAGTAAATACGCCTTGATGATCGAGGGAGCTCGCAGGGTTGGGAAGAGCACAATCGTCGAGGAGTTCGCCAAGAATGAATTTAAGAGTTATTTACTGATTGATTTTCAAGATCCACTTGAAGGTACAATCGAAGCCTTCCATTATTTTAGATCGAATATCCCGAAGTTATTCATGTTTCTACAGGGGCTGTATGAGGTACAACTCTACGGAAAGGATAGTCTCATAGTATTTGACGAAGTCCAGAATTACCCGCCAGCCAGAGAACTGATCAAATACCTTATCAAAGAGACCAACAGTTTCCCAAAATTGTGGACTATCGAGTCCGCCGTTCTCTGATTCCTTGCGATATCCTCATCGAGTGA
>CAVJLK010000001.1:0-93197 GCA_963650175.1 Ruminococcus sp. CAG:579 | reverse complement strand
TGGCTGCATTCGGAGGTCAATCGAGGATCGTCCTCAAGAGGTCCTGAATAGTTACTCGTTACGATGCAAGGTTCGCATCCTCCGGCACGGCGGTCTAAAGCACGAATATTATAAAACAGGTCGTTAATCCCGCGCGCGATAATACATGGCCGAGATCGTCTACGAGATAGTGGAGAAGATTGCCGTCCTCTCCGAATCGTCCAAAGGCTGGACCAAGGAACTCAACATGATCAGCTGGAACGAGAGGGACCCCAAGTACGATATCAGGGAATGGTCGCCCGACCACGAGAAGATGGGCAAGGGCGTGACCCTGTCCATCGAGGAGGCGGCGATCCTGAAGAAGGCCCTCGAGACCAGGGACCTCTGATCCGAAAGCGATAGAATGACGGTCGACGACGCCCAGTATCTTGACAGATTCCTGAGGGACGTCGACCTGTCGATGCACGGCCGTCCGGGCTCCGTAGCGGAGGACAGATGGCTCGTGAACAACTACGACCCGGGCAAGCTGGAGATTCTCCGGCCCTACCTGGAGTTCGAGGACAACGGCGTGACGGCGGAGGTCGTCACCCTGCTGGGGGACGTGCGCGAACGCGCCGTCATGCCCGAGATTTCGAAGATGCGGGGGTCCCGCGGCGACAAGGTCGGGATGGCCTGCCTCGGGTACCTCACCGCCATGAGGGAGGACGACGAGGCCATCCCCGTCCTCCTCGACATCATGGACCACGACCACGGCCCGGAGTTCTTCAGGGCCGCCAGGCGCATGGCCGCCATCGCCCGCGAGGAGGACCTCCCCCACGTGAGGAGGATCTACGGACAGGTTGGCGGGAGCATGAGGGACGAGGTCCGCGTGATCATCGAGAGGATTATCGCCAGGAACCCCGACCTCGTTCCGACCAGGGACCTGATCCTGAGCACCCCCGTCTATCCCGACGAGGAGGACTTCGACAGGTTCCTGGAATCGTCCATCGAGTACCTCGACGTCCGCTACAGGGGCAACGTCCTCCCCAAGGCGGAGATCAAGTTCTCCACGTACAACAACGTGGCCCGCGCATTGGGCAAGATGCGCACCCGCCTGTACAACGAGGCGGACAACCTCCAGTACTACGACGTCGAGAAGAGCGACCGCTTCGACCGGCTGTCGAAGCTGATGAAATGGGCGTCGGAGGACCTGTCCAAGAAGAAGGTCCTCGGACCCGAGGGGAGGGCCCGTTCGAGGACCTGCCCCAGATGCGGGAACCTGCTCGTCTGCTACAAGGGCATCTGGATGTGCCCGGACTGCGGCGGGGACCTCCGAGATCCGCAACGGACGCCGCCGATAGACGAGAATTCCCCCCTTTTAAATACGGGGAGCTGATTAGGGCGTTCAAGGCGTTCGGGTAACCTCCACTCCCACGGGAGCGGGAGAATTATTGGGATACCTTGAAAATCAAGGAGATAAGGAAATGGCATACGGAGGTTACAGGGACAACGACAGGCCCAGGGAGTTCTTCAAGGCGGTCTGCTCGGACTGCGGAAAGGAGTGCGAGGTCCCGTTCAAGCCCACCCAGGGAAGGCCCGTCTACTGCAGGGACTGCTTCAGGAAGCACCAGCCCGCCGACAGGGACAGGAGCAGGTTCTGAGACCGAGCGTCGGGGACCCTGCGGGGGCCTCGGCGAAACCCTTTCAACCCCTCTTCCTTCTACCGACTTCTCACTACTTCCTGCGACCCGTGTCGTCCACGAGCCAGGGATTGTCGACCCAGCTCATGAGCCTCAGCACCGTGGCGCAGATCATCGCGACCGCCACGCCGATTATCAGGAGCAGTACGCCGGCCATGACCGAACCCCGCGAATAGAGGAACAGGCCGGCCACCGCGCACAGGACGGAGGCCATCAAAATCGCGAGGACGAGCGTCCTCGTGCGCTGCATGTCCATCGGACTGTCCCCCGAAGATAGGATTCGTCCGGGAGCCGGCAACCTGCGCACCGCTTCGGTTGGACCGGCCCGGATGCCAAAAGGATCACTCCGAGGAGGGTTTCTTGCGGTTCGCGATCGCCAGGATGATGAGGTAGATGGCGGCCGCTGCCACGACTCCGATGAATCTCGAAAGTTCGGTATCCATGCCCGCGGAATCCCCCTGCCCGTAGTTAATGCTGACGTCGCTCGCCGGACTCGCGGAGGTGCTGGACGACCATCTTGGTCTTCCCGTCCTCGCAGTAGGTGATGGTGGAGCAGTCGTACATCTTCCCGGTCCTGGGGATCTTGCGAACGACCTTCCTGCTGGGGCTCCCGAAGCTCATGGTGCTGACGGTGCAGTCGGGGCAGGGCATGGTGTACCCGAAGAGGGTGTAGCATTTGGTCCCGATGGCATCGTCGACGGATATCCCGAAGGCGTTCTCGGCCGCCCTGTTCATCCAGACGATGATGTGCTCCGAGTCGTGGATGATTATGATGTCATCTATCACGTCCAGGATCATGTTCATGAGCTTCTCCGTGCAGAGCACCTTGTCGCCGATGTCAGTGACCATTTTACCCCTGTGATAACGAACGCCGAGCGCAGGTAAATACGGATACGGTCCCCGGAATGTCCGTTAACCCATCCAACCTTCGTTGCCGTCCGACATCCTGATTTCTACGGATTCCGCATCATTTGCATCGCTATTCGGAGAAATAACGCCTTATGAGAATCCAGTTCGAATGAAATCCGAGTTGTTTTTAAATATCCCTACCAGATTCGGATGGCCCAATGTGCTACGACGTCGTCATTATCGGTGCGGGATGCGCCGGTCTCACCGCTGGCATCTACGCCAGGTCCAAACTCATGAAGACCCTCATCCTGGATTCCGGACGCGTCGGAGGCCAGCTCGTCAGCCTCTATCCCGAGAAGGGTATCCACAACTACCCGGGCTTCGAGACCATCCAGGCGAGGAAGCTCTCGGACAAGCTCTACGCCCAGGCGGAATCGTCGGAGTGCGAGATCCACGAGAACGAGAAGGTGAACGAGATCCTGAACGGCGAGGAGGAGCTCATCGTCAGGACGCCGGTCGGGGAGTACCACACCAAGTCGGTCATCGTGGCCATCGGGATGGGCAGCTTCAAGCCCAAGAAGATGGGATGCCCCGGCGAGGAGGAGTTCTTCGGCAAGGGCGTCACGTACATCCTCCCCGTGAAGGAGGAGCTGGTCGGGAAGAAGGTCACCATGTTCGGAGGAGGGAACAGCGCCATCGACATGGCTCTGATCGCCGATTCCGTCACGGACACCACCATCGTCCACAGGAGGGCGGAGTTCAGGGCCGACGAGTCCACCGTGAACCACCTCAAGGATAGCGACATCAGGGCGATAATGAACGCCAACCTCGTGTCGATCAACGGCACCGACCACGTCGAATCCGTCACCCTCTCGGTCGACGGGGAGGAGATGGTCGTGCCCACGGACCTGGCGGTCATCAACATCGGCATATCCGCGGACCTGGAGGACCTCAAGGTCTGGAACCTGGACCTCAACGAGGACGGGCTCATCAAGGTCGGATTCGACATGAGCACCAGCCGTCCCGGGATCTTCGCGTGCGGGGATGTGGTCAGCTACCCCGGCAAGTTCAAGCAGATCACCACCGCCATGGGAGAGGCGACCACCGCCGTCCTGATGGCCCACAAGTTCGTCAAGAAGCCCTACTGGTCCAGCTGACGAAGTCTTCCATTCTCATCCGGCGGGGGACCCCGCCGGGATTTCAGGAGAAGACCGACCGGACGCGCTCACATCCGGTCGGGATCGGGGGATGCATCCAGGGATGCGCCCCGTTACCGCCCTCGGGCGGGCTGCGGCCTGTGCCCCCTGACGCTCAGTAGATACATGGCCACGGCCATGACCAGGGCCACGGCCGCGAAGATCAGGAACATCGTCGGGTACGATTCCCCCGCCGCAGAGTACGCGGGGATGCTGATCAGCGATATCGAGAACTGCCCGAGGTTCAACGCCACGGCGTATATCCCCATCATCTTCCCGCGGTTCGTCGGCGTGGACGCCTCCACGATGGAATTGACCACCGAGGGCACCATCAGACCGACCGAGAACCCGGAGACCACCAGGGTCACGAGGCACACCGGGACGGTCCCTCCCACCGCGTAGGGGAGCACCAGTGCCAAGGCGAGCAGCACGAATGCCATGGACACCAGCTGCATCGAGCCGAACGAATCGGAGAACCTCTTGTGGAACATGGAGAACAATGCGTTCCCGAGTCCGTGGAATCCCAGGAACAGCCCCATCATCGTGGCCGACACGCCGAGCTCCAGCTCCATGTACGAGGGCATCTTGGTGGGCACCACGAAGATGACGACCATCCCGACGAAGATCGCGATATAGGAGGCGACGATCATCGTCGTGTCCCCCTTGCCGTGGTCCCCGGAGGGGCCTTCGACGGCCTCGGTCTGCGGCTCCCTCACGAACAGGAGCACCAGGATCAGGAACGGCACTGCGATCAGGTAGACGAGGAACGGTGCGTTCCAGCTCATGTCCGCCAGGGCCCCGCCGATGACCTCCAGGAGGAGGACGCCGACGCCCATCGCGGCGGACTGGAGCCCGAGCATCCTCACCCTCGACGCCCCGAGATAATAGCATCCTATCAGGGACGTGACGGTGCACACGATGCCCGCCAGTCCGAATCCCAGGATGAAACGGAGGACGAGGATCGCGTAGATGTCGTCCAGGAAATAGGATCCCGCTCCGGCGATGATGAAGATCAGGAGCGAGAGGACCAGCGTCCTGACCTTTCCGAACTTGTCCGATACCACGCCCATGAGGAATCCGACCATCGCAACGGCGAGATGCGGGAGGGTGATGACGAAGGACGTCAGATCCCTCTGTCCTGCGAAATGGCTCTCTATGCCGGGGAGACCGGGCGTGACAGCCGCGCCCCCCATCAGTATGAGCATGGAGCAGGTCAGCAATGCGGCCATCACGCCCGGACCTGCGCAACATGTTGTATTTCTCTGCATGCCCAGTCCCGAAAATGGGCAGGTATATACCATTATCCATCCAACTTGAGAACGCTGGCCGTCCAGACGTCGACGTCCTGAACAGGGTCGCACGACAGTGATCCGCCGTCCGACCCTCCGAAAAAATGTGGATTGGGGTTTCACTCGACGATGGCGCAGGCCGGACACTCATCCATGCATGCGCCGCAGTCGACGCATTTGTCCTGAAGAATCACGGCAACGTCCTCTATGAGGATCGCATCCTGCGGGCAGACATCGGCGCATGCTCCGCATGCGACGCACTCACTGTTGTTCACGGTAGGCATATGCTTCACCATGTCTGAATACCTGGCATGCCGATATAAGGGTTCGTTCGGAATCTCTGGGACGGATCGGAACCACCCCCGTGTTCGCAACGGTTAACCGTGCGGAAAGCATGGTCCGGGACGTGAACGGACGCTCATTCGCCGCGGAGGGGACGCTGTACGACAGGTTCGGCCGGAGGCCGGGCTGGGTCACCGCCGAGGACGGCAGGGTCACAGGGATCGGTTCCGGGCAGTGCCCGATCGAGCCGGACGTGACCGGATGCATCCTCGCCGACGTGGTCAACATGCACACCCACTGCGCCGACTACGGCCTGACGATCCCGGACGGCATGTCCCTGACCGATCTCGTGGCTCCTCCGGACGGCCTCAAGCACAGGTATCTCAGAGAGACTCCCCTGGAGAGGCTCGGAGCGGACATGGCGAGGTTCTCGCGCGACTCCAGGAGCTTCGGGTCCAGGACGTTCGTGGACTTCCGCGAGGGCGGGGCGGAGGGCTGCCGCCTCCTGAGGAGGAGCTGCCCCGACGCGGTCATACTCGGAAGGCCGACATCCCCGGAATTCGACCCGGAGGAGATATCTTCCATACTGGAGGTCGCCGACGGCATCGGCATATCCAGCGTCTCCGACATGGACCACGGGTACATCGAATCCGTGGCCGACATGGTGCGCGAGGAGCGCATGATCTTCGCGATGCACGTCAGCGAGAGGATCCGCGAGGACATTGACTTCGTCCTCTCCCTCGACCCGGCGTTCGTGGTCCACATGTGCGAGGCCACCGACGACGACATCGCCAAATGCGCCGAGGCGGAGGTGCCGATAGTCGTCTGCCCCACGTCCAACGCCTACTTCGGGAAGACGTCCCCCATCGCCAGGGCCCAGGCCCTCGGGGCCGACCTCGCCATAGGCACCGACAACGGGATGCTCTGCGCTCCCGACATGCTCGCCGAAGCGTCGGCGTTCGCCGCCGCCACGGAGTCCCAGGGAGGCGACCCAGACGGGTGCCTTCGCGCGCTCGCGTGCGTTACTGGGAAGATATTAAATGCCGTCAAATCCAATCAAGACCCAACTGATCCGGGCCCCGTCACGGTCCTCCCTTCGCCGGATTCCGGCGGGTCGGAGGCCCTGATGAGGGCCGACAGGATCCGTCTGATACGAAGGAGGTTCCGACAATGGCATTCAAGAACATACTCGTGCCGACCGACGGCAGCGAATACACCAAGGCCGCGGTCAGGAAGGCCATGGAGCTGGCGAAGCTCTCCGGAGGGAAGATCACCGCCCTCTACGTGCTCGACCAGACCATCCTCACCAACATGCCCATGGACACGGCGGTCATGAACGTCTACAACACCCTCGAGAAGGAGGGGAAGGCGGCGGTCGACTTCGTCCGCGACCTCGGAGCCGAGGAGGGCGTCGAGGTGGAGCTGTCCGTGAAGGAGGGAACCCCGGTCAAGGTCATCCTCGACGAGTCCCCGAACTACGACATCATCGTCATGGGAACCCTGGGGAGGACCGGCATGTCCAAGCTCCTCATGGGGAGCGTCGCCGAGAGGGTCGTCAGAGCATCCCAATGCCCCGTCATGGTGGTAAGAGCCCCGGAGGCATCCAACTGATGAAGACCGTAGCCGACGTCATGTCGCCGGCCCCCATAGTGGTCGAGGTCCCGGGATCCAGGTCCGACGCGATCAACATAATGGTCAGGAACGGGCTCACGGGACTCCCGGTCGTCCGCGCATCCGACGGGAAGCTCATGGGGGTGGTCTCCAGGAGGGACCTGTTCAGGAACTTCGAGGAGGAGCAGCTCTCGCTCATCATGAAGAAGAGCTGCATAACCATCTCCCCGGACGCCCCCATCGAGGAGGCCGCCACGGTCTTCAGCACCCGCAGGATCCACAGGCTGCCCGTCGTCGAGGACGGGAGGCTCATCGGCATCATCACGCCGACGGACCTGCTGAAGTTCGTCAAGGACATGAAGACCCCCATGACCGCCGAGGACGTCATCCGCACCACCTGCGTCACCGCCTGGGAGGGCGAGCCGCTCTCGTACACCGTGGCGTCCATGAGGATCAGCGACGTGCCCGCAGTCCCGGTGCTGGACGACACGGGCAAGCTCGTCGGCATATTCACCGACAGGGACCTGTTCAGCGACCAGGCCCAGGACGCCGAGGCGCTGAAGGAGCTGGGCATCGCCGACATCGGCAACATGGCCGGCACCAGGAACGTCCTGCCCCTGTTCTACTCCGCGACGGACAAGTTCAGGAGCGACGACCACAAGGTCGGCGACGTCATGATCAGGAACCCGTACTCTGTGTTCAAGAAGACCAACCTGTCCGAGGTGGCGAAGACCATGATCTCCAACGACTACGGGCAGGTGCCCGTCCACGGGAACAGGGACGAGCTCCTGGGCATGATTTATGATGTTGATGTCATCTGCGCCATAACGGGATCCAAATGACTGATGGAAACGATGCGGGCGCGAACGCCAACGACCTGATGTCCCTCTGCAAGCGCAGGGGGTTCATCTGGCCCTCCTTCGAGATATACGGAGGGGTGGCGGGGATGTACGACTACGGCCCCCTCGGGTGCTCCCTGAGGAACAACATAGTCGACGTCTGGCGCGCCATATACAAGGGACGCGAGGGATTCATCGAGATCGATTCGGAGACGGTCAACCCCAGGGAGGTCTTCAAGGCCTCCGGGCACGTGGACGAGTTCTCCGACTACATCACCTACTGCACCAAATGCCAGGCGCCGTTCAGGGCGGACCATCTGGTCAAGGAGTTCTTCGAGAACGCCGACGTCCTCGGGCCGAAGGAGCTGGAGCAGGCCTTCGTCGACCACAACGTGAAATGCCCCGAGTGCGGGGGCGACCTCGGCCCCGTGGACGAGTTCAACCTGATGTTCAAGACCAACATCGGACCGGGCTCCAACCGCGTCGGGTACATGAGGCCGGAGACCGCCCAGGGGATCTTCGTGAACTACCAGAACCTCTACCGCTACAACAGGGAGAAGATGCCCATGGGCGTCATCCAGACCGGCAGGGGATACCGCAACGAGATCGCGCCCCGTCAGGGCATGATCCGCATGAGGGAGTTCAACATGATGGAGGTCGAGCTCTTCGTCGACCCCGAGGACAAGGACTGGCCCAGGTTCAAGGACATCGAGAACGAGACCATCGACCTGGTGCCCAACACCGGGGTCGGCATGATCACCACCACCGTCGGCAAGGCGGTGGAGGACGGCATCATCGCCAACCGCGTTCTCGCCTACTTCGTGTACACCACCAGGCAGCTCCTCGTGAGGCTCGGAGTGGACCCGAAGAGGCTCAGGTTCAGGCAGCACGACAAGGACGAGATGGCGCACTACGCGGCGGACTGCTGGGACGCCGAGGCGCTGCTGTCCTACGGATGGACGGAGATCACCGGCATCGCCGACAGGGGATGCTGGGACCTGTCCCGCCACGCCGAGTACTCCGGCGCCGACCTGACCCACTTCAAGAGGTTCGACGAGCCCAGGGAGATGGAGGTCGACAAGGTCCGCGCCAAGCACAAGGCCCTGGGACCCGAGTTCAAGGGCAAGGCCAAAGAAATCGCCGCCGCCATGGAGAACAAGACCCCCGCGGACGTGAAGGACGGCAAGCTCACGGTGACCGTCGACGGGGAGGAGATCGTCCTCGACGACAGGTTCTTCGAGGTCGCCAAGGTGAAGGAGAAGGTCGCGGGGGACCGCGTTGTGCCCCATGTCATCGAGCCGTCCCACGGACTGGACAGGATCTTCTACACCGTTCTGGAGCACTCCTACTCCCACGACGACAAGGAGGACTACACGGTCCTCAGACTCAAGCCAGAGGTCGCCCCGATCAAGCTGGGCGTCTTCCCGCTGATGGAGAAGGACGGCCTGGACGACGTGGCCCGCTCGATCTACGAGAAGGTCCACTCCCACCGCGTCGAAGCGTACTACGACGGCTCCGGGACCATCGGGAAGAGATACGCCCGCATGGACGAGGTCGGCACCCCGTGGTGCGTCACCGTCGATTACGAGGGGCTCCCCGGAGGGGAGAAGGAGGGCACCGTCACCATCAGGGACAGGGACTCCAAGGATCAGAAGCGCATCCCCATCGAGGATGTGCCGACCGTGGTGGACAGGCTCATCGCAGGCATGCCTTTCTCGGAGCTGTGAGGTATTTAACACCTCGCAGACTCCATCAAACCTTTTCCTATTTTCGACACGCATCCTGGCTTCCATTGGCGGGATTCGTGGACAGTTTTGCTGGATTCGCAATTCCGATGCAACCTGTTATATGTAAAGCGTTGCCATCATTCATCCAGAGGTGTAAAATTGGGCGTAAAAGACCTAGAAGACCTGAAGAAGCTGGCCATGCTGAGATCGCAGATCGACGGCATATCTGTCCAGAACATCATGTCTGCCGAATTCCCCACGGTCTCATCGGAGGACCGCATCGCCGACGTGCTTGCGGTCATGAAGGAGACCAAATACCAGGACATTCCCGTCGTGGACGGCGGGGAATACTCCGGAATGGTGAGTTACGCATCGATCCTCAGGAAGAAGAGCGTGACCCTCGACGCGAAGGCCAAGGGCTTCGTCAAGGGCCTCCCCACCGTCTCCAACAGCATGGAGATCACCAAGATCGCCGAGATGATGGTCTCGACGAACAGCAGGCAGCTCCCCGTCCTGACCGGGAAGAAGGTCACGGGCATAATCGAGAGGAACAGACTGATCGAGGTCGTCAGGGACATCAAGGCCCTGAAGGAGATCAAGGTCTGGGAGATCATGAGCAACCCTGTGGAATCCGTGAAGGCCAACGACCTCATGGACGACGCGCTGGACCTCATGATACGCGAGGACTACAGGACCATACCGGTGGTCGACGAGGCGAACGGCCTGGTCGGCATAGTCGGAATGAGGGAGATCATCGACAACAACTGGAAGAAGGACAACAAGACCATCGGCGACCTGGAGAAGAGCTCCAGATCCCAGATTACGGTCGAGTCCATCGCCCTGACGTCGGTGAAGACCGTGGACTGGGACGACAACATCGCCACCGCGGTCGACATCATGGCCGAGAACGGGATCTCCACCCTCCCGGTGATGGAAGGGAAGGAGCTCGTCGGTGTGATCACCGAGTACGACATCATCGAACTGCTCTCCGCATGCCGCGAGAGGGACATGATGTTCGTGCAGATCAGCGGTCTGGAAGACAACGAGAAGGATGCGACCGACGCCATCTACGCGGACATCGAGGACATGGTGAAGAAGGTCTCCAAGATCTACAAGCCCGAGTCCCTGACGATGCACGTGTCCAGGTACAACGACGTCGGAGGCAACCCGAAGTACAGCATCAGCGCCAGGCTGTTCATCAACGGCACCGCCATCCTGGGCAAGGAGGTCGGCTGGGATCTGACCAAGACCGCCGGGGACCTCATCAAGAAGCTCGAGGACGCCGTCGTCAACATGAAGGATTCCAAGGTCACCTTCCGCAAGAGGAAGAAGTGATCCCAAGGGGGCTCCGGCCCCCGCTCTTTTACTGGGAGGAGCCTCCTCCCGGCTTCCAGTTCTTTCGGAATATGGGGTTTCCGGGCTTGCGCCCGTAAGGCGTTTCCGGAGCTCTCACTCCTTGACCTTCTTCCCGCACTTGGGGCACCAGTCGGCGTTCGAAGGGATCTGCTCCCCGCAGTGGGGGCAGGGCGACGTCTCGTCGGTCACATCCACGGTTCCGTCGGGATGCTCGACCTCCGTCTCCTCCTCCTCGTCGAACTTCGTCCCGCACTTGGGGCAGACCTCGGCGTCCGAGGGCACCTCGGCACCGCACTCGGAGCACACGAAAAAGTCGGCCTTCTTCGGCTTCATCTCCTCGGGCACCTCGATGTACTCGCCGCACTTCCTGCAGACGACCTCTCCGGGCAGGACGGTGGCCCCGCACTTCTTGCAGAGCCCGTATCCCTTGGGGTAGAGCCTCCCCTCGGCCTCCATCTTGGAACGGGACTTCTCGGCGCTGTTCCTCATCAGGGATGAGAAGATGAGGATGATGTAGAAGATCAGGGCGACGAGCCCGACCGATATCCCCGCGCCGACGGCGCACATCTTGATCTCGTCCCCGGTAGACAGCCCGGAGTCGTAGGTGAACACGTATCCAGACAGGGTCTTGTCGCCGGAATCCGAAGTCTGCATGATCACCAGCTTGAGATACTCGAATTCGCCCTTGGACAGGTCGAGGCCCGTGCCCCCTCTGTACCATCCGTCGGACAGCTTATCCAGATCGGCGGACTCTATCCGCACGTCGCTCAATCCGCTGTATCCGATGAGCCCGAACGATATCCTGGTGATATCGCCGTAGGAGAGCTTCACGTACCAGGAGCTCCCGGTCTCGAGATCGGCGGGCTGGACCTCGAAGTTCAGGGTGTACTTCCCGGCCCCCTCGTCGTAGACCATGTCGAGATTCCTGACGGTGTTCTGATCATCCTCTATCAGGGACTGGTAGTCCTGGCTGACGCCGGTGTACGCGAACGTCCCCACGAGCATGGCGACGACGATGAAAACCACTCCGACCATGGCCTTGATCCTGACGGACATGACGCCCAGGAAATGGGGGATCATGTACAGCACGACGGCCACGATGAGGAATCCGACGCAACAGGTTCCGGACACCCCCAGAACCTCGAGGATGAGCGCTAGGGCGATCGCCGCTATGACGGCGATGACCTGTTTCGTGGACAGGGCCTTGTAGTCTTCGCGGAGTCCCTCGAAGAACGGCTTCCTGCCTTCGGCGATCTCATTCATCGGCTTCGCATACGCGCGCTCATTTTAGACTTTCTGCGCTGTACCACGAACATCCCGCTCATATAGGGGTTCCATCTATGGACAGCCGATGACCTTCATCGTTCTGACATGCCCCGGATGCGGGCGCAGGATACTCATGGACGAGACCGACGGCTTCGGGCACTGCATGTACTGCGGCGTCGGGATCGACGCCTCCGAGACCGACGCCGAATGCCTCGACCCCCAGTCCGCCGAGCTCGTCGACGTCGTGATCAACGGCACCGGGGACGTCCCCGAATCCTACCCTCCCCAGATCGAGGAGGCGGTGGCCCTCCTCAAGGAGGACGACATCGACGGGTCCTGCCGCGCGTTCTCCGAGGCCCTCGCCGGCCAGGACGCCGACACCGTCGTGCAGCTGAAGGACTCCATGGCCGAATGCGCCATCAGATGGGTCTTCAGGACCGTGTACGAAGGGAAACCCTACAACGGGGGGCTGGCCCGCATGGCCGGCCTCCTCACCGTCGAGAACGAGCCTAGCACCGAGGTGGTGCCCATGATCGAATCGGTCTTCGACGGGCTATGCAAATCCCTGACCGTCATCGAGTCCCCGTCGGACTGCGTCAACATGGCCAAGTCCCTGTCCGTCCTCCTGGCGGAATACATGTGCGCGAACCCCCGCCCGTCGGATGTCGGCGATATGCTCGAGGAGTACGTCGAACAGTGCGACGTCCTCCTGGACCTGCTCGACCAGATGGAACCGGAGGATCCTGGGTATGCGAAGGACGTGAAGAGGATGAGGAGAACGTCCGAGCGCTTCGACGAGGCGATGTACTCCGCGGTCTCCGATGCGGCCGCCATGACCGGCGACCTCGGGGAACTGGAGGACCGTCTGGTGGCCCTCGGACCGTCGCAGGCCATGGCGGATGCCGCATCCGCATTCCTGCAGGCGATGAACGGAGGCAATGCCAATGTTCCTGTCGCACAGTTCGAGAGATGCATCGGCATGCATCTGAGCGCTGGACTCTGAGCAAATCCCCAAATACGAATCCGAGGATGGGTGGGCGTAATGGCGACGATCGAGGAGCAGATTCAGGAACTGGAGAACGAGATCTCCAAGACGAAGTACAACAAGGCGACGGAGGCCCACATCGGTAAACTGAAGGCCAAGATCGCCAAGCTCGCCATGGAGGAGGAGAAGCGCCGTTCCTCCAAAGGACCGACCAAGGGATTCTACGTCAAGAAGGCGGGGAACGCCACCGTCGCCCTGGTCGGTTTCCCGTCCGTCGGTAAGTCCACCCTCCTGAACCAGCTCACAGGCGCCAAATCCGAGGTCGGGGCGTACCACTTCACCACCCTCGACGTCGTCCCCGGGATCATGCTCTACAACCACGCCAAGATCCAGATCCTGGACATGCCCGGTCTGATCAAGGACGCGTCCCGCGGGAAGGGGCGCGGAAGGGAGGTCATCGCCGCGGCCAGGTCCGCGGATGTCATCCTTCTTGTGTGCGACGTCTTCAACCCCAAGATGGACGTCCTGTTCAGGGAGCTGTACAACGCCGCCATCCGTCTGAACCAGAAGAAGCCGGACGTGGTCATCACCCACTCCGACCACGGCGGGATCCAGGTCAAACCCACGCTGAAGCTCACAAAGATCGACGTGGACACCATCAAGGACATGACCGCGGCCTACGGCCACATCAACGCGACCGTCGTGGTGCGCGAGGACATCAACGTCGAGCAGATGCTCGACGTGCTCGCCGGCAACCGCGTCTACATCAAGGCGATCATGGCCATCAACAAGGTGGACCTCGCCAAGCCGGGGGAGCTCGAGGCCGCGCTGGACCTGCACAGAGACTACCGCTGCATCCCCATATCCGCGGCGACCGGACAGGGCATCAAGGACCTCCAGCAGGCCCTCTACGACACGATCGACATGATCCGCATCTACCTCAAGCCCCAGGGCCAGGAGGCCGATATGGACATCCCCCTGATCGTCAAGAGGGGGAACACCATCGGCGACGTGTGCGAGCTGATCCACCGCGACTTCAAGAACAACTTCCGCTACGCCATGATCTGGGGGAAGAGCGCCAAGTTCCCCGGCCAGACCGTCGGGATGGAGCACGTCGTCGCGGACCAGGACGTCGTGTGCATCATCGTCAAGAGATGACCCCCTGGGTCCTGACAGAATTATCTACTTTCGCGGTCATGCGGGAGCATGGCGAAGAGAGATCTCATCTCCGTTTCCGACATGGAGGCCGAATGGCCCGACCTCGTCGAACTTGCTATCAAGCTGAAAGCCGAGCGCGGCCACCACGGCGACCCCCTCAAGGGAAAGACGCTCGCGATGATGTTCGAAAAGCCCAGCACCCGTACGAGGATCTCGTTCGACGTCGCGATCACCGAGCTCGGAGGGCATGCGCTCTACATCGACGAATCCAAGATGCAGATGGGAGTGCACAGCGAGACCGTCGAGGACACCGCCCGCGTCATGAGCAGGTTCGTCCACGGCATCATGTACCGCGCGTTCGACTACAAGATGATGGACAAGTTCGGCGAGTACGCCACCGTCCCGGTCATCAGCGGACTCGACAACCTGGAGCACCCCTGCCAGGCCCTGGCGGACATGGTCACCATCAAGGAGAAGCTCGGAGGGTTCCGCGGGAAGAAGCTCGTGTACCTGGGGGACGGCAACAACGTCTGCAACTCCCTCCTGTACGCCTGCGCCATCATGGGGATCGACATGGTCGCCTGCTGCCCCGCGGTCCGCATGCCCAACGCGGAGATCATGCTGAGGGCGTCCAAGATCGCCGAGAAGAACGGCTCCAAGATCATCGCGTCCCATGAGCCCAAGGAGGCCTGCATCGACGCCGACGTCCTGTACACGGACACCTGGGTGTCCATGGGCGACTCGACCCCCGTAGAGGAGGCCATAAAGCTGTTCAAAGACTACCAGATCAACTCCGACCTCCTGAAGCTGGCTAAGCCCACCTGCATCGTCATGCACTGCCTCCCCGCCCACAGGGGACAGGAGATCACCGCCGAGGTCATAGACGGGCCCCAGAGCGTCATCTTCGACCAGG
The DNA here is from genome assembly GCA_963650175.1 of Ruminococcus sp. CAG:579. Classification (GTDB taxonomy): domain Archaea; phylum Thermoplasmatota; class Thermoplasmata; order Methanomassiliicoccales; family Methanomethylophilaceae; genus Methanoprimaticola. The sequence goes on along the minus strand of CAVJLK010000001.1, from coordinate 78,068 downwards.
CCGAGAACAGGCTCCACGCCCAGAAGGCCGTCCTGTACACCCTGATGAAGGACCAGTGAAACGCAGTCCGTAAACAGTCCCCGGCGACGGGGACGTCTTCCTTCTCACGAACTCCCCGACGGGGGACCCTATGCCGAAGTATCCCGCAGAAGGGGGCTTGCTCAAAGAACTAATGGAGAAATGGGATCCCGCCCCGAAGGGCGGGAAGTGGTTTGTTTATCCCGACGGGTCAGGCTTCAAGCCATTCCCTTGATGGCGGCGACGAGGGCGTCCATGTTGGCGTCGGGAGTGGCGACGGCGATTCCGCATCCGGACGAGAGGACATTGAATCCGGCGTTGGCGGAGCGCAGAGCGGCCTCCTTGACCTCCTCAGGGGTTCCCTGGAACAGGGGCCTGACGGATCCGACGTTTCCGACGAGGACGGTCTTTCCACCGACCTTGGCGGCTGCGTCCTCGGGCTTGACCTTCTCCTCGATGGAGATTCCGGTGACTCCGGTGGCGACCATCTGCTCCAGGATGGGCAGGGTGTCTCCGCAGATGTGGAGGACGGTGTACTTGCCGTCCTTGGGCTTGAGAGCGGTCTTGACGTGCTTTCCAGCAGCCTCCTCGAACATGTCGGGAGCGAGCATGTCGGTGGATCCGGAAGGCTCGGAGCTCTGAACGATGTCCGCACCGGCGTCCATCAGGGCGTGGGTGTAGGCGGTGACATAGGGGTTGACTGCGTTGACCCACTTGTCGACCTCCTCGGGGGCCATCATCATGCCGAAGACGAGGTTCTCGGTGTTGACGAGGTTTCCGGTGAGGGTGAACGGTCCGGTGTTCCCGGCGACGATGCAGTAGTTCTCGCCGTGGGACTTCTGCATGATTCCCATGGCCTCGAGGGCGACGGCGACCCTTCCGGACTTGAGGAAGTCCTCGACGGGCATCATGTCGGCGGGGTCCTGGTACTCTCCCATCATGGGGTCGAAGTGGAAGGGGTGCTCCTTGATCATGGGGGCGGCGTCCTTCTTGTCGACCTGGACGCGGGCGCCCAGAGTCTCGGTCTCGGCGGTCAGGCAGAAAGGAGCCCTGACGCACTCGAAGCCCTGCACGTCGGCCTGGGCGCATCCGAGTTTCGCCATGAGGTTGGCGTCCTTGTGGGCCTCGGGCCAGGCGGCGCCGACGGCTTCCATCTGTCCGAGGGTAGCGGACTGGGTGAAAATCGCCACGGGGGGCCTGTCCAGGGACTCGTGATTCATTGCTGCGAGTACTCTCTCTCTAGGAGTCATTGTCATGATAAGTTCTCCTGACCCGCAGTATCGTTTCACCCTTCTTAAACTATACGGATTTTCCTTGTAATTAATGTCCGCGCGTATCCAGCCCGGCGGACTGCCAGTAGCAGAAGTGTGAAGATGGATGTATATTCCAACTCGCACCTTGATGTCGGAGAGGCTCCTGAGCGTCCCGAGGTCCATGAGCCCCATATCAGTGACCCCGTAGATCCTCGCTTCGGAGTAGTCCGCAGCCTTCAGTGCGGGGGCCATGACGCACTCCTCGTCCGCCACTAGGTCGTTGCCCGAGGAGAACGGGCTGAACGGCGGGATGACTATGACGCCCTCCTTCTCCGCATGGACGAAGCAGAGCATCTTCAGACCGCCGCCGACCGCCCCCGGGATCCTCACGGACGGGTGCTCGTGGCCGATGATCACGGGGCGCTTCCCGGAATCCTCGTGACCGTGCTCCAGCCTGTAGCCCATGATGTCGATGTGGTCCACGGCCATTATGCCCGTGTCCGCGATTATATTCTGGATGTAGTTGTCGTGGTTCCCCTTGACCACGACCACCTGGGCGTCCTCGGAGATCATCTCCACGATCCCCCTGACCTGCTCGCTCTCCTCCCTGCCGGCGCGACGGAAGTCGTGCTTCACGTCCCCCAGGAGGACCACGCGCTTGGGCTCGTACGTTCCGAGGATGTCGTTGAGGGCGTCGCGGATGGAATCCGTGTTGATCCGGGGGAGATACATCCCGTCCTGCTCCAACGCCCGCTCGTACCCGAGATGGAGGTCGCCGATGACCACGGTCGGCCCTTCGTCGAGTATGAGGCACTTATCATTGGAAATACGGACGCCGGGGCGTATCTCGAGGGTTCTCATGTTCTGTCACGCCGGATGCGGAACGGGGATTAAGGAATTGGGTCGCCACCCTTGGAAAAGGGCGGGTCATCCCGGTCAGTTTGCGCGCACTCCCGCGACGGGGGAGACGACAGCGGGGCCGTCGATAGGCTGCCCGCAGGTGGGACACATCGAAAACGGGTACAGCGATGGGATATCCTTCCCGCAGTATGTGCATCTCATCGATACTCCGGGAAACGGTCCCGGACCTTAAAGAGGACGACGCTACCAGAGATGGAATTAACAACAATAATGATTGTTGGATGGGTGGAAAACGTAAGTCTGGCACATTCGATCTGTTTTCATTTTTCCAACATTGCAGGGAACCGGTTTCGACGCTTTCTGCAACTTTCTCCGACTGCCTGCGGAGACGCTTGTCGGCAGACGACCGCGACGGTCCGGATCGCGAACATCTAGCCTCCCGACATTCCCGGGAGCGGATCCTCTGCGGCTCTGGACGGACGCTTCATGCACTTCTCTAAGGTCCCTATAAAGGAAGGCCGATTGAATAAGGGAATATTCATATACTTGGTTTCTAGAAAAAATGGACCCTCTCGACAGAATGTACATGCATCCAACTACATTTAACGCTAAAAAGTCGATTTTAAGTTTCGTTTAACCCGTTCTTTAAATACTATCTTACTAAAAATTTAGTAATTCGTAAAAAAATAGATGGATTTTCCATCCATCCACAATCAACCATTAAATATCCAACACCAGGATGATTGAAACAACCCGGAGACGGGAGAACGGGGCGCAGATACGCCCCAAAGGAGGAATAGCAAATGAGCAAGGAACAGATACTCGAGGATCTCGCCAACGCGGTCGTGAACTGCAAGGCAGATATCGCGAAGAGCGCCGCCGAGGCCGCGCTCGCAGAAGGAGTCAACCCCGTCGAAGCAATCAACGAGGGACTCGTCAAGGGAATGTCGGTCGTCGGAGAGAAGTACGCGGAGCACAAGGTGTACCTGCCCCAGGTCCTGGTCTCCGCCAGGTGCCTCTACTGCGGACTCGACATCCTCCTCCCGGCCATACCCCAGGAGGAGCTCGCGGATGCCAAGAAGGCCGCGACCGTCGTCGTCGAAGGAGATGTGCACGACATCGGCAAGAACATCGTCAAGACGATGCTGACTGCCGGCGGATACATGGTCACCGACCTCGGCAAGGACATCCCCTCCGCCAACGTAGCCAGCCATGTGAAGGACAACGGGATCGACGTGCTGTGCATGTCCACGCTGATGACCCCCACCATGGACAGGATGCCCGAGATCATCAGCCTCCTGAAGGAGAACGGATCCCGCTCCAACTGCACCGTCACCATCGGCGGACCCCCCACATCCCCCTCGTTCGCGGAGGAGATCGGAGCGGACCACAGGGACAACAACGCGCAGGACTGCATCAACTGGCTGAAGGCGAACTGAGATGGCACCGATGACACCCTACGAGAGAGCGCTCGCCACCCTCGCCAACGAGAAGGTGGACGAGTTCGCCGCATACCCGCTGGTCTGCGGCCTCCAGAGGAGGCTGCTCCCCGGAACCGTGACGTACCGCGATTGGGCCACCGACGCCAACAAGTGCGCCCAGTCCTTCGTCGAGGGGTACAACAAGTGGAAGTTCCCTTTCACCGTCACCCTCGAGGACCTGTCCGTCACCGCCCACGACCTCGGGGCCAACGTCAGGCTCGACTCCGAGAACACCCCGTTCGTCGACGGCCACATCATCCACGACATGGAGGACTATGAAAAGATAGTCGCCCCCGATGTGACCAAGGGCCGCACGGGACACCTGATCGAGATGAACAAGCTGGTCGCACCCCAGCTGAAGGACAAGAGCTTCGTCATCGCGTTCCTGGAGGGACCCCTCCTCACGCTGTCCCAGGCCACCGGCGCCGAGAGGCTGTTCATGGACATGTTCACCGACCCAGCACCGATCCACAAGGCCCTGGAGCAGACCACGAAGATGTGCTGCAACGCCGTGGAGAAGATCGGTGAGACCGGAGTGCAGGGGATGTGCTGGGACTACCTGTGGGCCAACTACTCCGTCCTCGGGGACGCCGAGTACGGCGAGTTCGAGGGCAACAAGTACGCGAAGGCCACCAACGAGGCAACGAGGAAGGCCGGGCTCGGACTCGGTATCCACAACTGCGCCGACATGCCGCACCTCGACACCCAGATCAAGAAGTTCGGAGTGGACGTCTACTCGCTGGCATACTACCCGCTGGTGCCCGAGAGCCTCAACATGACGAAGGTCGTCGAGGGAGGATACGCCGACAAGTGCACCATCTTCGGGAACATCGACCCGCAGATGTTCATGAGGGCTTCCGTCGAGCAGATCACGAACACCACGAAGGACCTGTGCCAGGAAGCGAAGACGGCGCTGTGCAAGCGCGGACTCAACTCCCACTTCGCCGTGGCATCCGGATGCGAGGTGCCCCCGGACCTCGAGTGCAAGCTCGAGAACGTGACGGCCGTCATGGACGCCACCCACCAATATGGAAGGATGGAGTGAGCTGATCGGAGATGTCGTCCTACTTCGATGCCATGAGGACCTACGGGTTCTCTAACAACACCACGGCATCCGTGAGGAAGAGCCTCACCTGCCCCAGGTGCGGGTTCACGTTCTCGCTCGTATACGCGAGGACGTTCGCCTGCCAAGGGTGCTCCGAGGCGTCCCTCGGATGCCCCAAGGTAAGGTGCGCCAAATGCGACTGCGAGTTCCCGATCGAATCATCATCCGACGTATTCGGGAAGATCCAGGAGAGGACCCTCGCGGACCACATGGGCGGCATCATCACCAAACGCAACGACGGCCTCGGCGTGGTCTCCACGAGACGCCGAGGTCGGAAACGCCTTATCGAAACCGTTTCTCTGTTTCCTCCAAACCACAGGGGAGGGCGGCCCCGGATACGATCCCCTCGGGCCACCCGACCCGCAACCCATTCCAACAGGAGGCTTTCCGATGAGAATAGGTCTCGGACTCGATACAGGCGGCACGTTCACCGATGCCGTGATAATGGATCTCGACGAGGGAAAGGTCCTCTGCAAGGCCAAGTCGCCCACGACGCGCGAGGACCTCTGCATCGGGATACGCAGAGCGATCGGGATGATGGAACCCGGATACCTGAGAGGGGTCGGCGTGGTCTCGCTGTCATCCACCCTCGCTACGAACTCGATCGTCGAGGGGAAGGGCGCGAGGGTCGCCCTAGTCTGCATAGGATGCGACTACGAATCCCCCTATCCTGCCGACTTCCACATCAGGATATCGGGGCAGCACGACCTGAAGGGTACGGAGACCGAGCCGCTCGACGAGAAGGCCGCGGAGGATTTCCTCAGGTCGGTCGAAGGCAGGGTGGACGGCGTGGCCGTCGCCGGATACCTCGCCGTCCGCAACCCGGAGCACGAGGACCGCGTCCGCGACATGGTGGAGACCATCCTCGGGGTGCCCGCGGTGTGCGGTCACGACCTGTCCTCCGGACTCGGATTCAGCGAGAGGGCGGTCACCTGCGTGATGAACGCCCGCCTGATACCCGTGATCGCCGACCTGATGGAATCGGTGAAGAAGGTCATGTCCGAGTACGGCATCGTCGCACCTCTGATGATGGTCCGTGGCGACGGCTCCATGATGGGCGAGGCGGAGGCCAGGAGGAAACCCGTGGAGACCGTGATGTCTGGACCCGCGGCGAGCCTCATAGGGGCCATGCGCATGACCGGCATGAAGGACGCCATAGTCATGGACATGGGCGGGACCACCACGGACATCGGGATCCTCCGCGACGGGAGACCGAGGCTGGAACCCGAGGGGGCCACCATAGGAGGCACCCGCACGAGGGTCATGGCCGCCGAGATATCGACCTCCGGGATCGGCGGGGACAGCCGCATCCTGGTTCTCGGAAGGGACGTGAAGCTCACATCCCTGAGGGTCTGCCCGGTGTGCTTCGCCGCGAAGCAATGGCCGTCCGTGGCCGAGGCGATCTCGGGACTCGAGAACGAAACCCCCCGGATGTTCGCCATGCAGAACGAGGACACGGTGGTCCTCGGTTCGGAGTTCTTCAGGACCCTCCGGGTCCCGAAGACGGACAGGGACTTCTCCCCCCTGGAGATCAGGCTACTGGAGGCGCTATCCGGGGAGCCCATGACCCTCGAGAAGGCCGGCGAGGCCCTGGGGGTCCATCCGTTCACCCTGGGGGTACGCAGGCTCGAGGGGCTGGGGCTGATCCAGAGGATCGGTTTCACCCCCACCGACGTCCTGCACGCATCCGGCGATTACACCGAATACGACGCCGGCGCCTCCTCGATAGTCGCAGGCTATCTCGCCAGAGGCGCGGGGATGGAGACGGGCGCGTTCCTCGAAACGTGCAAGGACATGATCAAGACCAAGCTCTGCACCGAACTGATGAAGGAGCTCCTGTCCGAGGAGACGGGTTCCATGGACCTCGGCAGGGCCGGGGAGGACCTCCTGGCGAAGGCGATATCCGGGAGAGCGGGCAGGGATTACGCCTGCTCCGTCAGGGTGACGAAGCCGATCATCGGGATCGGTGCCCCGGTGAGAGCGTACATGCCGTGGGTCGGCGAGGTGTTCGGGACCGATGTCATGATCCACGAGGATTCGGACGTCGGCAACGCCATCGGCGCCATATCGTCGTCGGTATCGGAGACGGTGACCGTCCTGGTCCGTCCGGAATCCATCGGGTCGGAGAAGAAGTTCCAGGGGTTCTCCAAGCTGGGAAAGTTCGACTACGACGACCTCGACGCGGCCTTGGAGGATTCGGAAAGGCGCGCCAGAGCGTACGTCTCCCAGGCGGTCGCCGAGGGCGGGGCGGAGGACGTCACGGTCACCTGCGACCGCAGGGACAAGACGTTCCGCTTCGGGGACTCGGGCCAGGAATGCCTCATGGAGATCGAACTCGCCGTGACGGCGGCCGGACGTCCCCGCCCGTTCTCATCCCAGCGAGTACTTCACAGGAGGGACGGTTATTTCGAAAACGGCCCCCTTGGAGGACTCCGGGCAGCGAATCGAGAATCCCGACATGGACACGATGTTGTAGACGAGGAACATCCCGAATTTTCCGTCGTAGACCAAGTCGAAAACCCTGTCCCTGATCCGGGGATCCATCCCCGAACCGTTGTCCTCGTAGACGATCGTGAGGCTCCCGTCCTTGATGCTGCACCTGATGTCCACCTCGGTGGCGTAACCGCCGTGGTCCACCGTGTTCTGGAAGAGATGCCTGAACACCGCCGGGAACGCGGGGTCCGCCAGGACCTTGATCCCGTTGGTACGGACGTTGACGTTCATGTCGGCGGACAGGGATTTGTTCCTCGCGGTGCGCACCGCATCCTCGAGGTCGATCCATATGGGGGGCATCAGGCCCACGTTGCGGTAATCGGACATGAACGATATCGTCTCGCAGACCCTCTCGACAGCATCCCTGTCCTCCCCGGACATCTTCCCGCAGACGTCGTCCAGATGCTTGCGGGAATGGGAGAGGCTGTCCAGAACCGGCCCCTCCAGGATGGCGACGTGCTCCTTCACACGGGTGGCCGTCTCGTCCATCCTCTTCAGGTCGGTGACATCCTCCATGAACACGGTGAACCCCGGATGCATGTCGCCGAGCCCGGCCGTGCTGTACACCGTAATCGAATAGTTCCTGTTGCGCTCCCCGACCCTGGCGGCGACCGCCCCCTTCTGGGACGGGCCCCCGTGGGTGCGCAGGCGGTTCACAAGATCGAGGATGGTCTGCATCTGCGCCGTATCCACCTGATCGGCCGCAACGGGGAGCTGCTTAGACTGATCGATGCCGAGTATCACCGTCCCGATCCTGTTCAAGAACGCGAGATCCAGGTCTATCGTGATAAACGCCACCCCGGTGGTCCCCACGTCGGTCAGCTCGCGGACGACCTGGGCCGGGGCGGTCGCCCTCTTCAACTCCTCGCGCTTCGCGAAAGTCGAGAACATCTCGCCCATCAGCAAATTGAGCTGCGTCTCGTCCGATGCGGTGTACTCGTCGACCTTGTTGGCGACGCCCGCAGTCCCCACGATCCCCTCGTCATCCCCGAACAGCGGGACCATGAGCAGACGGCTCAGGCGCATGTGACCCTCGGGGACACCTTTCTTCAGAAGCCTGCGATCCCCCTCGTAATTATTGATGACTATGGATTTCCCGGTGCGTATGGGCTCCCCCCACACGCCCGTGGTGTCCAACGGGAACTCGACCGGATAGTTGGTCATGTCGCAACGCTTCATAGCGCCCTTCGACCAGGCCAGCATCCTCAGGACCCTGCGGTCCCTGTCGTAGCTGGCGACGAATCCCGCTTCGCTCTTTGTCAGGTCGACGGCGGTCTCCAGCGCGTAGTTGACGATGTCCGAGAAGTCCCTGTCATTCATCTTCGCCATGCGGACCATGGCCTCCAGACGCCTCTCGTTTACGTTGCGGTCCGCCCCCACGCGGCTGCGTTCGGCGGCGATGATGGTGCGGTGGCAGATCTCCTTGAAATACTCCAACGGTTCGGCGACGCTCCTGTCGACGAAACCCGCGATCGACTCGTTCACCGCCGTGGCCAGGATCTCCTTGGTCGCGGATTTCGAAACGAGGACGATGGGGACCATCTTCCCGGACCTGTCCATGGCGCGGATCATGTCGCGTACGTCGTTCCCGGCGGTATGGTCGAAGACCACCGCGTCGATGCTGTCGGTCTCCATGCATTTCATGGCGGCATCCACCGAGCCCTCGGGGATGACCTTGGCGGACGAATCCACGAACGGGATGAATTTCTGCGAAAGAACCATGAATCCGGAATCGTCGCTGACCAGGAGCATCTTGTACATTTGGAGGACCTCCCGACGGAGGTCCCGCCGGCTTGCACGAACCAACTGCGCGTGACATGATAACGTTGCCGACGCAGTCTTTAATGCGTGACCCCATCCCCCCGACGTGATCCGCAACACGTTCATGCTCCTGCCCTCGGTGGGCGCGAAGAAGGAGAAGGCCATATGGGAATCCGGGGTCCGGACCTGGGACGACTTCATCTCGTCCGAGAGGGTGTCCACCATGAAGCCGGAGGCCAAGGAGAGGGGCGACGCCTTGCTCATGCAGGCCTGCGAGCTCCTGGACGACGGCGAATGCGGAGCGTTGGCGGACATGACCCCGAAGAGCGAACATTGGAGGCTCTTCGGCGACTTCAAGGACGACGCCAAATATCTGGATATAGAGACCGACGGGCTCAGCAGGGACGCCCTGGTGACCGTCGTGACCGTCCATTCGAAGAAGGGGACCGTGACCCTGACCGAGGGCATCGACCTGTCCCCGGAAACCCTCGCGGACGCCCTGGACGGGACCAAGCTCCTTGTGACCTTCAACGGCAGTTGCTTCGACGTCCCCGTGCTGAGGAACAGCTTCCCCGAAGTGGATTTCGACATACCGCAGTACGACCTGCGCTTCGCATCCCGCAAGGTCGGGTACAGGGGAGGTCTGAAGCCCCTGGAGATCGACCTGGGGATAACCCGCGCCGACGACATCGAGGGGATGGACGGGGCGGACGCGGTCCGTCTGTGGAAGCAGTGGAGGAGGCACGGGGACCGCGACGCCCTGGACATCCTCACCGAATACAACAGGGCGGACACCGTGAACCTGGAGACCATCGCCGAGACCATCTACGGCAGACTGGTGAAGGAGCATGCGGGATTCGTCTGGTGACCTCCGCCGTCTCCAGAGGGACCTGAGTACGGCCGCCAGAGTCCTCCGCGATGCGGAGAGCGTGCGGGTGGTCACCCACATCGACGCCGACGGCATATCCGCCGGAGCCATCGCGGACATCACCCTGGACAGGATGGGCAAGGAGCACACCGTCGGATTCGAGAAGAAGATCACCGAGGAGGTCGTCGCGAGCGTCAACTCCAGCCCGGAGGACGTGGTATGGATCTGCGACCTCGGGAGCGGATACCTCTCCGAATTCGACAGGGACGGACTGGTCATTACCGACCACCACGTCCCCGACCCAAAATGGAGGGGACGGCAGACCAGGCTGGACAACTTCGGCGGAATCCAGCACCTCAACCCCCACACCTACGGCATCGACGGCTCGTTCGAGGTCTGCGGAGCCGGGATGACCTATCTCCTGTCGAAGGAGATCGATCCCGCCAACGCCGACCTAGCGTATCTCGGGGTGGTCGGAGCGGTCGGGGACTTCCAGGATTCCAGCCGCCAGATGCTGGTGGGATTGAACCGGACCGTGCTGAACGACGCCGTCGCCTCCGGCGACGTGGTCGCCGAACAGGACCTCCGCTACTTCGGGAGGTACACGAGACCGATCAACCAGTACCTCCAGTACGCCACGGACCCCTCCATCCCGGGGGTTAGCGACAATCCGAAGGGATGCTTCGAGCTCCTGGACTCCCTGGGCATCCCGGCCAAGAACGGGGACAGATGGCGCTGCTGGTGCGACCTGACCCCGGAGGAGCACGACAGGGCGGTGGAGAGGATAGAGGAGCTCCTCGGTTCCGACGCCGGGAAGGCCGTGGGGGAGATGTACCGCATCACCAGGTACGGCCCCGGGACCGGGCTCGGGGATGCGAAGGAGTTCGCCACGATCCTGAACTCCTGCGGACGCTACGACGACGCGCCGACCGGATTGAGGGTGTGCCACGGGGACGTGGAAGCGCTGAAGACGGCGGAGGACAACCGCGCCGAGCACAGGAAGCACATCTCCGCCGCGCTGAACTACATCCGCGAGAACCACCTGCTCCGCGAGAGGAGGTTCGTGCAATGGTTCGACGCCGGCTCGGACATACGGGAGACGGTGGTCGGCATAGTGGCGGGGATGATGCTCTCGTCCGCGGACTGCAGGCGCAACGTCCCGATCATCGCATTCGCCGATTCAGACGACGGCGTGAAGGTGTCCGCCAGGGCCAACCGGGACCTGGTCGACAGGGGGCTGGACCTGTCCGCGGTGATGAAGACCGCTTCTGAGATCGTCGGAGGATTCGGAGGAGGCCACACGATCGCCGCCGGGGCGACGATCCCCGCCGACCAGAAGGAGAGGTTCCTGGACATCGTCGAGGACCTGATATCCTCGCAGATAGAATGATTCAGGCATATCCTAAAACACGCTAAATCCTTTTTTCGTCAGATATTGCCAAGATGATCGGATGAATGCATATGCTGGCCTGCAGAGCTGAATGTATTAGGAGTCCCTACAGAATATCGGCGACTTTTCGCCTTCCCTAATTCATTTTCACCACAGTTTAAATACTGTACCCAGAATCGCCGTTCCAGAGGTAACATACATGGCAGTTACAATCAACGGATCCGACTGCGTCGCCTGCAGCGCGTGTGTAGACATCTGCCCCGAGGGCGCCCTGACCGTAGAGGACATCGCGGTCGTCGACGCCTCGAAGTGCGTTGACTGCGGCGCTTGCATCGACGAGTGCCCCGCCAGCTGCATCTCCGAGTGATCGGAGCCTTCGCAAGAAGGACCGAAACCCCTTCCTTCTCCATCATTTCATCAGCAACTGATTTCTGCTCGTCTAAATAATTTTAGATATGCCTAAAATTTATATAATCCGTAAAATGTAGGCGTGCCTGAAAGCGCTCAGCGCAAGGTGAGAAAATGGACAAGACCGATGCTGTAAACATCGCATTCCTCGCAGGCGTCGTCATCGTCCTGGTGGCCTCGTTCGTCTACGTCAACGTGTTCTGGGAGGAACCCGAGGAGGATGAGGAATCCGATGATGAGATCGATTCGTTCTTCGACCTCTCCGAAAACGTTCCGAAGGACCCCGGAACCCCGGTCGCGACCCCGTACGCTGTCCCGATCGGCGTGTCGGCCTCGAGCTGACGGAAACGGCCTCCGGGCCAACTTCCCTTCCAAACATCCCTTAACTTCTGCCCCCGTCCGTACGGACTTTAAGTACTCGGCCACCGGTCCGACGACCCATGTCGGAGATCCTCGATAGGAACAAGGAATACGCGACCGTCCTCAGGGACGTCCTGAAGCTCAGGGGCGAGCCCGTCGCGGTCAAACTGGTGAAAAAGGGAGAGGAGTTCCCCGCCGGATACGAGGAACCTGTGAACCAGCTCAGCCACTGCCAGGCCATCTTCAGGGCCAGGAAGGGGGAGTCGTTCAAACTCCCGCTGGCATGCGAGAACTGCATGGTCGGCGCCTCCGCGCTGAACATGGCCCCCACGCCCGAGAAGGTCGCCAGTGGCGATTTCCACGCCGGGATCGGCATGCACGACTCCAAGGAGGCGGCGGCCAAGATGATCGCGGACAGGCTCATCGTGCCGTTCGAGACGATCGGCGAGGTCGTCTGCCCCCTGAAGGACGCGGACTTCGTCCCGGACGTCGTCACCATCGAGGACATACCCGAGAGATGCTACTGGATCGTCCCCCTCTCGACCGCCGAGAAGGGGGGCCGCGCATCGTTCTCCACATCCCCGTTCCAATGTTGCTGCGAGGACATCGTGGCCGTTCCGGTCGCGACGGGCGCCCCGAACATATCCCTGGGATGCTTCGGATGCAGGAAGAAGACGGACATGGCGGCCGACGAGATGGCCGTGGGAATCCCCTACGCCCTGATCCCGGGCTTCGCCGACCGTCTCAAGAGGTACGCCGAGCTCGTGATGCCGAAATCCAAGCGCGACTGAGCCGGCGTGCTACCCCAAACCTTTTCCGTATTACTAAACATGTTGAATTCTGTCCAGGCGTATGCATCCATCCGTAACCAGCGAACCTGTTAAATAAAGGAAGAGGGCCCGGAATCGACGGCGCGGCGGAACCCCCGTCGCATCCAACCATGCGTCCATACCGCTGGCTAAGGCCGAAATCACCATTCTTCCAATCCCTTTATATCGCGTGAGGGGGTTGTCCCGACCGCAAGGGGTAAGCGGTCCCGAGAGGGGCCGTCTATAGAACAAGGAGGTATGAAATGCCAAAATACGAGGACGTAGTCGACCTGTATGACGACTGCGGGAAGCGCATCGCAAAAGATGTTCCGCTCGAAGCCATCAGTCCGCTGCGCAACAACGCGATCAAGAAGATCGTGTCCCTGACCAAGAGGACGTGCGCCGTCAGCCTGGCCGGCATTGAGAAAGCTCTCAAGACCGGAAGCATGACCGGCGGAGGCGTCATCATCCAGGGAAAAGAGATCGACATCCCGCTCGTCGAGAATGCCGACAAACTCGCCAAGGTCATCGAGGACACCATCAGGGTCTACGACGACGACGGAACCGTCGTCAAGGTCAAGACCGGTGGGAAGAACCTGGTCGCCGTGGTCCCCGAGGTCAGGATGGAGGCCGGAGTCGAATACACTACCGGATTCACCACCGTCGCTGCAGCCACTACCGAGGCCATCATCGACATGTTCGACATCCCCATGTACAAGGCAAACATGGTCAAGGCCGCCGTTTGGGGCAGATACCCCCAGACCATCACCTTCCAGGGCGCCAACGTCAAGTCCATCCTCGAGGTTCCCCAGAACAACGAGGGTGCCGGATTCGCCCTCAGGAACATCATGGCCAACCACGTCGTCGCTCTGGTCGACAGGAACGCCATGCAGGGAACCGCCCTCTCCGCCATCTACGAGCAGTGCGGATCCTTCGAGATGGGCGACCTCATCGGCAACTTCGAGAGGGGCGGACTCCTGAGCCTGGCCTACCAGGGACTCAACGCCAACAACATGCTGTACAGCCTCGTCAAGAAGAACGGGAAGACCGGAACCGTCGGAACCGTTATCGAGTCCCTCATGGGCAGGGCCATCGACGACGGAGTCATCCGCCCGAAAGAGACCCTCCCGTCCGGATACAAGGTGTACACCACCGACGACCTCCCCCTGTGGAACGCATACGCCGCCACCGGAATGGTCGCAGCCATCATGGTCAACGTCGGAGCCGCCAGGGCCGCCCAGGGTGTCCCCGGTACCATCCTGTACTACAACGACCTGCTCGAGCACGAGTCCGGTCTCCCCGGTGTCGACTACGGTCGCGCGGAGGGTGTCGGAGTCGGTATGTCCTTCTTCTCGCACTCCATCTACGGTGGAGGCGGACCTGGACTGTTCCACGGAAACCACGTCGTTACCAGGCACGCCAAGGGAGTTCTCATCCCCGCCGTCACCGCCGGTAACTGTCTCGACGGTGGAACCCAGACCTTCTCTGCTGAGGCCACTTCCGGCCTGTTCAAAGAGGTCTTCGGAGACATCGAGGAGTTCAGGCAGCCCATGCAGTACGTCGCTGCAGAGGCCAAGAAAATCAAGAAGAAGATCTGAGGTGTCTCATGTCGAGTTCTTCAGCCCCCGCAGCGGATTACGCCGGAGTGCCTCTACCCGAGGTGCAGATCGTCACCAACCGCCTTCTCAGCGCTGAGACGACGGAGAAGGTCCTGAACGCCCTCGATTCGATCGTCGGCATCAGGCAGATCAACATGACCGGCGAGAGCCTGCCCAAGACCATCAACAACGGTCCGGGGAAGGGGCTACCGAACAACCACACCGAGCGCAGGATTATCCACGTCGGTGGACGCGAGCTCGAACTCCACTACCTCGTCGGAGGGTTCTACATAGAACTGGAAGTCGAGGACGAATCGGAGCTCGATGCCAAGTTGGAGGAGATCAAGGCCGCGTGCAACAGCACGATCGAGCACGGATACTCCCTCCAGGTTGGAAGATACTCGAAATACAGACCAACTCTACATGATTACAGGAGTGCATAAAATGGCATACAAGAGGCAGTTCTATCCGGGTACCACCACACCTGCCAAGAACAGGCGCAGATACATGGACCCGAAGGTCAAACTGAAGAAACTGCGCGACGTCTCCATGGACGACGTCGTGAGAATCATGGGACACAGGAACCCCGGAGAGGAGTACAAGTCCATCCACCCCCCCATAGAGGAGGGCAAGGAGCCCAACTGTCCCATCAGGAAGCTCGTCGTCCCCATCGAGGGAGCCAAGCACGGAGACCGTGTCAGGTACATCCAGTTCACCGACTCCGTCTACTTCGCACCCATCTCCCCCTACCAGAGGGCGTGGATGTACCTGTCCAGGTACAGGGGAATCGACACCGGTACCCTGTCCGGAAGGCAGATCATCGAGGTCCGTGAGAGGAACCTCGAGCAGATGGCGAAGGAGTTCATCGACAACGAGACCTTCGACCCCGCCCTCACCGGGATCAGGGGAGCCACCGTTCACGGACACGCCTGCCGTCTCGACGAGCACGGCCTGATGTTCGACGGCTGGCAGAGGTACATCTGGGACGACAAGAAGAAAGAGGTCGTCTACGTCAAGGACCAGGTCGCCATTCCTCTCGACAGGAAGATTTCCGTCGGGAAGCCCGCTGCCATGTCCGACCTGAAGAAGAGGACAACCATCTTCAGGGCCGACGGCGTCGCGATGCAGGACGACAAAGAGGTCACCATGTACGGCCTCAGGATCCACAAGCTTAGGACCCTCGGCGGCTACCAGCCGTGGAAGGTCAAGGGAGAGTGATTACCATGGCAGGAAAAGAGAAGCTGTTCATGGAAGCATGCAGAAAGAAGTTCAAGGAAGAGCCCACCGACATGACCACCAAGTACTACTGCTATGGTGGATGGAAGCAGTCCAAGTCCAAGGTCGAGTTCCAGAAGACCGCGGACGAGATTGCCAAGAAGCGTGGCATTCCCATGCTCAACGAGGACATCGGAGTCCCCCTCGGACAGAGGAGCTGGATGCCCTACCAGCTGAGCCACACCGAGATCTTCGCGGAGGCCGATGACCTGCACTGCGTCAACAACTGCGCTATCCAGCAGGCCTGGGACGACATCAGGAGGACCATCCTCGTCGGACTCGACAGCCCCCACCAGACCATCGAGAGGAGGCTCGGAAAGGAGGTCACGCCTGAGACCATCAACGCGTACCTCGAGACCGTCAACCACACCATGCCCGGCGGAGCCGTCGTTCAGGAGCACATGGCCGAGATCAACCCTGCTCTCGTCTGGGACTCCTACGTCAAGGTGTTCTCCGGAGACGACGACCTCATCGACGAGATCGACAAGAGGTTCGTCATCGACATCAACAAGCTGTTCCCCAAGGACCAGGCTAAGCAGCTGAAGAAGGCCATCGGCAAGACCCTGATGCAGGCCGTCCGCGTCCCGACCATCGTCGGAAGGCTCATGGACGGAGCCACTGTCTCTAGGCACGCCGCCATGCAGATTTCCATGGCCTTCATCTCCTCCTACAAGCTCGCAGCAGGAGAGGCCGCCATCGCCGACTTCGCTTACTCCGCGAAGCACCAGTCCCTCAACATGGGAACCATGATGCCCGCAAGGCGCGCCAGGGGACCCAACGAGCCCGGTGGAATACCCTTCGGATACATGGCCGACATCGCTCAGTCCGACCGTGTCTACCCCGACGACCCCGGACGCGGGGCCCTCGAGGCTGTCGCTCTCGGTGCCGCGGTCTACGACCAGGTCTACCTCGGAGGATACATGTCCGGAGGAGTCGGATTCACCCAGTACGCCACTGCGGCCTACACCGACAACATCCTCGAGGACTACGTCTACTACGCCATCGACCAGATCAAGTCCAAGTACGGCGGCTTCTGCAAGCTCGACCCGAGCAACATGGACGAGGTCATGAAGCTGGCCGACGACGTGAACACCTACGCTCTCGAGATGTACGAGAAGTACCCCGCCGTCATGGAGACCCACTTCGGTGGATCCCAGAGGGCCACCGTCGCAGCCGCGTCCACCGGAATCGCCGGTGCCATGGCTACCGGTGTCGCCGACGTCGGTCTCAACTGCTGGTACCTGTCCATGCTCCAGCACAAGGAGAGGACCGGAAGGCTCGGATTCTACGGATTCGACCTGCAGGACCAGTGCGGTTCCGCCAACTCGTTCGCGTACAGGTCCGACGAGGGTCTCCCCATGGAGGTCCGCGGACCCAACTACCCGAACTACGCCATGAACGTCGGACACCTTTCCGGATACACCGGTATCCCCAAGGCCGCCCACGTCGCACGCGGAGACGCCTTCACCTGCAACCCGTTCGTCAGGGTGGCATTCGCTGACCCGTCCCTCGTCTTCGACTTCGCCAACGTCACGAAGGAGATCGGACGCGGGGCCCTCAGGGAGTTCCAGCCCGCCGGCGAGCGCAGCGCTGTCATCAAGGGCTGATCCCAGATGAAGGTAGGAGACCTGCTGAAGTACCTGCCGACCTCGACGGTCGGGAAGGTGACGGACATCCGCGAGAGGGACGGGAAGACCTGGGTAAGACTGGACTTCACGGACCTCTACTACGATGCCTCGTTCCTCACCCCGGCCGACCCGTCGGAGTACATCGAGGTCTCCTTCAAAGAGCGCAAGGCGTACGACGGAGGCCGCGCCGCCCTCGAGGACATCAAGAGGGAGACCGCGGAAGTGGACATATCGGAATTCATGCCCTCCGGAGGCGGATGAGCGCTCGCCTTCATCACAAACCGTTTCCCCAAACCCCTTACTTCTGTCCGATTTCGAACTTGATAGCACGAGGACGCGCTCACCATAGCCCGCAAATCGGATTCGCGTGTTCGGCAGGACTTTTATCCGACCTCCGAATGGAGTGCTTCCGACCAACCGGTCGCAACACGAGGACGTGTGTACCACGGCAGACCCATTCCAACGGTCGGAAACGGGCGTCCCGGTTCGGAGTGGAACCAATGGAAGAACTGAGACTGCCATGGAACAACAAGGAGGGCCTCCTGTACGGGGGCGTCATCGCCCTGATCACCAGCCTGATCATGTGCGAGTTCAATCTCTTCAAGAATGCGGGAGAGGTCAGCCTGGACCTCTTCATGAACGGGATCATCAGCCTGCCCCTCGTATGGATCGTGGTAATGCTGCTGATAACGCTGGTCGTCGGGAGGATCGCGAACGCGTTCGTGAAGAAGTACACGGAACCCACGGACAGCTTCTACACGAAGATCGTGTTCAACATCATCGCCTGCGTACTGATGATGTCCGCCTCGATGACGTTGATCGGCCCCACCATCGGGCACACCCTCGCAGGGGACCTGTCCATGGACATCGTCTACGCCTGGCCGTCATGCTGGCCCGTGAATTTCTGCGTCGCGTTCTGGGTGGAGATGCTCATCGCCCAGCCCACCGCCCGGTGCATCATGAAGAGGAAGCACATCCGCATGCTGAAAGGAGCAACCAACGGGGAGATCGAAGCATGACAATCATCACGATAGGAAGACAGAACGGGAGCGGAGGCCGCGAGGTCGGTCGTCTGCTCGCAGAGCGGCTCGGAGTCCCGTGCTACGACCAGGAGATCGTCGAGAAGACCGCGGAGAAGTGCGGGACCACAGTCGAGAATATCAGCGAAGTCGAGGAGACCAGCAGGACCGGGAGCAAACTGTACTTCGGAGGGATCCCGTCCCCGAACCCCATCTTTCAGAAGCAGGCGATGGCCATCAGGAACCTGGCGTCCGAGGGACCGTGCGTGTTCGTCGGCAGATGCGCGGACTACATCCTGAGCGATAGGAAGGATGTCGTCAACGTGTTCGTGACCGCACCCGTCCCTGACAGGATCAGGAGGTCGGCCACCCGCAACGGGATCTCCGAGAAGGAGGCCTACGAACGCATCACGGAGAAGGACAAGGGCAGGGCGGAGTACTACATGAGGTACACCGGCATGACCTGGGGGTCCGCATCGAACTACCACGTATCGGTGAATTCCGGGCCCATAGGCGTCGAAGGCGCGACCGAAGTCATCCTGACGTACATCCGCCTGAAGGACGGGGAATCCTGAAAACGCGGGCCTCGGCCCGCTTCCGGATTGGGAGGTCACTGGACGATCTTCTCGACCCTCTCCTCCCTCTCCTTGACCTTGGCGATCTGGGGGTCGAGGTCGGGGGCGCTCTCGCCGGGCTTGAGCCTGTTGAACGCCACGAGCACGGAAGCCAGTTTGGGATTGTCCTCCAGGCCGTAGTACTTCCTTATCATGAGGTCGCAGGTGGGCGCGGGACTGCATGAGATGACGTCCTTGCATCCGTTGCTCGAGTTGAGTTCGGGGAAGGACACGGGAGGCATGGTGAACGTCTCGCCGCCGTTGGCCTTGACCGAAGGGAACATGACGAACCCGTCGGAGAGCCAGACGACATCCTGTTTGTCCGCGTATTTGTGGGCGGTGAACGGGAACACCTCCTCGCCGATGATCTCGCCGTCCCCCGATTCCAGCAGAACGGTGGGCTCGGGCGGGGGCCTGAACCTCGGGTCCTTGACGATGCAGATGACGTTCTCCCTCTTCAGGGCCTCCGTGAAGCCCATGTTGTCCACGGCAATGTTGCCCATAGCGCGGACCTTGGCCTCCTCCTCCCTGACCTGGTTGAGGATGTCCCTGTCCAGATAGAAAGCGTGGACGACGCCTCTCAGACCGCGCACTATCTCGAGCTGCGCGTCGCCGGGAGCATCTACATCAATCGCCATAATCAGTCAAGAGCCACCAGGGTAGAAAAGGTTTCCGTCCAGCCAGCGGATGCTGGACGGCTGTTAAGAAAAGCAGTGCCACAGCTCAGCTGATGTAGATCTCCTCTCCGTCCTGGACGAAGTGGATGGATGCGTCGCGTTTCAGGCCGAGGTCGCCTGCGACCTCCAAGGCCTTGATTATCCCGGCGGGGACCGGACACGCCGTGTGGGGGATGGTCTCGGCCGCGAGCTTGTACACGGACGAATTCATGAAGTTCGCCTCGACCTCGGCGTACGGGCTCATGGGCTCCAGCTTCCAGGACATCTTGAGGATGTTCGGGCAGTCGCTCTTGATATCGATCTCGATCAGCCCCATGCCGTTGTCCTTGGCGGTTATCAGCGTCTTCATCTTGCATACGCCTGCATCGACGCATACCTTGCATTCCTCACTCATTTTCGTCGCTCCTGAGCCTTATCAGGTTGTTGGCGCCCGCCATGGTGCGGATGTCCACAACCCCTATGACCGCGATGATGCGGTTGTCCAGTTCGATGGGGGTCACGATGACCCTTATGCCTTTGTAAGGTCCCGAGGTGGCTATCTTGCGGATCGTGGTTCCCGCGTTCATCACCTCTTCGAGGACGGGACCGTCGTACGCGTTGTCGATGACCGCCCCGTTCTCTATCCTTATGCCGAGGTTGTCCCTGCTCTTGGCGCATACGGGCAGACCTCCCACCAGGTCGTGTATTGCGAATGCCAGGGATATAATCTCATTGCCCGCGTTCTTCGGAGTGAAGATATCCTTCAGGTCGCGGTTGAACTGTAGCCCGCCCATTATGGTCAGTCCGGCGGTCACCGCTCCGATCTCCGCTATCTCGTTGGTCGGACCGGTGCCGATGATGACGACATCGTCGTTCCTGAGGGTGAAGAGCGAACGCACCTTCTCTGATATGGCGTCCTCGACCGGATAGTCGGAACCGGGGAAGACCAGCTTCCCGTCGACGCACACCAGCGTCGTGGCCCCGGTGGCCCCCGACTTGATGGCAGCATCCCTCTCCTCGCAGCCGAACTTGACGTCCTTCGCCCTCTTCGGCACGCGGACGGCGCAGTCCTTGTCGCCTATGGTGAGGTCGCTTATCGTGACATCGGCCACATCCATGTGGTACGTCAGCTTGAACTCGACCCCGCGGTCGGTCAGGAGGATCCCGCTCTTGCCGATCGTGATCATCCCCTGCTCCTGGAGCTGGGACAGTATGGTCCTGGTGCTCCCCTCGCCTATGCCCAGCAGCTGCGACAGCCTCTTCCTTCCGACGGGGATGCCCTCGTCGAGGCTCTCCAGCGCCTTCCAGATGTGGTAGTCGTTGAATTTGGGCACCGGGCCGCCCAACCTGTTCGCCCTCGGCATCATGATGGATACATCGTTCATCCAATTTTTATAAGATTCCCCTGTTGGCACATCCCCTCGTCTCCGACTGCCCGAAAAATGCAACGGCGTTAACACCGCCTAACTTCGGAAGGCTGATGGGCACCCTTTATATCGGCCGAGTAAATCGTCGGCTCATGGCTCAAGACTCGACAGAACTTCTCATCATCGAGAACGTGTCCAAATCGTTCGACGGAAGATGCGTCCTCGAGGATTTCAGCGCAAAGCTGTCGACCGGGAAGATCATGGGACTGATCGGAAAGAGCGCCGCCGGGAAGAGCGTGCTCATCCACATGATCAGAGGGAGCGAGGAGTACGCGCCGGACAAGGGTCGCGTGATCTACAACGTCAACCGCTGCTGCAAGTGCGGAAGGCTCGACCTCCCGTTCAAAGGGGCCCCGTGCTCCGCCTGCGGAGGGGAGACCGAGACGCTCGCCGTGGACTACTGGTCCCTGAAGGCCGACGACCCGCTGAGACAGGCCGTCAAATCGAGGATCGCCATCATGCTCCAGAGGACGTTCGCCCTGTTCGGCGACATGTCCGTCGTGGAGAACGTCATGGAGGCCATCCCCAGCGAGATCACTGGGGAGGCCAGGATCAACAAGGCCATCGAGCTGCTCGAGCTCGTGAACATGACCCACAGGACCACCCACATCGCCAGGGACCTGTCGGGAGGGGAGAAGCAGAGGGTCGTCATGGCCAGGCAGCTGGCCAAGGAGCCGCTGTTCTTCCTGGCGGACGAGCCCACCGGCACCCTGGACCCCACAACCGCGGAGATTGTCCACGCCGGACTCGTCGACTACGTCAGGAAGAATAACATCTGCATGGTGTTCGCGTCCCACTGGCCCGAGGCCATCGAGAGGATGGCGGACGACGCCGTCCTGCTGGAGGGCGGGAAGACCGTGGAGCACGGGACGCCCAAGGACGTCTGCGCCGCGTTCATGAAGGACTACCACTTCGAGGACGAGAGGAAGAAGAAGGTCCTCGGGGATCCGCTGATCGTCCTCCAGGACGCCAAGAAGCACTACTTCTCCGTCGTCAGAGGCGTCGTGAAGGCCGTCGACGGCGTGAGCTTCGAGATCAGGGAGAGGGAGATCTTCGCCCTGGTCGGATACTCCGGTGCGGGGAAGACCACCACGTCCAGGATGATAGCCGGGATGACCCCCGCCACGTCGGGGAGCGTCAAGATCAAGATCGGCGACGACTGGATCGACATGTCCGAGAGCGGATTCATGGGTAAGGGGAGGGCCACCCCGTACATCGGGTTCCTGCATCAGGAGTACACCCTGTACCCGTTCGACACCGTCCTCCAGAACCTGAGCACCTGCATCGGGATGAAGATGCCCGCGGAGATCGCCAAGATGAAGGCGATCCAGGTGCTCATCAGCGTCGGATTCGAGAAATCCTCCGTGGAGAGCATCCTCTACGCCTACCCGGACTCGCTTTCCGTCGGGGAGCAGCAGAGGATCGCGTTCGCGCAGGTCCTCATCAAGGAACCGAAGATCGTCATCCTCGACGAGCCGACCGGAACCATGGACCCCATCACCAAGACGATCATAGCCAAATCGGTCATCCGCGCCAGGGAGACCCTGAACGAGACCTTCGTCGTGGTCAGCCACGACATGGACTTCATCATGAACTGCTGCGACCGCGCCGCCTTCATGAAGGGCGGGAAGGTCGTGACCATCGGGGACCCGGAGCAGGTCCTCGAGGAGTTCGGAATGGAGCCCGTCCCCGAAGGGGAATGATGCGCAATGAAGCAGAAGATGGGGAGGCACCTCAGCTTCGTCGAGTGCAGGGAATCCATGGGTCTCGGCGTGGGAGGGGGTCTCGCCAGCAGGGCCACCATCTCCGAATCTGGGAGGGACGTGGTCGCCATCGCCATGGGTCCGGGACGCAGGCACATCACCAAGCCGGTCTGCGAGATCACCTACGCGCTCAGGGAGGAGGGCATCGACACCAGCGTGCTCGTTGTCAACGCGGGATCGGGGGTTCCGGCGGATGCGCCGGACATGACCACCGGGTCCTGCTTCGGGCTGGACCCGATCGAGGTCGAGCGCATACAGCAGTTCAAGGTCGCGCTGATCCACCTGGGCAACGTGCGCCTGCACATAGTGTACAAGGCGAGGCTCATCCTCAGGAACGTGGACATCCCCGCGATCATCGTCGCGCAGTGCCCCGTGGACTACGAGGACTTCGCCGCCGTCGGGGTGAAGACGTCCAGGGTCATGCCCCCGGACGACAAGATACAGACCAAGGGCGAGATCGTGGAGATCGTCACCGGCGTGGTCAGAGGGGTGACCTGCACCCAGGACAAGCTGGACGAGATCGTCTCCAAGGTGCAGTCCATGCTTCCGGAGGGGAGCAGATGAAGGTCCTCGTCAACGGGAAGGAGAAGAGCCTGAGGGCGGGGGCCACGCTCAAGACGGCCATCTCCGGGGAGCCTTACGTCAAGGGCTCCCTCATAGCCGTTCATCTCTCCGAGGAGAGGCTGGTCAGGGAGACCAGCGACTTCGAGATCTCCACCGAGCGCGGGACCATGGTGCTCCGCCTCAACGACACCCCCGAAGCGGAGGCGTGGAGGAGGCTGGCGGGCGGGGATCCGGGCCTGTCGTCCAGATGGGTCACCCACGACATCGTCTCCTTCGGAAGCTTCCCCACGGAGCTGGAGGTGGACAGGTCCGAGAACTCCTACAGGATCTACGACTGCTTCCTCGCGCTGGGCGGGTTCGACAACCACACCACGTACATGATGATCGCCCGGGACAACCACAGGGGGTCCTACGGTGCCGGAAGGGCGGTCATCGGCAGGATCACCGTCGGGAGGCACATCCTCGACGAGATACGCGAGGGCGACCGCATCCTCTCGATCCGCCCCATGACGTCGGAGACCAGCACGGAGAACGTGGATGTCACCGACGACCTCGCGTTCAGACTGGAGGACGGCAACAGGGTGGAGACCTACATGGGCATCGCCCTGGACCGCGGGTCCCCCGTGTCCGCCGAGCACGTGCTCATCCTGTCCAAGGAGGGCAGCCTGGACGTCACCGGGTCCACGGGGAGCTACGCGTCCTGTTCGGAGGACCTCGACGTCGAGATCCCCCCGGAGACGTCCCGGGTGAGGGATTCCGGGGCCGTGACCGTCAGGAACGACGGTCTCGGGAAGGGCAGGCTGTACATCTACAGGGAGAGGCGCCAGACCTCCGCCGCCCACAACCATGCCGGCACAGTCGGGAACGGGAGGGCGCTGCTTTCCCACGTCCCGGAGGGCGGGAAGGTGACCGTGGTCACCGATCCCCCGAGGGCCCTGGCCGTCGGCATGACCCAATCCGCCGGGGAGGAGTTCCTGGCGAAGGCGGGGATCAAAGCTAAGAGGACCGGGGACGCGTCCGACGACGCGGTCATCGCCGAACAGACGCCCGAGAGGACCCTGGAGGCCCTGGCGTCCGGCGAGGTCGAGACGTTCGGCGTCCCCAGGGACAGGGTGTTCAAGGTGTCGATCTCCGACAAGGACCCCATCAGCGCCCACTACTTCAGGAAGGTCACCGGGCTCAGCCACAAGCCCGTCGGCATACTGAAGGTGCAGTTCACCTTCGAAGGGCTCCCGATGGTCACGTTCTACGGCGACGAGGACCGCGGGAAGAACCTGTACCCCCAGGACCCGTTCAAGAGGGTGAAGAGGGGCGACATCGGCCTGACCAACCAGGCGAGGCCCCACCACGGACTCATCGGGATCAGGCTGGAGAACAGCAAGGAGTTCGGACCCACCGGCGAGGAGCCCTACGGGACGAACATCGTCGGGAGGTTCGACGACGACCTCGACAGGCTGATGAAGGACCTGAACGAGGAGGACACCGTTTACATCACGGAGGACGACCTATGAGCGAAGAAAGGGAGACCAGACTGTTCATGATATCCCCGAGTTCCATGCTCACGCCGGACCAGCTGGTGCGCATGATACACTCGTTCGGGATGGAGGCGACCGTCAAGGAGACCTGCTACGGATGCCTCGTCGAATCGACGGCGGAGGATGTCAGGAGGATCCTGTCGAAGGTCAGGGAGAGGTACCCCAACGAGGTCTTCTCCAAGATAAGGGCGTACAGGTGCAGCGACCCCGTCAGATGCAGGGCCCAGCACGGCACCCGCCCCGGATACGCGCAGCTGGAGGAGGAGTGGGCGCTCCTCCCCAGGATACAGCACGGCCTCGAGGAGGTCGGCAAGGGCGCCAGGTACAAGGCGCCCGAAGAGAAGAAACGCATTCCCGTAAACGAATTCAAGAAGATCTGCGAGGCGCAGCGATGAAGGTGTTCATAGATCCGCCCAACAGCCTGGTCCTTTACGACCTTGTCGAGAGGTTCGGCCACGAGCCCCTCAGCGCGATGGCGGCCATTCAGGAGAAGGTAGACAATCTGGAGGTCGACATGCCTCCGATGAACGTGTCCCTGGACGACGTGGTCAAGGGACTGAAGTACGCGGGAGTGGAGGTCCCCTCCGGGATCAGGGGGAGGCTCGCCCTCTGGGGCCCCATGATCGAGGCCGCCGATGCCGCCATAGTGATGGACGACTGCCCCTACAGCTTCGGATGCGTCGGATGCGAGAGGTCCAACACCATGGTGAAGTACCTGCTCAAGAGGCGCGGGATCCCCGTGCTCCACACCTCGTATCCGGAGGACGATGAGCAGGCGGTCAACTTCGTGGCGCAGACCAAGGAGTTCCTGGAGGGATTGGAGTGACCATCAAGATAGCCCAGCTGTCCTGCGGGACCGAGTACAGCAGCGTGCAGTACGAGATCGAGAAGGCCGCCAGGTCCGTGGGCGCGAGGATCGTCTACCCCGACGTGTCCGCCGCGGACATCGACGATGCGGTCAGGAGGTTCGGGTTCACGCCCCGCTCGCCCCAGCTCAAGCTGATGATCGCCAGGGCCGCCGCGCTGGCCGATGAGAAGTACGATGCGGACGCGGTCTTCATCAGCACCTGCTTCAGGTGCGCCGAGGCCGCGCTGGTGAGGAACGAGCTCAGGAGGTTCATCCAGGAGCACACCAGGCTCCCCGTTGTCACGTACTCGTTCACCGAGAGGCTGAAGGCATCCCAGCTGCTCACCAGGATGGAGGCGCTGGTGACCATCGTCTCCAGGAAGGAGCTCCTGGCCAGGGAGAGGCAGACCGGCCTCACCGTCGGCCTGGACTCCGGATCGTCGACCACCAAGGCCGTCGTCATGGAGAACAACAAGATCATCGGCAAGGACTGGACCCCGTCCGGGGACGTCGTCGCGTCCGCCACCCAGGTGCTGAACAACGCGATGAAGATGGCCGGCATCGAGATGAAGGACATCGAGGCCATCGGGACCACCGGGTACGGCAGGTTCACCCTCGGGGACCACTTCAAGGCGAAGCTGGTCCAGGAGGAGCTGACCGTCAACTCCAAAGGCGCCGTCTGGCTCGCCGACAGGCAGAGGGGGGAGGCCACCATCATCGACATCGGAGGGATGGACAACAAGGCCATCACCGTGAGGGACGGCGTGCCGGACAACTTCACCATGGGAGGCATCTGCGCCGGAGCGTCCGGCAGGTTCCTCGAGATGACCTCCAAGAGGCTCAAGATCGACGTCACCGAACTGGGGGCGCTGGCCGACAAGGGGGACTGGCGCAACGCCAAGATGAACTCCTACTGCTCGGTCTTCGGGATCCAGGACCTGGTCACGACCCTCGGCGAGGGGAAGAGCTTCGAGGATGTCGCCGCGGCGGCATGCCACTCCGTGGCCGAACAGGTGTACGAGCAGCAGCTCCAGGAGATCGACGTCAGGCATCCGATCATCGAGGTCGGAGGAACGTCCCTGATCTCCGGCCTGGTCACCCAGGTCGGCGAGGTCCTCGGCGAGAAGCCCATCGTGCCCCCAGACTCCCAGTACATCGGAGCCGTCGGAGGCGCCCTGCTGAGCTCCGGGTTCCTGTGAGGGATGCCGATGGACATAGAGATCGCAGGCGAGGACCCCTACGGCACGGCGGCTTACGAGAAGCTGTTCGACGAGATCATGGGCGATCTGGACAAGGCAGTCCTGATCGACCGCGCCAGGCTCGTGCTGAAGCCGGAGGTCCCGCTGTTCGTCTTCTCGATAGTGCTGAAGGCGGCCCCCGCGCCGAAGACCGTGGGCGACGTCAGCAACGTGAGGACCGACGTCGGAGGGGTGCATGTCACGATAACCGAGGAGCGCTACGCCCCTGACATCCTGAGCGCCCTGTTCGGCAGATACGGCAGGTCCGCCGTGGAGCAGCAGACGAGGTTCGACCTGAACGTCAACGGCGCGAAGGAGGAGGATGTGTCCTCGCTCGTCGTGTCGTCCGGGGAGGAGGACATGAGGGAGATAGTCGGCGCCCTGTGGAGGACGATGCCTGAGGGCATCAAGAACCGGAAGACGCTCATCACGGGCAACGTCGTCACCGTGGTGGCCACCGAGGAGCTCCTGCTCCCGGAGATGGTCGCCGAAGGCAGGAGGGAGCACGCGGCCATGGGGGGTTCGGCGGATGTTTGAGGTCCTGATGTACGACGGCGGGGTGTACCGCTCCGACGAGCTGTACGAGATCATAGAGGACGTGGGGGGCGTGGTCCTTCAGAAGAACCGCAGCTCCCAGATGCTCACCGTCGTGATGTCCGTCCCCGAGGAGGACCGCGGGGCCGTCGAGGCCGTGTGCAGGGACATCGGAGGGGAGGTAAGGGACGTGCCCCTGGCGGGTACCGAGATCGCGGTCGTCGGCCCGACCCTCGGAAGGCATCACATGCCCCACCCGATCTGCGACATCGCCGAGATCCTCAGGAGGAACGGCGCGGTCACCGTGGTCATGGGCATGGCCAGGGGACGCGGGAAGAAGACCTCCCAGATATCCATGACCGAGAGGTGCGTCATCGACGAGTACGACGGCGCCATCTTCATGCTGGGGAACTTCAAGACCTGCGTGGAGGCCAAAGCCGAGCTCATGAGGGACATACACGTGCCCACACTGCTGGTGTCCGGACCCGCCCCGGAGGGCGTGGACGACGCCTGCGACGCCGTCGTATCCGGCGTGGGGCGCAAGGCGTCCAGGATGAGGACCCCCGACGAGAGGGCCAAGCTGGACGAGATCGTCGACGCCATGGAGAGGATCCTGAAGGACAAGAAGTGGAGCCTGGAGGAGGACCCGCTGTACGTCCACCCCGCCGAGGTCAAGCAGATCCTCGAAGGGTACGAACCGATCGACATGTGCCTCAGGCCCGCCCCGATGGTCCTCCATCTTGACGGCCTGAGGATCAAGATACCGTACGCCGAGCACAGGGAGTATCTGGAGAACGTGATGGTGTACGGGCGCAGACTCGGGGAGATCGCCGACATATCCCCTTCCAAGATCGACGACAGCAGCATCGTGGTGCGCATACGCACCCGCTCCCAGGTCGAGGACGAGGACCGGAGACGCAACGCCGCATGACGGTCAGGAAGGGGACCTACGTCCTCCTGATCGACCTGGGCTCCGACCGGGAGGTCCGCGTCGGGGCCCTGGGCACCTTCCACTTCCCCCGGGGGACGTACTGCTACGTGGGCAGCGCCATGGGCGGATTGGACCAGAGGCTGCGCAGGCATCTCTCGAAGGAGAAGACGCTGAAATGGCACGCCGACTACCTCACGTCGATCGCGGACGACGTCCGCGCCCTGGAATCCTACCCCGACTTCGTGCCGGAATGCACCCTGGCCCGGATGGCGGAGGAGTGCGGGATGGAACCGTCCGTCGAGGGCTTCGGATGCTCCGACTGCAGATGCGGGACGCACCTGTTCCGCACGGACCCCGGCTCGATTGCCAGACTCTCGGAGATGGCCGGCCTGGTCTCATATAATCTCATTTCTTTTCCGAGCGGGAAACCCTTATAACACGCGAGCGTCTACGCGCGTCCAGAAGCACCGCGTATGCGGAGGTTCATCCATCATGAAATGCGTAAACGGCGAGAAGAAGATCTCCCAGGAGGAGATCGACCACGTCGCCTCCCTCATCGGGAGCGCGAAAGTCAGGTGCGAGGACGGCAGCGTCATCGTCACCCCCGCGAACAACGACGACCTGAGCAAGGCCGTCGCCAGCATCGTCTCCCACGGCGCGTCCGTGTCCCCCCTCTCCAGGAAGGGCACCCACACCCAGGGCGACGTCCTCATCGACATGTCCGCCATGAACGGCATCATCGGACTGGACAAGGTCCACATGACCGTCAAGGCCCAGGCCGGGTGCAGGATGCAGGCCATCATCGACGCCGTCGAGGCCGAGGGATTCACCCTCGGACTCCGCCCCGCGGGCGAGGACCCCACCGTCGAGGACTGGATCTACACCGAGGAATCCGTCATCGGATCCTACAAGTACGGCACCGTCAAGGACTCCGTCTACAACATCTGCGCCGTCGACGCGGAGGGCGGGCTCCTGGTCACCGGATTCGACGACATCGGCTACTACATGAGCGGGTTCAACCTGATCCAGACCCTCTGCGCATCGTCAGGCAGGCTGGCCATCGTCTCCGAGGTCACCTTCAAGATCCACCCCAAGGGGGTCACCAAGGCCGTCGCCTACGAGCTCCCCGACACCGGCAAGATGCAGGAGGCCTTCGTCAGGATCGCCCACGAGCCCTCCGTCAAGCCCCTGCAGATCTCCTTCAACGGGAACCTGGCCGTCATGGCGTTCCAGGGCGACGAGCAGTTCGTCGACCTCGACATCGAGATGACCGACGCCATCATGGCCGACGTCGGAGCGACCAAGGCCGAGCAGTCCGTCGCGGACGACAAGTTCGGCAACATCGCCACCGGAGCCTGCGTATGCCCCGCCGCGGCCACCATGTACGTCCCCCTGAAGGACATGGACGCGTTCATCGCCTCCGTCAGGGAGATCGCCGACTTCAAGATCGCAGGGAACATCGCCGACAGAAGCACCGCGTGCATCAAGCTGACCGGCGACGTCGGGGACGACAAGTACGACCTCGCGTCCGACAAGGCCGAGGAGTACGGCGGAAGGTCCGGCCTCAGGTGCCCCAGCAAGTACAGGGATGAGGCCACCAACGCGTTCATCAAGAGGATCGAGGCCGGGTTCTTGGGAGCCGAGGTCGAGGAGCCCAAGCTCTCCAGGACCGTCGACGACAGGATCGTCGCCGAGCTGAAGGCCATCGTCGGGGACAAGAACGTCTCCACCAACGGCATGGACAAGGTCCTCTACAGCCACGACATGGCCCCGCTCCCCAAGGAGGCCGGGCTAGCCTTCAACAACATGCCGGACGTCATCGTCAGGCCCGAGACCGTCGACCAGATCTCCAAGGTCGTCGCCCTCGCCTACGAGAACGGCATACCCGTGACCCCGAGGGGCAGCGCCTCCTGGGGACTGGGCGGATGCATGCCCACCGCGGGCGGAATCGTCCTCGACATGTCCTCCAAGATGAAGAAGGTCGTCGAGATCAACGAGGAGAGCATGTACGTGAAGGTCCAGGCCGGATGCACATGGAAGAACCTCCTCGAGGCGTGCATGAAGAAGGGCTACATCATCGGATCGTACCCCTCCTCGTTCCCCTCGGGAACCATCGGCGCATGGTACTCCACCAACGGGATGGGCATCGGGTCCTACAAGTACGGCTCCGCCAGGGAGAACGTGCTGAACGCCGAGGTCGTCGTGGACGACGGATCGGTCGTCACAACCGGGTGGAACGACCTCGGATCCTACCGCGCGTCCTTCAACCTGAACCAGTTCTTCTCCGGAGCTGAGGGGACCCTGGGGTTCATCGCCACCTTCACCATGAGGATCTACCCCATGGGACAGGTCAGGTGCCTCGCCTACGAGTTCGACGCGCTGAAGGACATGAACGGACCCATGCAGGCCCTGGTCGCCGACGCGTCCGTCAGGCCCCTGCACGTCGCATGGTCCGACTACCTCCACTTCCAGAACCAGCACAGGGCCGGCGTCCACGCCCCCGACGTGAAGAACCTCTGGCTCGTCACCGTCCAGGGCGACGAGAAGCACAACGACCTCGAGGAGGCCGCGCTCACCGCCATGGCCGAGGCCGCCGGCGGAAGGAAGATCGCCAACGAGATCGCCGAGCACGAGTGGGAGGAGAGGTGCTACGAGTTCAGGGCCAGGAAGGTCGGGGTCGGAGAGATCCCGGCCGAGGTCATCGTGCCCACCGTCAACTGGGGCGAGTTCACCGACGACTGCTACCACGGATTCGAGGAGATGAAGATGGAGGCCGGCGGAGTCATCGGAGTCCTGGTCGACAGGAGCACGGCACTGTTCATGCCCTACTACTTCAAGGACGACGAGCTGCTGACCGGCATGCTGTCCTTCGGGTTCAACTTCTACCTGGGCGACGTCGCCGCCAGGTACGGAGGGAGGTCCACCGGGTTCGGGGTGTTCTTCGCCTGGGCCATGGACGTGATCCACAACCACGACACCGCCGACATGACGAGGGAGCTCAAGACCGTCCTGGACCCCCACGACGTCGTCAACCCCGGTCACGTCACCTGCGGGATGACCAGGTTCGGAGTGGACATGAACAAGTCGCTCATGTCCATGGGAAGCGCCCTCATGCAGATCATGAAGAAGATCTTCCCCGCCGACAAGACCTTCGAGAAGAACCTCGCCAGGTTCAGGTACGACGAGCTCGAGCACATCAAGGGCCTCGACAGGGTCCACAAGCTGGGCGACGGGACCCAGTGATCGCGCCGGGGCCCTCCGGGGCCCCGGTCAAACCGCCGTCCCCGGACGGCCCACTTCCTTTCTCCTTCCTCGTTCCGACTCGGCCCACTTCCTCAGTTCGTCCATGCCGACGATCTTCAGACTCGGATCGGGTTCGTCCTCCAGATGCTCCTTCAGGTAATCGGAGAAGCCGGAACGGGAGAAGACGATGTACCGGCGGTTGCCCGGCCACTCCCTTATGACATCTGAACGAGCTTTTAGCGTGTCGATCTCGTTCCTTCCCACGGGCTTGTTGGTGAACCTGCATTCTCCGAAGAGGAGGCGCTCGAAACCGTCGTCGACCAACGCGACCAGGTCGATGTCCCCGTCCTCGGTTATGACCCTGCCGTCGGCATCCTTCTGCACCGTGCCGCCGACCGTCTGCGGGATCGCGCCCCACCAGTTTCCTATGGAGATGCACCGTTCGGTCGATCCCAGGTACTCCGCGCATATCCTCTCGAAGCGATGGCCGTAGAAGGTGTCCACATCCTGCTTGATCATCGCATACGACCAGTCGGCATCGTAGCCGTGGACCTTCTCCCCGAACCTCCTCAGGACATCGTACCTGAACGCCAGGAACCCGTCGTCTATCCTGTACGCGGTCCTCTTCTTCATCCCGAAACAGACGTCCTTCCTGACGAATCCCAGCAGCATGAGCTCCTTCAGGGACTCGACGCATGCGGGCTTGGACAGTCCCGTGGAAGCGACCAGCCCGCCCAACGTCTCTCCTCCGCGGATCCTCGCGAGTATCGTCTCGTACCTCTCCACGGGCTTGAGCTCCAGAGCCACGACCCTGTCCGCCTCGAGCTCGGCCCACGGCGCCGGTCCGATGAAGAGCTTCTTGATCCCCTCCTCCGGAGGTTCGCTCCCGAACATCGTATGGTACAACGGGATTCCGGAGGCTATCGCATAGATCCTCATGCGGTCCTCTTCCGGAAGTCCGGGATTGAGCTTCCTCGCCTCCCTGTACGGAAGCGGCCTCAGCCTCATCTTGAGCATGAACCTGTTAAACAGGGGGCCGTCGCCGTCGTCGAGCTCCCTGATCATCGCGGATATGGACGAACCGCAGACTATGAGGAGCATGTTCAGCCGGTCCAGCTTGTTGTCTATGAACGTCCTGAGGATCGACGGGAACACGGGATGGTACTTCGCCAGAACGGGGTATTCGTCGATGACGACCACCATCTTCTCCTCAGATGTCAACCCCTCGAGGAACCTCACGATATCGCGGGGCTTCTCGGCCTTGAACCCGGCATCGCCCAGATACTCCCCGATCTGATCCGACAGACTCTCCAGCACCTCGTTCCCGTCGGTGCCTTCGATCGTCAGGAAAAGATTGGGCTTGCCTTCGCAGAAGGCCCTCAGCAGAGCCGTCTTGCCGACACGGCGACGGCCGTATATCGCGCATGTCCTCGGTTCCGTTCTGGAATACAGGTCTTCGAGGGCTTTGAGCTCCTCCGCTCTGCCGATCAGCTCCATGAATCGGAATCGTGCAGATGACAGATAAAGTTAATCTTTTGTTTACTTTTTTAAATAAGTTAAAATTAAATTTACTTCTTCCGAACGCGCCGAGAAACCGACACCTCTATGTCGGAACACGACCGGCGATCGGACGTGCCGGACTATGTCCCCGGCACGCTCGATCACCAGCATGTTCGGGTCGACTGCGTGCCAATCGTCCCTCGTGCAGGATCCCGTCAGGACACCTGCGAAGGAAGCACCCGCATCGTGCGCAGACTGCCAGTCGGTGATGTTGTCCCCTACGTACATTATCTCGGAAGGCTCCACGTCGAACTCGGCGGCGAACTGACGCATCGCCACCGGCGACGGCTTCGCATCATCATAGAAGGAGTAGTCCCTGCCCATGACCACGTCGAACTCGTCGAACAGCGGACCCAGAGCCCTGCGGGCGTATTCCCTCCCACCGCGGGTCAGTATCCCCACCTTGAGGCCTTTCCCGCGCAGGACGCCGAGGCATTCGACGGATCCTGGGAACGGGACGGCCTCCGAGACGAACTCGCATTCGCATTCCAGCGTGAGCTGGTCTATCTCCCGATAGATCTCGGGCCACTCGTCGGCGCGACCGTTGGCCTGCAGCCAATCCCTTATCGGCGCCCTGAGCCTCTTGGCCCTGCCTCCGAAATCGATGCTCTCGAACGGGACGCCGTGACGCTCCAGGACGGTGCGGTCCGAATCGTTCAGACGGGAGTAGTCCACGCGGGTCTTCATGAAGGTCCCGTCCATATCGAATCCGACGGCCTTGAAGCGTCCTTCCATGCACGGTGATTGACAGAGAGCTATTAGCTTGTTGTGCGGACCGAACGCCTTGTTTTTTCCATACGTACATTTTCCCCTTCTCCGTAATTTTCCATACGTGCATATTTCATATGTTTGGAATCTTCCATACGTGCATTTTTATTTCTAATTAGATATGTCTGGCCTGTGTTCAGAAGGAAGATCTACGATCAACTGAAGGAATGGAAGGAGCTCGACGACGGGAGAACGGCCCTCCTTATCGAAGGGGCCAGACGCGTCGGCAAGACCACCGTCGCCACCCAATTCGCCGAGAACGAATACAGGTCGTACATGCTCATCGACTTCTCGGACGCCGAGGACGACGTTATGGCGGCCTTCGAGGAGCACCCCCACGACCTCGACATGCTCTTCCAGAAGCTCCAACTGGCCACGGGGGTGACGCTGCACGAGCGCGACAGCGTCATCATATTCGACGAGGTCCAGCTGTATCCGGAGGCCAGGCAGATGATCAAGTCCCTCGTGAAGGACCATCGCTACGACTACATGGAAACCGGCTCGCTGATAAGCCTCCGTCGTAACGTCAAGGACATCCGCATACCTTCCGAGGAACACGGCATCACGATGTACCCCATGGATTTCGAGGAATGGCTGTGGGCCAACGGCGACGAGACCTCCGCAGGGATTCTGAAGAAGATGTTCGACGAACGCACGCCCCTCGGCCTACACGCCCACAAGGCGATGATGGAGAAGTTCAAGACCTACATGGTCGTCGGCGGCATGCCTCAGGCCGTGGACAGGTTCCTTCAGACCAACAACCTGATGATGAGCGAGAGAGCCAAGAACGACATCATCGCCCTCTACAACAACGACCTCATGAAACTGTCCGACAACCTGGCGGAGCGCACCCAGGCCCTGTTCAAAGGGATCCCGGCCCTCCTCTCGACACGGAAGAAGGTGTTCTCGCCCGGTCTGATCATGAAAGGCGCGCGTAGCAGATCGTTCTCCAGGGCCGTGGATTGGCTCGCGAAGGCGGACATCGCCCTCCAATGCCGGCTCTGCAGGGACCCGGACGTGGCCCTCGCGCTCACCTCCGACGCCAGCAGGACCAAGCTCTACCTGCTGGATACGGGCCTCCTGCTCACGCTGGCGTTCGGACACAACAAGAAGAAGCTCGAGGACACGTACAAGATGCTGATATCCGGGGACCTGTCGATCAACGAGGGGATGTTCTTCGAGAACGCCGTCGCCCAGCAACTGGCGTCCCTCGGATACGAGCTGATGTTCCATGAGTTCAGGATAGGGGACAGCCAGCTGTACGAGGTGGACTTCATCCTTCCGGGAACGGAGGGCGTGATACCGATCGAGGTCAAATCCTCCGCATCATCGAGGCACAAGTCCCTGGACGTGTTCATGGAGAAGAACAGGTCCCGGATCGAGAAGGCTTATGTGATCCATTCGAAGGATCTGAGGGTCGACGGGGACGTGACGTACATCCCCGTCTACATGACGATGTTCCTCCGATCGCCTCGTCGGGGGCCACATCCCCCTGAGCCTCGGACCCTCCCTGTCGCCGTCCATGGTCCAGACCTCCATGCCGGGAATGATCATCCTGACCGCCGGGACGCCGAGCTCCGGACGTGTGATGTCCGCAGCGATGACGTACTGGAATCCGGCATCCATCAGCTTGCCGAGGACGACCTCGATGTCGTCGAGGACGTCGTTCGTTGCCTCGTTGACCATATCGGACAGCCTGACCTTCCTGTCGGTGTGCGAATACCAGAGGCGGTTGACCTCCTTGATCCTCTCGTAGCCCATGTCGTTGGCGACCCTCTGGAGCTGAGCATTGATCTTCTTCCCGTCCTTGTGGGTCGCGCGGCTCTGGGCGACCTCGGTGATCGCGCGTATCGTGGCGATCTCCGGATTCAGATGGGTCCCGACGCCGATGGTCAGCATCTCGGGGTCCTTCGTGACCGTGTCGTCGGCGGCCGCGCCGATGGTCGTGACCCCGGTGTCGCACGTGAGGTCCTTCAGATGGACCTCCACGCCCTTGTCGGCGAACTTCGCCAGGAGCCGTCCCGGAACGGAATCGGGATCGACCTCCACATCCGGAACGGGCGTGTTCCTGTACTCCGCGATGGACCATGCGTCCCTCTCGATGAGCTCGAACGTCGCGTGGAGGACCGCCTCCTCCATGGTGTTCCCCGCGGCTATCCCGTTGGTATGGAATTTGTACAGCTGGAAGTCGGTGTCCGGCTTGTAGGGGTAGAAGACCTCGCACGCCGGCACCCACATCTGCTGTCCTCTGAACATCTCCCATGCGGGGGTCCAAGCGATCTCCGCCCCCTGCAGCTTGTCCAGGGCCCAGATCGGAAGGATCAGATCCCTCGGATCCAGCGTGGGCATGACCTCGCAGGCCTGCTCGTAGGTGCCGTAGGCGACGGTGTCCGAATCCCTCATCTCGGCGCTGTAGCGCTCGATGGATTCCATCACGGCGGAGGCCTCCGCCTGCTCGCGCGTGACTCCCTTCCCGTTGTAGTACTTCGGCCTCCCCAGCGCGGTCTCCTGCCTGTCCACCGAGAACACGGGTATCCCGATGTCGTCCTTGGACGTGATGTCCTCCGGCTCCCCGAGACCGGCGGTCTTGAGAAGGGGGAGGACCCTGGCGAGGGTCTCCTCCGGAGGGACGATCCTTATCCCCGTTTCCGGGGAGTACTTGGGACAGGACTTGAGTTCGAGCATGGTTCACCGCCGATTGATGATGTGTGTCGGGTGATGGTAGTAGCCCCCCTTCTGTTTCAGACGGCATTCAACTTCGCGTCCTACCCACGGGTCCCGGGCCGGTCTTCCCCGTTGTGCGGACTTGCTCCGGTGGGGAGTCGCCGTTTCACCAAATCCCGGGGAACGTCGCCGCCTGACGGTTCATCCTGTCTGCCCGGTCTGTGTCGTTTCTGTGCCCTTGCCACGGCTCTCGCCGTATCCGATTTCCGGATCCACCTTGCCCTTGGAGGAGGGAACTTCCTCAGCTGGCTCGCGCCTACCGTCGGCCGTCCTCCGTCTCCCGACACCCGTGCCATGCGTGCGTGTTAGATAATCCCATCGACCCGATAGGGATTGGACGCTCCATCGACGATGCCTCCTGCGGAATCGGGTCGGTTCCTCCCCGGGATCGGGCCCACGTAGGGACCTTGGACAGCAACGATAATAGCCACGACGCGCTACACATGAGCATGGAGAAGGATGCGCTGAAGAGGACAGCGGTGGTGCTGATAGCCATCGTGATCATCCTCATGTTCGTCTCCATCCCCGTCTGCTACGCGCTGTTGGACATGGAGCCGATCGCCCTGGCGATCCTGGCCGCGTTCTATATCGCCCTGGCGGCAGCCATGGCGTACTACGCGCACGAGAGACTGAAGGAGATCGATGAGGGGTTGGACGATGCTGTTGACGACTACTGAGAACATACCTGGCAAGAGCTACGAGATCATCGGGATCGCGAAAGGGAACATGGTGCAGACCAAGAACATCGGCAGGGACATCGGACAGGGTCTGAAGTCCATGGTCGGCGGCGAGCTGGCCACATACACGCAGATGATGAACGAGTCCCGCGCCGTGGCCACCAAGAGGATGGTCGAGGACGCCGAGAAGATGGGCGCCGACGCCATCGTCATGATGAGGTACTCCACATCCGCCATCACCACGGGCGCCGCCGAGGTCATCGCATACGGCACGGCCGTGAAGTTCGTCTGAAATCCTTCAGGGGGATGCGGGAGGCGGGTCCTTCCGCGTCCCCCGATTCTTCATGTACTCGTCGAAGGCGCGGTTGATCTCGTCGGAGGAGGACATCGGAGGGATGTCCGATACCGTGTGTTCCTCGAAGAAGCACGCCGCATACAGGGGGAGATGCCAGATTCCATTCTTGTCATCGTATTCGACGTTGGAATCCATGATCTTGATGCCGGTCCTGTTCCTGTTCTTCTCCTGCATCAGCGTATTGAGGGACTTCGAACGCTTGTCGCGTCCGGATTTCACCTCGATAAGAGCCACCCCATCATCGTAGTTGGTTACGAAGTCGATCTCGAGGGTGCTGTCCCTCTTCGCGTAGAAGTAGAGCGCGTAGTTCTTCTTCGACAGGGCGCTCGCCACGGCATTCTCCATCAGTGCGCCGTGATTCGCATACGGATCGTTGAGGACGATGCTCGACGCATCGATGCCGTCCATCAATCTCAGGAGGATCCCGGTATCCGCCATGTACACCTTGAACGAATTCTCCGACACACGTTCCGAAAGGGGCATCACCGGTTCGCTGAGATTGAGACAGCTCAATGTCAATCCGGAGTTGTACAGCCACTCCAACGCGTTTCCGTAGACGCGCTTCCCCTTGTTCTTGCTCTTCTCCACATCGGCGTAATGGAAGCGCTTGTCCTCGCGGGAGAGCTGATGCGGGATGGACCTGAAACACGCGTTTATCTTGCTGCGTCCCGCCTTGCAGGAATAGCGTCCGACATCCTTCATCAGAAGGGCGATTATGGAATCCAGCTTCTTCGACGTACGGACGTAATCTGAGGTTTCCGCGAAGGTGCGGACGGCCGCCGGCATCCCTCCGACCGCAATGTATCTTCTGAAATGGTCGGACAGCTGCCTGTGGAAATAGTCTGGCACCGCTTTCCTGTCGCGGATGCATTCCTTGATGAGCTCGATGAGCTCCTTCCTGATGCCCATCGCCCAAAGGTACTCCTCGAAATCCATCGGGTGCATGCGCAGCATATCGACATAGCCCAACGGCGAAATGCGATCGTCGTCGTCATCCAGGTTTATCCCGAGGAAGGAACCCATCGCGATGACATCGAATCTGTGATCCTCGGAAAGGGGCTTGAGCGCCGAGTACGCGGCCGTGCAACTCTGGATCTCGTCCAGGATTATGAGCGACCCGCCATCGTACAGTTCCGTCTTCTCGGACATAATGATGCGCGGGATCAGGTCCGCTGGTTCCAATGAACCCGCGAACAGCGCCTTCTTCTCGGGGTTTATCTCGAAGTTGATGTAGACATGGCTGCGGTAGTGCGCCTCTGCGAATTCCTTGACGCTGTACGTCTTTCCGGTCTGACGGCCCCCTGTGATGATGAGTGGCTTTCTGTCGGGATCCTCTTTCCAGGAAATCATTTCCGCTGTGATCTTCCGCTCCACAGTAACTCGAATAATTTCAGGCATAAAAAATATGCTACAAAAATGAGGGAACTTCTAGAAGAAATAACTACTTTTATGAGGGAATTTAACCAAAAAGCTACTACTTTTATGAGGGAATTTTACACATGAATCACTACAAAAATGAGGGAACTCCGTCCCATCGCGATCGAAGATTGGAACGGGGGCCGTGCCCCCGGTTTGAATCAGGCCCTGTCGTCGGTGATGACCTCGTCGACCTCCTTCATGTCCTCGCGGACCTGCCGATCGACGTTCTCGGTCTCCCTCTGGATCTCCTCGGCGGTCGGTATCGGCCCGAGGATGTCATCGGCGGAACCCACAGTCCTCTCAAGGTCCGCCATGTCGGACACCGGCCTGTCGGGCACCTTGGCCGCGGTCCCGACGTACTCCGAGATCCCGTCCACCAGTCTGGTGAGCTCCATCGGGAAGAATATCTTCGAGGAATCGCCCTTCCCGATCTCCTGCAGGGTCTGCATGGACAGGACGGACAGCGCCTTCGAATCCATGGACGCCGCTCCGACGGACAGGATCCTGAGCTTCTGCGCATCGCCCTGCCCCTCCAGGATGATCGCCAGCCTCTTACCCTCGGCTTCGAGGATTGTGGACTGCCTCTTCCCTTCGGCCTCCAGGATCATGGACTTCTTCTTACCCTCGGCCTCCAGGATGGCGGCCCTCTTCTGCCCGTCCGCCTCGAGGATGGCCGCGCGCCTCTTCCTCTCCGCCGAGGTCTGCTCCTCCATGGAATCCTTGACCTTCCTGGCCGGGTCCACCTCCCTAATCTCGACGGCCTCGATCTTCACGCCCCACTTGTCGGTGTTCTCGTCGAGGATGTCGCGGAGGGACACGTTGATCCTCTCCCTCGAGGACAGGATCTGGTCCAGCTCCATCTCCCCGATGATCGACCTGAGGGTGGTCTGCGCCAGGTTCACGGTCGCCAGACGGTAGTCGGTGACCTCGAAGAACGCGTTCCTCGGGTCCGTGACCTTGATGTAGATGACCGCGTCGACGGTCACCGGCGAGTTGTCCTTGGTGATGACCTCCTGCTTGGGGACGTCCAGCACCTCGGTGCGCAGGTCGAGCTTGACGACCTGGTTGATCAGCGGGCATACGAAATTGAGTCCCTGGTTCAGGACCCTGACGTACTTCCCCAGCCTCATGTAGATCGCCTGCTCGTAGGGCTGGACGATCTTCACCCCGCTGAGGAGTATGGTGACCACCGCGATGATCATCACGACGGCCAATGCGAGAAACGCTCCTTCCTCCATCATTCATCCCCTCCTGTCCTGCGGACGTGCACGTGCACGCCCTCGCTGCGGTCCACCGTCACGGTCGCTCCGGCCTCGATGGGCTCGTCGGATGTGGCGGACCACACATCGGAGTCCACCTTGACCTTGCCCTTCATGTTGCCGATCTCGGTGGCGACCACCACCTTGCCGGTCCTCCCGACGAGGGACTCCATCACCGTCGTGGACGGCGGGATGGGTTCGGCAAGCTTGTGGTAGATCTTGATGGTCAGCAGAGTCACCGGGACGGCGACCACTACTGCCACCACCGGGGACATCCACGTGAACAGGATGTCTGAATCGGCGATGCCCAGGAGGCCCAGGATGACCAGGACGACCCCCGGGATCACCATGAACGCGCCGGGGCTGAACGCCTCGAATATGAGGAAGGCGGCTCCGGCCACTATGAGGACTACGGCTACGGTGAACGGGTCCATAGTACTGATATAGTAGCAGGCATATATGACGTTAGCGCATTAGTAATCACCCAAACCAAAATCAGCACATCCAATATCGGAGAATTGTCATGCTTTATCAACTGATGCATAAGAATCGGCCCGTGGCGAATTTATCCATTAATGATGACGGATATATCGCAGACCTCCTGAGTGTCTCATGCATTCACCACATGCCTCCTGGTACTGTATACGATGGGAAAGCTGACCTTGATGATCTCAGAAACTGGTGGAAGAAGCGTTCCATTCCCGCCGCCCGTACAGGAGTCAGACAATTCTTAGAATCAGCCAATATTGCTGATACGGAGTCTCTTCTGACCAAATGCTTGGGGCTCAGTCTTTCCGATCAATATTGGGTCAGAAATAATCCGACTACGCGTTGGGAAGACGTGAATTTCTTCCAAAATCCATTCTCACCTGATATCGGAAATCTTCTGTTTGGTGCTCCCATCACCGGGGAACTTGACATGTCTTCCCCTGACAACACATCCGACGGTGTACTGAGGAAGAGATGGGCGATTGTCGATGGGAATAGGTGCCTCATCAAATCCGGTACTTTCGGAAACCAAGAACCGTTCAATGAAGTCATTGCCACCATTCTGATGAATTCTCAAGGTATTGATAATGCTGGATACGAATTAATATGGGTAGACGGCAGACCCTGCTCTATTTGCAAGGACTTTGTGACTCCGGATACAGAGCTAATTACAGCTAGACAGATTGTCGACACATTCGTCCCTATGGTGAATGGATCATATCGCGACGAGTATGCGCGTGTATGTACGGAGCTCGGCATCGAAATAAAACCTGTCTTAAACGACATGGACCTTATCGATACAATCATTCTCAATACTGACAGGCACCATGGTAACTATGGAGTTCTGAGGAATGCCGAGAATCTCGAATGGATCCGTCCCGCTCCGATCTATGATTCGGGAACATCTTTAATGTGCACTACACACACAGAAAATATCGAAGGGACATTCCAGAAGATCAATGATAATCTAACGATATCCAAAGATCTAGCTATTCGTTGGAGAGACAGATTTGAACCAGAAAAGATGCTAAACGAGCTACCAACAATCGGAAAAATGCTACACTCCGGCGCGGATAAGTTGGATGGTGAAGGAATGAGTCATATCCGGGCGGACACCCTGGTTTCACTGATCCAATCAAGAATCGAAAAAATCGACCATTTGGCAAATCAATCTTGATCTGCACCCTCGACGTACGACTTGTCGACCTTCTTCCTCTGACGGCCCCCGGTCTTCTTGAGCTTGCCCTGGTTCATCGCCCACTCGAAGCTCTTCTCCTCCGGAGGCGTGATGAGAACGCGCTCGCCCTTCCCGTACTTCCTGCCGGTGGCCCAGTTGGTGAAGGGCGCTATGACCTTGTACTCGTCCGCGTCCATGACGATCTCGCGGACGTTCGGCCTTCCCTTCATCTCGGAGTAGGTCCCGGCGAACTCTGTGGTATGGCCGTCCTTGACCTCGATGACCTTGGTGCAGACCGTGTCGAGGAAGTACCTGTCGTGGGTGACGGTGATGACGGTGCCGTCGTACTCGTTCAGCGCCTCCTCGACGGCGTGCTTCGCGGGGATGTCCAGATAGTTGGTGGGCTCGTCGAGCACCAGGAGGTTCGTGGCGTCCATCAGGAGGCAGCACATGGCCACCCTGGCCCTCTGCCCGCCGGACAGGGTGGACATCGGACGCTCGACGTCGTTCCCGAAGAGCAGGAACCTGGCGAGCATCTTCCTGGCGTCGGCCCTGCGATCCTTCCCGACGATCAGGAGCAGCTGCTCCTCCGCGGAAAGCTTCGGGTCCAGCGCCTCGTGGTGCTGCGAGTAGTATCCGATCTTCGCCCCCGGAGCGACCCACAGGTCCCCGGTTGACGGTATCTCGCCGAGCAGGGCCTTCACAAGCGTGGACTTCCCCTCGCCGTTGGCCCCGAACACGCCGACCTTCTCCCCCTTCTGGATGTCGAGGTTCACGTCGGAGAGGATCCTCCTCCCGCCGAGGTCGACGCAGAGGTTCTTGGTTATCAGCACGTTCTTCCCGGATTTGGGTGCTGACTGGATCCTGACGGTGATCTCCTGGGCCTTCTCGGGCTTCTCCTTGACCTCCATCTTCGCGATCATCTTCTCGCGGGTCTTGTGGGTGGTCATGTACCACTGGTCCTGATGGAGCTCCGTGGCGATCTGCTCCTGCTTCTTCTTCTGGGTGGCGTACTTGCGGTACTCCTTCTCCATCCGGTCCAGGTCGATCATCTTCTTGGTGATGAAGTCGGAGTAGTTGCCCTTGTACTCGCGGGACTTCCCGCGGTCGATCTCCAGCATGCGGGTGGCGATCTTGTCCAGGAAGTACCTGTCGTGACTGACGACGAGCACCGCGCAGTGGGATTTGATCAGGTAGTCCTCCAGCCACTCGACGGTGG
This sequence comes from Ruminococcus sp. CAG:579, assembly GCA_963650175.1. Lineage (GTDB taxonomy): Archaea > Thermoplasmatota > Thermoplasmata > Methanomassiliicoccales > Methanomethylophilaceae > Methanoprimaticola. The sequence continues at coordinate 34,742 of CAVJLK010000001.1, read as the reverse complement.
TGATGTCCAGGTGGGACGTGGGCTCGTCCATGACGAGCAGGTCGCAGTCGTCCGCTTGGATGACGATCCTGGACAGCATCACCTTGGTGCGCTCGCCTCCGGATAGGGAGGACATCATGCGCTCCATCACGTCCGGGGACAGCCCGACCCTCTTCAGCGCCTCGATCTTGTTGGCCTCGTCATCCTGGTCGGCCTTGGCGAGTTTCGCCTCCAGGGCGGAGTTCTCCTCGGCCAGGGCGTTCCAGTCGATGTCCCCGCCGGCCGTCATCTCCTCCTCGATCTCCCTGAGCCTGCGGCGGATCGCCTCGATGTGCCCGTACGGCCTCCCGAGGACCTCCCTGACCGTGACGTCGCCGGATTCGGCGAACTGCTCCAGGTAGCCGATGCGTTCGGTCTGTCTGATCAGCTCCCCGGTGTCGGGCTTCTGCTCCCCCAGGAGGATGCCGAGGAACGTGGATTTGCCTGCTCCGTTCACGCCGATCAGCCCTATGCTGTCCCCTTCGTTGATCTGGAGACTGACGTCCTTCAGGACCTTCACGGGTCCGAAGGATTTGGCGACCGACTGGGCTTTCAGGAGCATACGCGAGAGGAACGGGTCTCGGTATAAGTGGGATGCGACTCCTCGGACAATGCCCGTTTTTAAAGAGAACGACCATCCGACCGCATGGCCTCGGGCGTCAGGACCTTCAACCGCACCGTCTTCCTCATCTCGGTACTTTTCACTGGGATGATCGCCGGCGCCGTCATCTGGGCGGTCCTGTTCGCCATGGACGTCGGGCTGACGGCGCTGTGGTCCGGCTTCGAGGAGCACATCGGAGGACTCTACCCCCTGGTGGTCTGTCTGATCGGCGGAATCGTGATCGGCCTGTTCACCAGGAGGTTCGGACGCTACCCGGAGACCCTGCCGGAGGTCATGGCCAAGGTCAAGAGGGACGGCCGCTACGAGTACGACAAGGTCGGAGTCATGTCCGCCGGTGCCGTGCTGCCGCTGGTCTTCGGCGGGTCCGTGGGACCCGAAGCCGGACTCACGGGGGTCGTCGCCGCGCTGTGCACCTGGGTGAGCGACCGGTTCAAGAGGTTCGGGAGCGACCTGAAGGGCCTCACCGACATCGGGATGTACGCCACGCTGTCCGCGGTGTTCACCGCCCCGCTGTTCGGTTTCGCCGAGGTGTCGACCGAGAAGGCCGAGGGCCTGACCATGTCCAAGCCCATGAGGATCGTCACGTACGTCTTCGCCATAATCGGTGCGATGGGCGCCATGTACCTCCTCGGGAAGTACGTCGGAGGGGGCATGTCCATGCCCCGCTACGGCGACATGGAGTTCGGCGACAGCGAACTCCTGTGGATGGTCCCGGTGTGCCTCGTGGGCGCCGTCGGCGGATGGCTGTTCCGCGTGCTCGACAACCTGTTCCGCCGCGCATCCGGCCTGCTGGGCGACAGGGATGTCGCGAGGGCCGTGATCGGAGGCCTCGTACTGGGGATATGCGGGATGGTCCTGCCGTTCACGCTGTTCTCCGGGGAGGCCCAGACCGAGTCGCTGGATTCCGTCTGGACCACCATGACGGCGACCGTGCTGATAGCCACCGGGTTCGCGAAGATCGCCGTCACCGCGTTCTGCGTGAACATGGGCTGGAGAGGGGGCCACTTCTTCCCGGTGATCTTCTCCGGGATAATCATGGGATACGGATTGTCAACGCTGCTGGGGGTGGATCCGATGTTCGCCGTCTGCTCCGCGACGGCCGCGGTGGTCGGAGGCGTGATGAAAGAACCCCTGATGGTGGTGCTCCTGCTGTTCCTGTGCTTCCCGTTGCAGGACGTAGTGTTCCTGGGCGTGGCCGCGGTGATCGGAACGTACCTGCCACTCCCGGAGCTTTTCAAGGATAACGATGCGGATCCGGCGGAAGCCCGATCGCACGTACTCGTCGGGATACTCCGTCGGCGATGCGCGCCTCTCGGTGAGATCCGCCAGACGCCTCAGGAACTCGTCCCTGCGGTCGATCGGGACCCACGCCTTCACGTCCACCCTCTCGGTGTATCCGCATTCGGGACGCTTTGCCATCAGGTCTGCCATCTTGGACTCGAACGCGCTGTAGTCGGAATAGTCCAGATGGAAACCGTACACGCAGCACGCGCGCCTCTTCACGCGTTCGACGCCGTCCAGGGCCAGTTTGGCCCCTTCGGTGTACGCGTGGACCAATCCGCCGGTCCCCAGCAGGGTGCCTCCGAAGTAGCGGATCACGACGACCATCGTGTCCGTCAGACCGGTGCCCCTGAGCACCGCCAGGATGGGCTTCCCGGCCGTCCCGGAGGGCTCGCCGTTGTCGCTCGACCTCTCCCTCCTCTCCGAACCTCCGCAGACGGCGGCCCAGCAGTAGTGGGTGGCGTCCCTCCACCTGGCCGCGAGTCCGGACAGGTTGGACTGTATCGAATCCTCGTCCGGGCACGCCAGCGCGATCCCGATGAACCTCGAGCCCTTGAGCGTGAGCTCGCCGACTTTCTCCCTTCCGATGACCTCGTGGTCCTCTATCTCCCGCATCCGCCCCGCCGATGCCGTCCGGGACCATCAAACCTTCCCTCTCGACAGGGATTAACGGCGTTGCATTTCATCGGCTGGCACGGTCAACGTTATAACCTGACCCCGCCAGTCGTCTGCAGGTATCTGAATGGAAGCAATGACCGTCCTGGCCTTTGCGATTTACTTCGTCGCGCTGATCCTCATCGGAGTCCATTTCTGGAGGAAGAAGAAGGACAGCATGGAGGACTACATCCTCGGCGGCAGGTCGCTGGGCCCTTATGTAAGCGCCATGTCCGCGCAGGCCTCGGACATGAGCGGGTGGCTCCTGATGGGGCTCCCCGGCTCAATCGTCCTGGCCGGCCTGGGGCAGGCATGGATCGGCATCGGGCTGCTCATCGGCTCGTACTGCTCCTGGCTGTTCGTGGCCAAACGCCTGAGGAAACACTCCTTCGTATCCAAGAACTCCCTCACCATGCCGGAGTTCTTCTCCAACCGCTTCAACGACGAGAAGGGTTATCTCAGGATGATCTGCGCCGTCGTCATCCTGTTCTTCTTCACCATCTACGTCGCATCCGGGTTCAAGAGCTGCGGCATCGTCCTGCAGATGCTCCTGCCCGAATTCGGTCTCGAGATCGGCATGCTCGTTGGAGGCGTCGTGATCATCCTGTACACCTTCCTCGGAGGGTACAAGGCGGTCTGCTGGACCGACTTCTTCCAGGCGATCCTGATGGTCATCGTCATCATGCTCGTCCCCCTGATCGCCATCGGGGCTACGGGATGGGACACCATCACCGCCGGATGGGACTCCATAGGAATAGAAGGGTACACCAACCTGCTGTACGACGAGGGGGAGCCGATCACGATCATCGCCCTCCTGTCTTGCCTGGCATGGGGGTTCGGATACTTCGGGATGCCCCACATCGTCGTCAGGTACATGTCCATCAGGAAGGTCGAGGAGATCAAGGTCGCACGCAGGATCTCCCTCGTCTGGGGCATCCTGGCGCTGGGATTCATCTCCCTGTGCGCCATCGTGGCCGGCGTCTATCTGCCGGAGCACGGGGTCTCCATGGAGTTCCTGAAGGCTGACAACAACGCCGAGTACGTCTTCATGTACATGGCTCAGGACCTGTTCACCCCGTTCATCCTCGGAGTCGTGTTCGCCGGCATCCTGGCGGCGATCATGTCCACCGCGAGCTCCCAGCTCCTGGTGTCCGCCTCGTCGATCACCAACGACATCCTGGGCAAGAGCAAGAAGCTGAACTACAGCGACACGAAGCTCATGTGGATCTCCAGGTTCATCGTGATCGTCATCTCGGCGATCGGGATCGTCCTGGCGTTCTTCGCCGACAAGAACATCATGGGATTGGTATCGTACGCATGGGCCGGGTTCGGATCCGCGTTCTCGCCGGTCATGATCCTGTCCCTGTTCTGGAAGCGCATGAACATCCAGGGGGCCATGGCCTCGATGATCACGGGATTCGTGGTGGTGGTCGTGTGGGAGACGTTCTTCTCCGCATCCACCGGACTGTACTCGCTGTTCCCCGGATTCCTTATCTCCCTCGTCGTGGGAATCGCAGTGGCGCTGCTCACCCCGCCCCCCTCCAAGGAGGTCACGGACGAGTTCGACGCCGCCCAGGCGTACAAGGGCCCCGAGTGAGAATAAACACAGAGGGGTCGGGAACCCGGCCCCTCGTCGAATTTCAGAATTTCTATCGGCTCAGACGGCGCAGCGCGACATCAGGGCCTGTTTGACGTTCGGCGCGGCGATGATCCTGCCGTAGATCGTCGCTTTGGACACCGTCTGCTCTATGAGGTCCGGAGTGACGTCCTCGTCGGCGTAGAGGAGCCCGACCATCTCGATCTCGGTGGTCCTCCCCTCGTCCCTGAGCTTCTCCAGGTCCCTGCGGCTCAATCTCATCGCGCGGAATCTCGTGTTGTAGAACATGTCCGTTCCTCCGGGTTATCCTACCCTGTGAGTAGGCATTATCACACAGATATAAATGTTTAATGTTTCACGATAAATCCTTATCTTTCCCGCATGAATCCTCCAGAACCCATTAATATCAAATGCCTGTGGTATCTGAGGGAATCCATGGTAAACGTCGAGACTCTGGAGAGGCTCAGAAAGGCCTGCGGAATAGGATCGATCCTGGCATTGATCATGGTCGTCTTCGCAGCCGTCTCGGTCATTGTCTATGCGATGGAGATCGTCCTCGGTCTCACCGACCCTGGATTCGCCATGGACCCCATGGACAACCGCGGGACCGTCATCAACGCTATTTCCAATCTGGCGGGGATGCTCGCATGCCTCTGGGCGACCCTGTATGGTTTCCATCTGGTCAAGTCGATAAGCGAGGGGGACTCCCCGTTCACGCCCGGGAACGTGTCATGCATGAAGGGCATCGCGACCACCCTCCTGGCGGCGTTCGTGGCCATGATCCTGATCCAGACCCTCCTCATCCTGGCGCTGCATCCGGAGATGTATCTGTTCGACGTCCCCACGCACATACTGGTGGCCGGCGCGGTCTCGTACCTCATCTATCTGATCTTCGAATACGGCACCGCCCTGCAGACGGAATCGGACGAGTTCCTGTGATACCATGGCGATAATCCTCCGTCTCGACCGCATAATGGCCGACCGCAAGATGAGCCTGAAGGAGCTCGCGGAGAACGTGGGGATATCGTACGTCAACCTGTCGAAGATCAAGACCGGGAAGGTACAGGGCGTGAGGTTCTCGACATTGGAATCCATATGCGAGACCCTGGACTGCCAGCCCGGGGACATCCTCGAATACGTGCGCGAGGAGCGCACGGAAGAGAAGAAGGAACGATCCCGTCATCCCTCGGAGACTGTCATGTTCTCGAACTCCGAGGGGAGGATATCCTCCCTTTCCGGAGAAGGGCGTTTCCGCCGCCGTCCGACGGCGTAAGAGGGGGCCGAAGCCCCGTTCATTCGTCCTCTTCGATGAGCTGTATCCTCTTCTGTCCGGAACCGGGACCCTTCCAGTTCCAGTCGCCGAGCAGGTGCATGACGGCAGGGACGATGTACGTCCTGACAATCAGCGCATCCACGAGGATGGCGAAGCACAGCGCGAATCCGAACTGCTGCATCATGACCATGTTCGACAGCATGAGCGTGCCGAACGCCCCTCCCATGATTAATCCGCAGATGGTGATGACCGAACCGGAGTGGACCACCGCCTGATGGATGGCCTCGTCGTTCGACATGCCCTTGTCCATGACGTTCTCGCGTATGCGTGTGGTCAGCAGGATGTCGTAGTCCATCCCGAGACCGAGACAGATGACCAATAGGATCAGCGGGATGAGCCACAGTACCTCCCCGTCCAGCATCGTCGTGAACACGATGTGCGTCATCGCCAGTGTCCAGCAGATACTCATCAGGATGGTGGCTACCGATCTGAGCGGGATCGTGTACGAGCGCATGACGACGAACAGCATCAGGATGATCAGCACCACGACGAGGATCTCGATCTTGGTGAACTCGTCGCCGATGATCTTGGACACCTCGTACATGACGGCGGCCGTGCCGGTCATCCACGTGTCGACCACGAGGTCGGGGTTGGCGTCCTTGAACTCGTTCAAGGCGGCGGTGATCGCATCGATGGACTCCATCGAACGGGTGGACATGGCCGCATCGTGGGTCGCGGCGGTGATGCTGATGTAGTTGGCACCCTTGGTTGTCGCCGGGTCGACGGTCATCTTTCCGCCTTCCGCGTACTCCCCTCCGATGAGGGTCCCGGTGCAGTTCGCCACGAAGTCGATCTGGGGGGCGCCTCCCTGCAGAACGGCCATAATGGCCTCATTTTCGGATAGTCCGCTTGCCACGGCCGCCAGAACCATCGCCTCAGCGGACAATCCGACATACTGCGCAGTGGTCCCATGGGCGGAAGCGATGGCCGCCGCGAGGATGGCACTCGGATCGGTCAGACCGGTCGCCATTGCATCGGAAACGGCCTTGCTCCACATGAACGGGCCGTAGACGTACGAGATGTTCCCGTCCGCCCCGCCGTCCTTCTCGACAATCTCGTCGCACAGCGCATAGACCTTGTCCTTCAGACCGCTGTTCCACGCATCGGTCCAGTCAAGCGTTCCTTCGTAGATTCCGTACTCCTCGTTGTATCCGGTGACTTTGATGTCCGCGATGGATTCCTTCAGCTGCATCACGGCGTAGTTGGGCATGACCATGCCCTGGTCGGCGTACTCGCCGATCAGGTCCATCCCCTTCCCGGAATCGCCGTTCTCCATCGAGCTGATCATGTCGTAGGACGTCTCGGAATTCAGGGCGACGTACGCCGCGGGAACGGATACCAGGACGGTCACGATGAGGATCACCTTGGCGTGCTTGAGCGAGAAGTGCGATGATTTCTCGAAGTAGGCATGTCCGATCCTCCCGCATTTCGCGTGCCATCCCCTGTTGTTCAGGTCCTTCTTCTCGATGCCTTCCTTGGTCGTGGGCCAGAATATCCTGTCGCCGACCACGGCGAGGATGGACGGGATCAGAGTCAGAGCGGCGAGCAGAGCCACGATGATCCCCAATGCGAGGCAGATGCCCATGGTGGAGACCAGGCTGAACGAGCAGATCGACATCGCGCCGAACCCGATGATGACGGACGCTCCGGAGATGGAGATGGACTCCCCGGCCCATTTGATGGCTTCGTGGAGAGCGGCGTGGTGGTCCTTGCCGGAACGCAGCTCCTCCCTGTAGCGGGCGATGATGAAGATGCAGTAGTCGCACCCCGCGCCCATCATGGACACGAGGAGCATCATCTCGGTGATGAAGAAGATGTTGAGGATCTGTCCTATGCCGTAGATGAGCGCCAGAACGACCACGAACGCCACCCCGATGGTGATCGGGGGCGTGGCGGAGGTGATGAACGACCTGAAGAACAGGCCGACCAGGATCAGGATGAGGAGGATGGTGAACGGATCGATCCTCTGGATATCCTTGGCGGACCCGACCTCCGCATCGTATCCGATAGCGGGGGAGCCGGTCACATACTCCTCGAAGGAAACCTCGCCGTTCGCCTCGACGTAATCGTCGAGGCACTCGGAGATGAAATCCCTCAGGTGCGGCGTATCGTCGCCGACGCTTATGTCCGAGGACGCGTAGACGACGCCGGCCATGACAATTCCCTTGCCGTCCTTGGTCTGCGGGTCCATGGCGATGATGCCCTTCAGCTTCTGGTTCCCGGAGTCGTCCGTGTATTCGGAGAGCTTCGTGTTGAGATATGCGGCGAAGCCCTGGGCTTCGGTCTGCCCCTTCTCGTCCGTGAAATACAGGACGATCAGAGGCATGGCGGTCGCTTCGGTCGATGAGCTCGGAAAGTACTCCCCTATGACCTCGAGTCCCTTGACGGACTCGGAGTCCTCCCCTGCCATCTCGTTGGTGTCGTATTTCATGACATCCCCGGACTTGAGAGCCAGAGGTACGGCGCAGATGAGGATCACGACCCACAGGGCCAGTATGGCCTTGTGATGGCGGATGATCCCCTCCGCCAGCTTGTCGAATATCATGAAAGTTCGACGTTCGGCGTCTTTTTAATGGTTCGTGGAAGAACCGCGCAAGGTCTGAAGGATTCGTCCTGGACGAATGTGTCGTCCTGGACGGATGTTGAAATACAAGTGTAGAAAACTAGGTCAAATTGAGTTCTCAAAGTGTAGAAAACTAGATTAATCAAAGGAGCCATCATGATCCATGCGTCGCAAAGTCCTGGATGCCATCGACGAATGGTACCGTTCCGACCGGAGGTCAGCGCTCATGATCAGCGGAGCGAGACAGGTCGGCAAAACCTACGCGGTCGAGGAGTTCTGCAAGCTGAACGGCCTGCACTCGATCCGTATCGACCTGTCCAAGGACGAGAGATCCCGGCAGGCCTTCGCGGGCGACCTGACCGTCGATGCGGTGATTCTGGGATTGTCTGCGGTCCACACGTCCTTCGAATTCATCCCCGGGGAGACGCTGATCTTCCTCGACGAGATCCAGGAATGTCCCGATGCCCGCACCGCCCTCAAATCGTTCGCCGAGGACGGAAGGTACAAAGTCGTCGCATCCGGCTCCCTTCTGAGACTCAGAATGAACGAGGTCCGCCTCACCCCCGCGGGATATGTGGAGACCGTCGACATGACGCCCATGGACTTCGAGGAGTTCCTGTGGGCGTTGGGCGTGCCGCAGGCACCCATCGCTGCGGTTAGGTCGTCCGTCTCCAAGTGCGAGCCCGTTGACAGCTCCCTATTCGCCACGTTCAGCGAGTACTACAGATGGTACGTCGTCGTCGGAGGCATGCCGGAAGCGGTCGATTCCTTCGTGAGATCGAAGCAGTTCGGGCCGGTACGCAAGGTCCAGAACAAGATCGTCGAAGGGTACAAGGAAGACATCCGGAAGCACATCGAGGACGAGGCCCTCAGATCGAGAGTCGAAGCCTGTTTCGATGCGATACCGGGGATGCTCGCCTCCGAGAACAAGAGGTTCGTGTTCAACGAAGTGGAGGACGGGAAAACCGATGCAAGGGGCTACTACAACGGATACGACCGTTACGCCCCTGCTTTGGACTGGCTCTCTATGGCGAAGATGACCCTGACATGCAGAAAGGTGTCCGAGATTCACATGCCATTGAAGGCGAGTGCTCGCGACAGCATGTTCAAGCTGTATATGCTGGACACAGGCATCCTCATGGCCCTCTACGAACCGGAACTGATCGGCGAGACGGTCCACGGGAACATGGATGCAAAATTCGGGGCCGTTGCGGAGAACGCGATAGCCCAGGCATTCGCCGCTCAAGGGCGCTCCCTGTACTACCATCGGGAGCCGAAAGGACGGACGGAGGCGGACTTCGTCACCACGATCGACGGAAAGCTCTGCGCAATTGCCGTCAGGACAGGCAGGAATCGCACATCCCCGTCCGTCGTCAAGCTGAAGGACGCGGGCCTCGACGGGATGATTCTCGAGACCAGGAACTGCTTCGTCGACGACAGGGGCGTGAGGCACTACCCCCTCTTCGCCGCATCCTTCATGGACTCCGTCGACGGGTACGCGATGCCGGAGTTCGATTTCGGCAGCGTCGACCGTCTCAGGGCCGAATACGGGGACGGCTGAGTCGCGCGCGCACCCGCGAATAGTCCTTATAGTCCGCTGGAGTACGCTCCCCCGTTAGCCATGGCATACGATTCATCGACGATAGAGAAGCGCTGGGAGGAGATGTGGAAGACCGAGGAGGTCTACCGCTTCGACCCCGCCTCCGACAAGCCCGTCTTCAGCATCGACAACCCTCCGAGATACACGTCCGGGCCCCTCCACCTGGGGCACGCCACCGGGTACTCGCTCATCGACTTCGTCGCTCGCTACAAGAGGATGACCGGCCACAACGTGTTCTTCCCCCTGTGCTTCGACGTCAACGGGACCCCGATCGAGGTCAAGGTGGAGAAGAAGCACCACATCACCAAGCTCGACACCCCCCGTCAGGAGTACAGGAGGCTCTGCGAGGAGTACGCCAACGGGTTCATCGAGGAGATGACCCACCACTTCGAGATCCTGGGGGAGAGCATGGACCCCAGCATCTACTACCAGACCGACGCCCCCTACTACAGGCGCGTCACCCAGCTGTCCTTCGTGGAGCTGTTCAACAGGGGCCTGGTCTACAAGGCCAACTACCCCGTCAACTGGTGCCCCGGATGCATGACCGCCCTGGCGGACGCCGAGGTCGAGTACAGGGACAACGTCAACAAGCTCAACTTCATCAAGTTCCAGATTGCCGACGGCGGGCCGGAGGACTTCGTCCTCATAGCCACAACCAGGCCGGAGCTGCTGTGCACCTGCCAGGCCGTCGCCGTCCACCCGGACGACAAGGCCAAGGCGGACCTGGTCGGGAAGGAGCTCGTCACCCCTCTCTTCGGGAGGAGGGTCAAGGTCATCGCGGACCCCAAGGTCCAGATGGAGTACGGGACCGGGTTCGTCATGATCTGCACCATCGGGGACAAGGACGACCTCGAATGGGTAATGAAGTACCACTTCCCGCTGGAGAAGGGCATCGACGAGCAGGGCAGGATGACCGAGCTCGCCGGGAAGTACGCCGGCATGAAGGTCATCGAGGCCCGCGAGGCCGCCATCGAGGACCTCAGGTCCGCCGGGATCCTCGTGGACCAGAAGGACAACCCCCAGCAGGTCTCCATCTGCTGGAGGTGCCACACCCCCATCGAGTACCTGCAGGTCCCCCAGTGGTTCCTCAAGACCCTGGACTTCAGGGAGAAGATCCTGGAGAGGGCCGAGGAGATCGACTGGCACCCCGAGTTCATGAAGACCAGGCTCAGGGACTGGACCAACTCCCTGGAGTGGGACTGGGTCCTGAGCAGGCAGAGGATCTTCGCCACCCCCATCCCCGTGTGGGAATGCGAGGACTGCGGGCGCGCGGTGTGCGCCACCGCCGAGATGTGCTACTGCGACCCGACCCTGGACGCCCCTCCCGTGGAGAAGTGCCCGGAATGCGGAGGAAAACTCATAGGATGCACGGACGTATTCGACACCTGGATGGACTCCTCCGGTTCGTCGCTGTACAACACCTTCTGGGGCAGGGACCCGGAGCTCCACAAGAAGCTGTTCCCCATGTCCATGAGACCGCAGTCCCACGACATCATCAGGACCTGGGCGTTCTACTCCATCCTGAGGGCGGAGCAGATCGAGGGGAGCATCCCCTGGAAGGACATCATGATCCACGGGTTCATCATGGCCCCCGACGGGACCCCCATGCACTCGTCCATCGGGAACGTCATCGACCCGATACCCATCCTGGAGAACTACGGGGCGGACGCGCTGCGCTACTACGCCGCTACCTGCTCGCTCGGCATCGACCACGCCTTCCGCGAGAAGGACGTGGTCCGCGGGAAGAAGCTGTGCATCAAGGTGTACAACCTCGGACAGTTCGCCGGAAGGTACGTGGAGAATGCGCCGAAGGACATGCCGAAGGAGCTGAGGACCTCCGACAGGTGGATCCTGTCCAGGTATTCCGACACGGTGAAGACCGTCACGGACTGCTTCGAAAACTACCAGTTCGACAAGGCCATGAGGGAGGTCGAGGGATTCATCTGGCACGAGCTCGCCGACAACTACGTGGAGATGGTCAAGGGGAGGACCGACGACGCCGTGAGATACACGGTCGCCACCGTCCTCCTGGGCAGCCTGAAGATGCTCGCCCCGTTCATGCCCCACGTCACCGAGGAGGTCTATCAGAGCCTGTTCAGGGAGACCGTCGGGACCCGCAGCATCCATCTGACCTCCTGGCCCGAGCCCGTCCTCGATGACAAGGACGCGGAATCCGCCGGAGAGCTGCTGAAGGACGTCCTCGCAGGCATCCGCACCTGGAAGTCCGAGAAGAAGATCGCGCTCAACGCGCCCCTGGCGATGGTCGAGCTGGTCGGTTCCGACGCCGCGAAACTGGAATCCGCCAAGCAGGACATCCTGGAGACCACCAAGGCCTCCGAGGTGAACATCGCGCCCGAGGCGCGGCTGACCGAGGAGATCGTCGGGATCAAACCGATCCACTCCAAGCTCGGACCCGCGTTCAAGGCTCAGGCGAAGGCCATCGTCTCCGCCGTGGCGGCCATGGACCCGGCCGATGCGGCCGCGAAGCTGGCTGTCGGACCCCTGACCGTGGAATGCGACGGTCGGACCGTGGAGATCGGGCCCGAGTTCTTCGAGATGGAGAAGCGCCTGATGCTCGACGGGAAGGCCGTCGAGACCCTCCAGATCGGGAACGTCCTGATCCTCATCGAGCAGTGAACACATTGCCCCGTCCCTCCGGGGGCGGGGCGGAACCATAATCCGGGGCATCCCGGGATTCCGATAGGGAAGCGCCGGCGCGACCCCGCCGGCCGGGTCGGCCCCTCCCGGGGCCTGGATTTGACGATCACTCCTTGCAGCAGCAGCACTTGGAGCCGTACTTCTTCTGGTAGCCGTCCATGGCCGCCGCGACGAGCTTCTGGGCCTCCGCCTTCCCGACGGTGCCGTTGATCTCGGTCTTCTTGTTCTCCAGGGCCTTGTAGACGCTGAAGAAGTGGCACATCTCGTCGACCAGGTGCTTGGGGAGATCCTCGAGCTTCTGGACGTCCTTGTAGTCGGGGTCCCCCTCGGCGACGGCGATGATCTTCTCGTCGTTGTCCCCTCCGTCGACCATGAGGATGGCGCCGATCGGACGGCACTGGACCAGGGTCAGGGGGGCGATGGTCTCGGAGCACAGGACGAGGGCGTCCAGGGGGTCGCCGTCGTCGGCATAGGTCCTGGGGACGAACCCGTAGCTGGCGGGGTAATGGGTGGAGGTGGACAGGATCCTGTCGAGCCTCAGCATCCCGGTCTCCTTGTCGAGCTCGTATTTCGTCTTGCTCCCCTTGGGGATCTCGATGACGACGGTGAAGCTCTCGGTGTTGACCATCTTCGGGTCGATATCGTGGAAGATGTTGTTCATGGTGAATCCTCTTGGCGACCGCATCCCCTCCATGACCTTATACCCTACGCCAAACACGCGACCCGATGATTGTCATAGGGTATTCAAATACTATACTCGCATTCCCTCCCCACATGGATCAGAAAACCAACCCCATGAGGCACTTGGACAAGCTCGGAATCCCCTACAAGACCCACTACTACGGCGACGAGCCCTTGGCGGGCATGGATGTGGCCAACGCCATGGGCGAGGACCCCCGCGAGACGTTCAAGACCCTCGTCACGGAGTCCAAGGAGCACAGATACTACGTCTTCCTGGTCCCGGTCACCGGCAACCTGGACCTGAAGAAGGCCGCCGCCAGCGTGGGCGAGAAGTCGCTGTCGATGATCAGATCGGACGACCTGCTTCCCCTGACGGGATACGTGCACGGAGGATGCTCCCCTCTGTGCCTCAAGAAGCCCATGAAGGTCACCATCGACGCCACAGCCGAGAATCTGGAGAGGATCTACTTCAGCGCGGGGAAGATCGGCCATCAGATCGAGATGTCCGTCTCGGACCTGCCGAAGGCCCTGGACTTCCAGTTCGCGGACATCAGGAAGCCGCTGCAGCGATGCCTTGATATCCGACAGCGGAGGTCGGGACGGCATGGCATCGGAGCCGGACGCCGGAGCGATAGAGCGCATCATGAGGGAATCGGGGCGCAGGGTCCGGGAGGACCACGCGTTCACCGTGTCCACCAAGGGTTCGAGGGAGAACCTCGTCACGTCGGCCGACGTGGAGAACGAGAGGTTCCTGAAATCCGAGCTCACCGCGCTCCTGCCGGGATCGGCGTTCATCGGGGAGGAGGGGGACGAGGCGTCCCTGCGCGATTCCGAATGGGCGTGGATCGTCGACCCCATCGACGGAACGGCCAACTTCTCCCGCGGGATACCGATGTGCGCCGTGTCCGTGGCCCTGTTCAGGGATGCGGAGCCCTACGCGGGATTCGTTCTGAACCCGTTCACGGACACGCTTTACAACGCCGTCGTCGGACGCGGGGCGTTCAAGGACGGCGAACCGATCCACGTGTCCGACAGATGCTTCGCGGACAGCATGCTGAGCACGGCCTACTGCTGCTACGAGAAATCGCTGGCGAAGCCGTGCTTCGAGGTCAGCGAAAGATTGTACCCGAGGATCAACGACATCCGCAGGATCGGGACGGCGGCGTTGGAACTGGCGCTCATCGCCGAGGGCGCAGGGGAGCTGTACTTCGAGATCCGCCTCTCGCCGTGGGACTACGCCGCCGGCCTGACGATCCTGAAGGAAGCGGGCGGATGCCACGCCGGGATCGGAGGGGACGTGTCGTTCGACGGCCCCAGCCCCGTCCTGGCGGCGAACTCGGAAGGGAACCTCCGGAAGCTCGCCGAGGTAGTGGACGGGGTCTTCGGAGGGAGGAGACCGTACCGATCTCATCCCTCGAAGGCGGACCAGAACTTCCTGCGGGAACCGTACCTCCCGCGGAGGTCGTCCATGTACTCCGAGTGGGGAACCCTGACCTTCTCGAATCCCCGGTTGTTGTCCATGGCCCAGAGTATCTGAGCCCCGAGACCGTACAGCCTCCAATCGTTCAAGGCGATCTCCACCGCCCCTCTCCCGAGAGCCGCCGCCGATTCGAAGTATCCCAGGTACATCAGGACGTTGAACAGCCACCCGACCTCGCCGAGGTCGCACCCGCGCGTCAGGATCCCGGCGCATCCGCCGTGGATGATGTACTCGTCCACCTCCTCGCCCTTCCCCTTGTCCAGGAAGAACCTGAGCTCCTCGGGGGTGGGGACCCTTCTGGAGACGGTCTCGGCCCATGCGCGGTCGACCAGTCTCTCTTCGGACCATCCCTGCTCATCCTCGGCCGCCTCGAGCGTCCTGTCGGAAGGGCGTCTGAGGAATTCCGATATCGCCGTCCCGGTCTTCAGTCCGCCCATGCCGAGCGACCGCAGCAGGGCGTCGGCATCCCCGCGCTCCTGATCGGATAGGTCCGCCAGAGAGAGCATCGAGGCGAATCTCGAGGCGTCGTCCTCGCGACCAGATGCGACCGCCGACTTGAGGCAGCGCATCATCCCATCGGCGCCGTTGCCCTTGATGGATATGTATTCGTCGTAGCGGCCGAGCACATAGGCGGCCTCGGCCAGATTGTCCTCGCCGACGATGTCCCTATGGTCGTTCAGGATCTCCTCGAACGTTCCGCGGGGGATCTCGGAGGCGAATCCGAACAGCCACGACACGCCGTCGCCGGACATCATCCCGGCCAGTTCCGATGCGGGCATGACGCGCACTACATCGCTCAGCATGGGCGATCTGGAATCGAGGGCCGTTCTCGGCCCCGGATGGCCGTCCCCGATTGCGCGGTACAGGGCATCGAACAGATGGACGGCCCTCGGATCCCCGTAGCCGAACGTCTCGAATATCGAATCGCACAGCTCCGTCACCTGGTCGGTCAGGACGTCGTAGCCGTCGTCCTCGCATGCCCATTCCGTATCGAGCTTGGATATGCGGGCGGCAATCCTGTCGGCCTCGACGGCCTTCCTGGCCTCCGCATCCGCGGCGTCCTGCGAGAACAGCCTCACCAACGCGGCGGCGATATGCCTGCACGGACCCTCGGAATCGCATCCGCAGGCGTATCTGACGGGACTGCCGTCGCGGTCCCGCCATATCACGACGTGCTGCCTCTTCACCTTCGGCTCCGAGACCGTGACCTTCAGCATCCCGTCCCCTATGTCCGCGGGATCGGAGACCGAACCGGCCAATGCCAGCCCCTCCTCGTAAAGGGGGCGGCCCAGCATGGTCTCCAGCATCCTCCTCTCGATGGCGGGCCTCTTGAACTCCTTATGCTCCACGACGCCGAACAGCGCTCCGATGAGGGAGTCGTCCAGCATCCTGTCGGTGCGGACGTCGGCGTTGTCCAGCATGGCGTCGAGACGTCCCTTGGCGGAGCGTTCGGCGAACATGTCCGTGGAGATGCCCCTGAGGCGGAAGAACAGCGACGGATCGCTGTCGAACCTCACCCCCACCCCCAGAAGGACCGCCGCCACGTGCTTGCACATGCGAGCCTGATCCGGACACGTGCAGGTGAAATCGATATCCTGTCCCGACGGGAACAGCCCTCCCCGCGGGGATCTCAGGACCTCCTCCATGGACAGGGGCATGCGCCCCTCCAGGAGCGACTCCGCGTCCGACAGTCTATCGGAGCAGCGGTCCTGGACGCCGCGGGCGTCCGCCTCGCTCATCGGTTCGATCCTGACCTCGACCGAATACGGTTTCGAACGGGATCCGGCGACGGAGCCCCTGACGATGCCCGTCTCGATCTCCAGGTCGACGACCCGTCCCTCCCTGAGGTATTCGCGGCCGCGGGAGATGCGCCTGTCCTCGTCGGCGTAGGTCTCCAGGTTCTCCACCCATGCGCGGCCCCACCATGTGGTCACCAGCGAGCCGCCCCTCACGACAACGGGTTCCGGCGTCCTCTTCATCATCGCATCACCTCAATGTGAAGAGGGCGGCGATCTCCTCGTCGGACATGCGGGTCAGCCAGGTCTCGCCGGTTCCGACCACGGCATCCGCTATGCCGGTCTTGTCCTCGATCATCATGTCGATGGTCTCCTCTATCGTGCCCTTGCAGATCAGCTTGTAGACGTTGACGTCCCTGGTCTGCCCTATCCTGTAGGCGCGGTCCGTCGCCTGGTTCTCGACGGCGGGGTTCCACCATCTGTCGAAGTGTATCACGTGGTTGGCCCCCGTGAGGTTCAACCCGACCCCTCCGGCCTTCAGGGAGAGGACCATGTACGGGATGTAGTCGTCCGTGGAGTTGAACCGGGCGACCATCTTGGAGCGCTGCGACGGCGTCACGCCCCCGTGGATGACCAGCCCGTCCCTCCCGAAAAGCTTCTTCAGGCATTCGTCCAGGGGCCCGGTCATCTCCTTGTACTGGGTGAACACCAGGACCTTCTCCCTCTTCTCCTTGATCGTCTCGCAGATCTGCTCCATCATCTGCATCTTCCCGCTGCCCTTGGGCGAGAACTCCCCGCTCCCGATGTACTGGTCGGGATGGTTGCAGATCTGTTTGAACTTGGTCAGGGACGACAGGATTATGGCGGACCTGTACCGCGGATCGACGTTCTTCAGGGTCTTCGTCAGATCGTCGGCCAGCTTGGAGTACAGGGCGGCCTGGCGCCTGGTCAGGCTGACGTACTTCTTTATCTCGTTCTTCTCGGGGAGATCGTCCACGATCCGGCGGTCGGTCTTCAGCCTCCTGAGGATGAAGGGCGATGTGACGCTGCGCAGCTTCGCGTAGGTCCCGCCGTCGGCATCGGAGAACACCTTGTCGAAGAACGCGCTGTCCCCCAGAAGTCCGGGATTGATGTAATCGAAGATCGACCAGAGGTCCCATATGCCGTTCTCCACCGGCGTCCCGGTCAATGCGACCTTGAAACGGCCTTTGAGAAGCTTCGCGGCCTTGGCCTGCAGTGTCTCGCTGTTCTTGATGGCCTGGGCCTCATCCAGGATCACCACGTCCCACAGCACCTGGTTCAGCCACGGCACGCGGGTGAGCATGCCGTACGTCGTGATGGTGAGGAACCCGTCGCCCTCCCCTCTCTCCTTGCCGTGGACGACGTCGACCTTCATGTCGGGGACGAAGCGCTCTGCCTCGGCCCTCCAGTTCCCGATGAGGGACGGGGGCACCACCAGCAGCGCCCTGGCGCCCGGCTGCATGCGTGTGGACAGGTACGCGAGCATCTGGACGGTCTTCCCCAATCCCATGTCGTCCGCGAGGCACGCGCCCAGTCCGAGATTCCCCAGCTGGGAGAGCCACGCCACCCCGGTCTCCTGATACGGGCGGAGCTTGGCGTTGAACGATTCGGGGATCGATACCTCCCCGGCGTCGGGGTTCGACAGCCTCCGCATGAACCCCTGCATCCATTCCCCAAACTCGACGTCCATCCTCTCCGTGATGTCCCTCGACGTCCCGGAGAACATCAGACGGAAGGCGTCGCCCATCCTGATGCCCTTGTCGGCGAAGTCCTTCACCTTCTCGAGCATCTCCAGCGAGCGCTTCAGACGGGACTGGTTGACCTCAACCCATTTGCCCTTGATCCTGGCGAGCCCGTCGGTGCAGCGGGTCAGAGCGTCGATCTCCTTCTCGGTCAGCGGTTCGCCGTCTATGCAGAGCTGGGGGTCGAACGACAGCACCGTGTCCATGCCGATGAACCCGCCTCCGGACTGCCCCACCATGGCGGTGAGCGCCAATGTCGAGCGGGCGCCGTACCAGTTGGGGATCCTGCAGCGGATCCCGCACTCCTCGTACACGGGGACCTCGGTGAGGAACGTGTAAGCGTCCTCGACCGTGAATCCCAGGGGATGCATGAGCTCCCCGCTGGATACCAGATGGGAGATGAGCTCACTGCGCTCCGCGGCGGCGTCGATGTTGGACAGCAGGGCCATCAGGCGCTCCCTGTCGTCGCTGTACTCCTCCAGAGCGTAGCGCAGCGGGAGGTGGGTCCTGCTGGACTCCGGCGAGAAGGTGGCCATGAACGCGAACGGGTACATGTCGTTGGCCTTGTTCTCCACGAGATGGAAGAAGATCTTGCCGGGAACGTGCAGGTCCTGGTTCTTCTCCGTGACGTAGAGCTCGACCGAATCCTCGGTCGACGAGATCTGCGAACGGAACACCTCCAGGAGACGCCCCCATATCCCCCTGATCCATCCCGCGCGGATGTTCTCCGACCCGCGTATGAACGGAGGCGGCCCCACGGCCTTCATCAGGTCGACGCCGTCGTCAATCGAGACGGCGCCCCTGTCCTCCTCGATGCCTTCGCGGTTGATGATGTAACGGACGAATGCGGAACCCACGCGATGAAGGTACTGGAGCGATAGCGGATACCAGTCCTCGGCATCCTTGAACGAGATGTCGTACAATGCGGCGTAACGGTCCTCGCGGAACGCTTTCATCAGGGCCGTCTCCGGACGGCCTTCGGGTATGACCTGCGGGAAATCCGTCTCGAAACCGTCCGGACGGATTATGAACTCGGCCGGAGAAGCGGCCTTCTTTGTACTCGCCACGTGTTGATGATGCCGGGCCGTGTTGATATTATGTGGGGTCCGGCGGCTCCTATCCGGAAAGTCATCCGATGGCAGTTGCGACCCGATCGCTCCTTGTAGAGTCCGTCCTTCTCCTTCTCGGACATCTTGCGGGCATACCTCAATCCGAAGTACCCTACGACGACGAAGACGACGGCCCCCGCCATCGTCCAGACCGGTCTGGACATCCCGCCGATCGCCTCGTTGAAGATGGAACCCGCGAAGAAGGACATGGCTATCGAGAGCATCATGAGGATGAACATCCTGTTGTTCATGGAGGCCATGTTCTCGGATGCCCCGTGGTTCATCCTGTACTCCCTGCTCAGATACGTATGATCGGCCGTCGCGTCCGCGTATCTGTAAATGTACTCCAGATCGTCCTTGCCGTCGCCCAGGCAGTCCCCATACTTCTCCAGGAACGATTTGCCGTACAGCACGCAGCTCTTGATGTCGAAGTAGACCGTCGGTTCCTTCGGGTTACTCCTATAGGCAGAGAGATCGGTTACCAGACACATTTCGTAGGCATCACATATCCACTTCAATGCCCCTGAGCGCCCTTCGCCGCAGTAGGGCTTGATTCTGCATCTGCCTCTCGGATGTGCATGCGTGTGATACATGTTGACGATGGAATCGAACAGGGACTCCGCCACATCATCCAGATTCCCTGCGAAATCCTCGCAGATACTTTGGAAACGAACGGACAGCAGACCGCCATTCTCCAGCTTCAACGAGATGTCGGCAAGTCTGTCCGGGTTTTCCATCGTGGAAAGAATGACAACATCCGCCTCCTCCGTCTCACCGTCTACCCGATGACCGTGCGATATGCACAGACATCTGACCCCTCCGAGGTGGATGAAGAATATCCCCTGCGCCTCGTCGGAACCCCCGGTCGCATCATGAAGCAACGTCGAACTGACCCGCTTCGGTTCCTCCGTTGTCGCAGTATCTATGACACGGCCCGAACCGACGAGTCCGAGTTCACGATTGATGGATGGAATCCATTGCCAGAATGTGGTACCCGGCATTCAGATGCCCTCTGCTGCTCTGATGTATCTTCTCCCGGCCTCAGTGACCCTGTATCTGGGCCATGAGGATCCCTCCACGGGGGTTATTTCCAAGAACTCTCCCGATTCGAGTTCATACACCCTCCGACGGTTCACTCCGTCGAGCATCATCGTGTGGATCCTGTACTCGTCCCCTGTTTCGATCACTCTGAGGATATCGACGCAGGACAGATTGCACTCCGCCTCCGAGAACGATTCGAAAGTGATGGGCTTTGCTTCCTTCTCCTTGCGACGGAACGGATTACGGATGACCCCCATGGCTCGCACCTCTGGCGTTTCAGCAATACCAATGCGACTTATTTAGGGATTTTCCTTCTGTCCATGAACGTCTGTTCTGCGCTTGAATGTCATCTCAGATGATGCGAGCGGACAGCACGGTTTATCCCTCTCCGACGGGATTCCGTATCATGGCCCGCGAATCGGAGACCGGAAACGAAGGCATGTGCGGAGGGGGACGCTCCTTCTGCGAGATGTACAGGGAGATGGGGGACTACGCCCCGGACACGCTCAGGGCGATCCAGAAGCTGGATCCGGCCCTGGTCGACGCGATCAGGGTGATGGACAAAACCATGGTCAGCGACGGAGCCCTCGACAGGAAGACCAAGAGGCTGATCGCGCTGGCGTGCGTCGCGGTCCGCATGTGCGACGACTGCGTCTACGCCCAGGCGAAGGTCGCCAAGAACTACGGCGCCACAAAAGAGGAGATCCTGGAGGCGATCAACGTGGCCGTGCTCACAGGGGGCGTCCCCAGCTGGTCCGCCGCCAAGGGCGGGATACAGAGGCTGTTCGACGAATGGGACGCGGAGTGACCGTCGGTCCTCGCAGACGGGACGGTACAGGCGTCCTACGAGACGCGTCGCGATGAACGCGCACACGATGCCGACGACCGCCCCGGCGATCACGTCGGTGGGCCAATGAACCCCGAGATAGATCCTCGACAGGCCGACGAGGCACGCGAACGCCACGGCGACGATCCCGGCGCGTCTGTCGCGCATGAGGATGCAGGTCGCGGCCGCGAACGATGATGCGGTATGACCCGACGGGAACGACGCGGTCGTCGGGGCATCGACGATCAGCGTCAGATCCAGGACCTCGAACGGCCTCGGACGGTCGACCAGGGGCTTGAGAAGGACGTCGGAGACGATGTAGGCCAGAGCGATCGATGCGATGACTGCGATCCCGGCGGACCTCCAGCTCCTGCAGCAAGTCATGACGAATGCGAGAATCAGCCACAGGGCGGCATGAGTCGCCAGAAGGGTGACCGCGACCATGGGGCCGTCCAGGAGCGGCGAAGCCCCCTGCACCCATTCGATGACGCCCGCCTCGCACATGAATGCGGGATGGCGCCCATCGGATATCATAGGAACGGCCGTCCCCGTTTTAACCACCCCCTGCGATTACACCCATGAGGATTCAGAATGCCCGCCAAAGAAACACTCATGACTATCGCCGCCAGGATGGACGAATCGGACCTCGTGGCGACCATAGGGACGCTCACGGACATCGTCGGGCCCGCGAAGGTCGACGAGGCCCTGAAGGAGACCCTGCGCAGGATCGTGAACCCGGAGTCCGTGGAGGACACCCTCTCGGACGTCCTCGACGTGAACCCGCTGGAGTACTCCGACGCGTACATCGACGACCCGGACAACTTCATCTACGAGGAGGATCCGGAGGACTTCACCCTCAAGGGAGTGTCCATGTGGGCCATCGACACCGTCCTGGAACCCCTCACCAGGCGCCTCGCGTCCATGGCCGAGCTGGGCATGAAGGAGGAGGTCGACGCCTGCATCGCCGTCGCCGCCAGGGAGCTCAGGAACGGGGACTACGGCATCGTCGCCGAATCCGGAGGATACGCGGGGGAGATGGCCGACGGCCTCGAGAAGAACAACGCCGAAGGCACGCTGTCGTACATGTGCGACGTCTATGACGAGGACCTCTGGGACGACGAGGAAGAAGGAGATTACCGACGATTCCGCATATTTTTTCAACGATGCGGGGATAGGGACGCTCCATAGGAGATCCCGATCCCCATGTCGGAAATAGGAGAATGCGTCAGGACCCTCGCCACCGAGGAGGGCGAGGTCAGCTACTGGAGTCTGAAGGAGCTCGAGGAGAAAGGGGTCGTGAAGGACCTCTCCAAGATGCCCTACTCCATCAAGATCATCGTGGAGAACATGCTCAGGCGCAGGGACGGGGACGTCGTCACCGACGACGACGTCATCGCCGCCGCGTCCTGGAGCCCTGCCGGCAACGACGGGGAGGACATCCCCTGGATGCCCGCCAGGGTCCTGCTGCAGGACCTGACCGGCGGTGCTGCCGTGGCTGATCTCGCGTCGATGCGCGAAGCGGTCGCGGGCATGGGGAAGGACCCCGAGCTGATCAACCCCATGGTGCCCGTGGACCTCGTCATAGACCACTCGCTCATCACCGACTACGCGGGAAGGGACGACGCCCAGGAGCTCAACGAGAAGCTGGACTTCGACAGGAACAGCGAGAGGTACGCCCTGTTCAAATGGGCGCAGAAATCCCTGCGCAACTTCCGCGCCGTGCCCTCCGGGAACGGGATCTGCCATCAGGTCAACCTGGAGTACCTCTCCCCCCTGGTCCACGTCGTCGAGAAGGACGGGAAGAGGATCGCGTACCCCGACTCCTGCTTCGGAACCGACTCCCACACCACCCAGATCGACGGCCTCGGCGTCGCCGGATGGGGCGTCGGAGGGATCGAGGCGGAGGCCGTCATGGTCGGACAGCCCAGCTACATGCCCCTGCCCGACGTCATCGGGTTCAGGCTCACCGGAACGCTGAAGGAGGGTGTCAACGCCACCGACCTGGTGCTCACCGTCGTCAGCATGCTCAGGAAGAAGGGCGTGGTCGGCAAGTTCGTCGAGTTCTACGGACCCGGGTACAAGAGCCTCCCGCTCCCCGACAGGTCCACCCTGGCCAACATGGCGCCCGAATACGGCGCGACCATGGGGTTCTGCCCCCCGGACGAGAGGACCATGGAGTACCTCCGCCTGACCGGCAGGGACGAGAAGCACATCGACGCCGTCGAGAAGTACCTGAAGGCGCAGACCATGTGGTACGACTCCGAGCCGGAGTACACCGACACCCTGACCCTGGACCTCTCCACCGTCGAGCCGTGCCTGGCGGGCCACAAGCGCCCCCAGGACCTCATCCCCATGAGGGGGATGAAGGAGCAGTTCGCGAAGACGCTGGACGCGCTGGGCGTGAAGGAGCAGAGGATGCCCTCGGGCAAGAGTCTCGGGGACGGCTCCCTGGTGATCGCTTCGATTACATCCTGCACGAACACCGCCAACCCGTCGGTCATGATCGCCGCCGGACTGGTCGCCAAGAAGGCGTACGACCTCGGTCTGAAGCCGAAGGAGTGGGTCAAGACCTCCCTCTCCCCGGGATCCAAGGCCGTGACGCAGTACCTCCAGAATACCGGTCTGCTGATCTACCTGCAGAAGATGGGCTACCAGGTTTGCGGATACGGATGCATGACCTGCATCGGCAACAGCGGACCGCTGTCCGACGAGGTCTCCGAGCAGATCCGGTCGAAGGACCTGGCCGTGGCCGCCATGGCCTCCAGCAACAGGAACTTCGAGGGCAGGATCCACCCGCTCGTCAAAGCCAACTACCTGGCCTCTCCGCCCCTGGTCGTGGCCTACTCCATCGCCGGAAGGGTCGACATCGACCTGGACAGGGAGCCTCTGGCCAACGTGGACGGGAAGGACGTCTATCTGAAGGACATCTGGCCCTCGGAGTGGGAGATCAAGGAGCTCATCGACCAGTTCGTCACCCGCGCCGTCTACACTTCGAAGTACAAGGACATCTTCAAGGGGTCCGCCAGGTGGGATGCGATCCCCTGCGAGGACTCCCCCCTGTTCGAGTGGGACGAGAAGTCCACGTACATCCGCAACCCCCCGTTCTTCGACGAGATCGACGAGGAACCCGGGATAAAGAGCATCAAGAGGGCCCGCGTGCTGGCGAAACTCGGCGATTCCATCACCACCGACCACATCTCCCCCGCCGGAGCGTTCGGGAAGGACACCGACGCCGGGAGGTACCTCATGGAGAGGAACGTGAAGCCCGAGGACTTCAACTCCTACGGTTCCCGCAGGGCTAACCACGAGGTCATGGTCCGCGGGACGTTCGCGAACATCCGTCTGAAGAACATCCTCGTCCCGGGATCCGAGGGCAGCTGCTCCGTGTACCTGCCGGACGGCACCGTCGGGACGATCTTCGAGACGTCGCAGAGGTATTACGAGGACATGACCCCGCTGATCGTGCTCGCCGGCAAGGAGTACGGCACCGGGAGCTCCAGGGACTGGGCCGCCAAAGGGCCCCTCCTCCTGGGAGTCCGCGCCGTCATCGCCGAATCCTTCGAGAGGATCCACAGGTCCAACCTGGTCGGCATGGGCATCGTGCCCCTGCAGTACCTGCCCGGACAGAACGCCGATTCCCTCGGACTGACCGGGAAGGAGACCTTCGACATCGACCTGACGGATCTCGAACCGGGATGCACCGTCCGCGTCACCGCGTACCGCGACGGCCAGAAGCTCGAGTTCGACACGCTCTGCCGCGTCGACGTGCCCGCCGAGGTCGATTACATCGCCAACGGCGGGATCCTCCAGTACGTCCTGAGGAGGATGGCCTGAAGAAACACCTCCCCGTCCGGGAACGGACGGGGACATTCCTCATTCCTCGCCTATTCTCTCCCTGAGCTCGCGGAACGGGTCCATGAACCTGTATCTGAGCGAGCGGGTCCTGCCGACCTTCTCCAGGATCCCGGCGTCGACCAATGCATCCAACCTGTGGCGCACGGTCTGCTCCCCTGCGCCGGACCATTCCACGGCATCCGAGAGGGCGAACTCCCCCGCATCCTTGGCCTCCCGGGCGAGATGACGGACGTTCCAATCGAATCCCGACAGCTTGTCCTTCGCCGAGAACTGCGCGTACGCTTTGCGGTACGCGGACAGGAGGCATTCCACGGTGTATTCGACGAAATGGGTGCAGTCGCCGACGGCATCGGAGAAGGCCAGGAGAGAATAGTATGTCTCCGGATCCGCCAGCATCTCCTCGTCGATCTTGCAGAGGGAGCTGTTGCGCAGACCGAACTCCTGGAGGAGAATGTGCATCATCGTCCTGCCGGTGCGGCCGTTGCCGTCCTCGAAGGGATGGATGCTCTCGAATCCGTGGAAGAACAGAGCGACGGTGACGATCTCGTCGAACGGGGATTGGGCGAGCCATGCCATCAGCGCGTCCATCTCCTCTGCGATGGACCCGGGCGGACAGGCGATGAACATCTCGTTCCCGTCCGGATCCACGACCGATACGGGAACCGTCCTGATCTCCCCCGGGGCGGTCTCCACCGTCCCGCGCAGGAGCCTGCCGTGAACATCGCATACGGTGCCGATGCCCCAAGGGAGCCCGAAAGGACGGTCGGAGAACATCACGTGCAGGTGGTTCAAGACCTCCTGGACATCCCCGTTGCGGGATTCCCCGATCGTACCTCCGGTGTAACTGGTAGCGATGTCCCGGACCTGATCCATCGTGAGGCGGTTCCCTTCGATCCTCGTAGACCAGTGGACGTTGGATGCGTATGCGTCCTTCACGAGCTCCATGTAGTCGTCGGACGACAGCATGAACCCGTCCATGAGAGAGTCCAGCCTCCTGATCTCGCGTATATATCCTCTGAACTCCAGGCCGAGGGAGACCTTCGGGTCGTAGGGCACGCCCCTCCTGTGCCTGACAGGATATCCCGTTGGACGGAACGCCGAGTAATCGCGTATTCCCTCTCTTTTCACCGTAATCATCCGCCTGATCGGGCGATACGGCATGCGCTATATTTAAAGAAGAAGCACATTTTGATAATTTTTTATTACAATAATTTATCATAATTGAATATCTAAATGAATCCGCCGGGACTGCGGCCATGAAATACTGGCATCCCGATTGGCGGAGCATGTCGGACGGATTCGGCAGGATCGGCATCGAGACCTCGAGGAGCGTCTACACCATGGACGAGATAGCCGAGAGGGTCCGTCCCGTGGCCCGGAGGTACAAGGTCTCGAAGATCTACGTCTACGGCGCCTACGCCAAGGGTCAGGCGGACAGCGGGAGCGACGTGGAGCTGCTGGTGGACTTCGGGAAGGCGTTCGGATACTTCGGACGCGGCGGATTCTGCATGGATCTCAACGAGGCGCTCTGCAAGAACGTCTCCGCCGTCCCGATCGGATACTCGGAGGAGTTCGTCGACAGCATCAGGAACGAAATGGTCGAGATCTACGACGCCGAAAAGGACGTTGAACCCGCGAAGGAGAAGAAGAAGCGCATCATCCCGATGAGGCGCATCTGAAACGGATGTGCGCCGTACCCAACATTTAAGGCATCATCCGTGTAACGCGGGCCCGGTCGTGCGATTCACATGTTCGGGGGCGTTGACGAAGTCACTCTTGTCGCGGCATACATGCTCTTGTTGCTGTTGCCCGCGATCGTCGGCATCGTCATCGGGCTTCTTCCGAAGATCCCCCGGGCCGAAGGGATCTGCACCCTGCTCTGCGGAGCATCCTGCATCGTCGGGATCCTGTGCTACCCCGTCTGGACGGCCGTGGCGGATTTCTCCGCATCGCTCCCGTGGGATTCGTTCCTCGGGACGTATTCCGTTTCTATCGATCAGCTGACGGCGGTGTTCGTCTCGCTGTCATCGCTGGTGTTCCTCATGGTGCTGGTGCACATGTCCCATTCCGGACACGGGTACCGCTCCGGATACATCGGACTCGCATGCGGGCTGTTCGTATCGTGCACCCTGTTCATGATGTCCGATTCCGTGGTGCTGCTCCTGGTCTCGTGGGAGGCGGTGTCGATGCTCACCTTCCTCATGGCCGACATGAAGGACAACGCCCCCAGGTGGAGGTTCTTCGCCATAACCCACATCGGCGGCCTCCTGCTGATGGTCGCGTACGCGTACATGTGGTCCGTGGCCGGGACGGGGGATATCGGAAACTGGGAGAAGCTCGGGGGGATCATGGGTCCGGCCGGGGAGGCCGCAGTCATCGCTCTGCTGTTCGTCGGATTCGGCACGAAGCTCGGAATGGTTCCGTTCCACGCCTGGATGCCCGACATGTACGCGAGATCCCCCACCCATACGTCGGCATTGCTCACCACCGTGTGCTCCAGCGCCGCCGTGCTGGTCCTGTACAAGAGCGTGTTCTCGTGGATCGGCGTGGACGGCGACGCGGAGATGATTTCCGCCGTGTTCTGCATCCTCTCGGCGCTGACGGCGCTGTGGGGCGCCATGGAATCCATGGTCCAGGTGGAGCCGAAGAGGATCCTCGCCTACTCCAGCATGGAAAACATGGCCCTGGTGACCATGTGCCTGTCCCTGGGAATGCTGTTCTCCGGGAGACTCCAGTCCCTGGAATCGCTGGTGGTCCTCGCCGGATTGCTCCACGCGCTGAACCACGGGATGTTCAAGTCCCTGATGATGCTCTCCGTCGACTCCATTGAGGATGTCACCGGGGAAACCGGGATCGACAGGATGGGCGGGCTGGCGAAGGCGCTGCCCGCATTCTCCGCCGTCGCTCTCATCGGGGTGATGTCCCTGGCCGCGATCCCGCCGCTGAACGGGTTCGTGAGCGAGTGGCTGATGCTCCAGTCCCTCCTGGGCACCGATGCGATGGAATCCAACCTGAGGATCGCCATGCCGTTGCTGGTGGCGATGATGGGCGTGTGCGGGATGATCGTCGCCACGTCCTACGCCAGACTGTACGGGTTCATCTTCCTCGGGAGGCCGAGGTCGGAGGGGGCGGAGAGCCCCAGGCCCCTCAGGAAGGGGTCGATGGCGCCCCTGGCGGTCCTCGCCGGGGCCTGCGTCGCGATGGGACTGTTCGCGTTCCCCCTGCTGGACGCCATGGCCGACGGGATCGCCTCCCTGGGGGGATCGTCCTCCTACGCCGACGCCATGCCCGGGAGCCTGAAGCCCCTGACGCTGGGCATCCTGTTCGGCGGATGCGTGCTTCTGCTGTTCATCCTCACCAGGATCTTCAAGAGGAACAGGGAGATCTACGAGACCTGGGGTTGCGGAGGGGGTCTCGACGCGAGGATGCAGTACTCCTCGGAAGGGTTCTCGCAGCCGATCGTCCGCGTCTTCCACCCCATATACAGGGACATCTCCGAGAAGAAGGGCGACAGGTACAGCACGAGCTTCGTCGAACCCTTCGTCAAATACATCTACAGGCCCTTCGGAGCCCTGATATCCTACGCGTCCGCGAGGATAACCAGACTCCAGACGGGCAACATCCAATCATATCTCGCGTACATCCTGGTCACCCTGGTGGCCGCGCTCCTGGCGGTGAGGCTGGTATGATCGACGTCGTCGTGGAACTGGTCCAGGCCGCGCTGCTCATGGCGTTGGCGCCGCTGATGTCGGGGCTGGTGTCCAAGTTCAAAGCGCTGATGCAGGGGCGCGTCGGGGCCAGCGTGCTCCAGCCCTACCGCGACCTGATCAGGCTGGTCAGGAAGGACGCCGTCACGTCGAAGAGCTGCTCGTGGCTGTTCCGCGGAGTGCCCTACGTATGCATGGCGTCGATGATCGTCCTCGCCATGATGACCCCGTTCATCTACACCGGGGTCCTGGCCCCGTTCGGCGACCTGGTGGCCGTGGTGTACATATTCACCATGTTCAGGTTCGCCATGGTCCTCGGCGGATTGGAGGGCGGATCCACATTCGGGGGCATGGGGAGCAGCAGGGAGATGATGATGTCGGTCCTCATCGAACCGGCTCTCCTCCTCTCGATTGCGACGTTGGCCGTCCTCTCCGGAGCCGGGACGGAGATGGGGGACATCTCTTCGGCCATCTCGGCCATGGGGATGGCCGCCGTCGGACCCGCGCTCATCCTGGCCGGGGCGTCGTTCATGATGACCCTCCTGGCCGAGAACGCCAGGATCCCCTTCGACAACCCCACCACCCATCTGGAGCTCACCATGGTCCACGAGGCCATGCTCCTCGAGTACTCCGGACGCGGGCTAGCGTTCATGGAGTACTCCAGCATGCTCAGGCTGACCATTTTCATGGCCATGATCGGATCCCTGTTCTTCCCATGGGGGATAGCATCGGAACTCACCGTCGGGGCGGTCGTGACATCCGTCATCGTCGCGGCCGTCAAGATGGCGCTGGTCGCCCTGATCCTCTCGGCGGTGGAATCCGCCCTCTGCAAATCCAGACTGTTCAAGACCCCCAACCTGCTGACGGTGTCCTTCACGCTGTCGCTTCTGGCGATGATATCGCTGTACATCCTGTGAGGAATGCGAAATGGACGAGATGATAACCGGGAACCTGATCGACCTGTGCGCGGTGCTGATGCTGCTGACGTCGATGATGGCCGTCGCCACCACCCGCATGAGGCCTCTGATCAACCTGTTCTCCCTGCAGTCCGTGTTCCTCGCCGCTCTGGCGTTCATAGTCGCATGGTCGTCGGACACCCCGCACATCTACATCATGTGCGTCCTGACGATCGTGCTGAAGGTGATCGTCATGCCCCGGATGCTACTGTACATCATGAGCAGGATCAACGTGGACAAGGAGGTCGAACTCAGCATCGGGATCCCGGGGTCCCTGCTGATATCGGGTCTGCTGATCATCCTGTCCTATTACATCACGGAGCCCCTGCTGACTTCCATCGAGACGGTGGAGAGGAACTGTCTGGCGCTGTCGGTGTCGATGATCCTCATCGGACTGCTGATGATGTGCACCAGGAGGAAGGCCATCACGGAGACCGTCGGTCTCCTGATGATGGAGAATGGACTGTTCCTGGGCGCACTGGCGCTGTCCCACGGGATGCCTCTGATCGTCGAGATCGGGGCGTTCTTCGATGTGATGGTCGCCATAATCATCATCGGGATATTCGCGTACAGGATCAACAGGTCGTTCAACTCCGTGGACACCTCGTTCCTCAGGAGGCTGAAGGAATGAACGCGGCCCTCGCAATCATGATCCTGGCGATGGCCCTGTCCTCGGTCGGATGCGTCCTCCTCAGGTCGAGGAGGGCCGTGGCGACGGTCATGCCGCTGTGCTCGTTCGTCCTCCTGATCCTCGCGCTGGCGCTCTGCGTCCCGATAGCGGGCGGAGAGGTGCTGGACGAGGGCCTGTTCTACATGGACGCCCTGTCGGCGACGTTCATGCTGCTGGTGGCCTTCGTCGGGCTGATGGCCTCGATCTATTCCAGGGCGTACATCGGCCTGGAGCTGGACGAGAGGGAGATCTCCCACAAGGACCACGGGGAGTACTACTCGCTGCTGATCGTGTTCATCTCGGTCATGATGCTCACCTTCGCGGTGCGCTCCATGGCGGTGGTGTGGCTCGGGATAGGGGCCACCACGCTGGTGTCCACCTTCCTGGTCGGGTTCTACAAGAACAGGGAGGAGTCCACCGAGGCCGCCTGGAAGTACATCATCCTCTGCTCCGTGGGCATCACCATAGCATTGGCGGGATTCACATTGGTCTACGCGTCCACCGTCGGGAGGATCGACTCCGGCGCATCCCTGGACTGGCCCGCGCTCATGGAGGCCGCTTCGGAGCTGGACCCCACGATGATGAAGATGGCCATGGCCATGATCATCGTCGGGTTCGGGACGAAGGTGGGGTTCGTGCCGATGCACACATGGCTCCCCGATGCCCACAGCCAGGCGCCCAGCCCGGTCAGCGGTCTGCTCTCCGCCGTGCTGCTGAACTGCGCCCTGTACGGGATAATCAGGTTCTACGCGGTGTCGGAGATCGTCAACCCGGGATTCGCATCCGCCGTCATGCTGACGTTCGGACTGCTGTCCCTGGCCGCGGCGGCGTTCTTCATCGTGTCCGCCAGGGACCTGAAGAGGATGCTCGCCTACTCGAGCATAGAGAACATGGGGCTGATCGCCATAGGGTTCGGCATCGGGACGCCTCTGGCGATCGCAGGATCGATCCTGCAACTCGTCGCGCACTCCGTGACCAAGCCCATCCTCTTCTTCTCGGCAGGGGATGTGGTCCAATCCTACGGGACCCGCGAGATGAGATCCATCAGAGGGTTGGGGAAGTCGATGCCTTTCACATCCTTCATGCTGACCGCCGGGACCCTGGCGATAGTCGGCGTCCCCCCGTTCGCGATCTTCGTGGGGGAGTTCACATTGATAAGCGCCGCCGTCTCCGACGGGGCGTTCTGGATCGCGGGAGTCACCGTGGCCCTGCTGGCGATCGTGTTCGCCGGGTTCGTGAGGAACGTGTTCCCGATGATCACCGGCGAAGCCGGGAGGGAGATCGACCAGCATGCGTGCGTCTCCAGACGCCTCCCGCTGGTCGTCCTGTTCGTCGCCACCCTGTTCCTCGGACTTTTCATGACCGACGGGATGCATGAATGGCTGTCCAACGCCGTCGGATGCCTGGGGATGATGCTGTGAAGCACATGGAGCTCGGGAGGAACGAGGTCCTGGCGCAGGCCTCCCGCCTGAAGGACGAGGGCTACCGCCTGATGACGATGTTCGCCGTCGAGGGTGAGCCGCGCAAGGTGGAGGCGCTGTTCAGGAAGGGCCCGGAGATCGTCCGCCTGTCGTACGTCCCGGGCGCCCGCGCCGTGCCGGTATCGAAGGAGGTGCCGAACGCCCTGCCCTTCGAGAGGCTCATGTTCGAGATGAGCGGGATCCGCTTCGAGGACGGTCCGAGGGACTCCATCGTCTACCGCAGGATCGGGGACGGATATCCGCTCCAGAAGGAACCCTACGACAGGTCGACCGAGGCCAGGATCCCCATCGGATCCAACCGCACCGTGGGGGACGACGTGTTCGAGATCCCCGTCGGTCCGGTGCATGCGGGCATAATCGAACCTGGGCATTTCAGGTTCAGCGTGGCCGGGGAGCCGGTGATCGAATTGAATCCCGCTCTCGGATACACGCACCGCGGGGTGGAGAAGCTTCTGGAGACGCCCGCGTCGCAGGACAACTCCAGGCTCGTCGAGAGGATCTCCGGGGACACCTGCGTGGCGAACTGCATCGCATACTCGGAGATCATGGAGTCCGGATGCGAGATCCCGATGCGCGCGAAGCACATCCGCACCGTCCTGGCCGAGATGGAGAGGCTCCACTGCCACATATCGTCGGTCTCCGGGATCTGCACGGACACCGCGTTCAACGTCCCCTCCGCCTTCGGCGGCGGGATACACGAGAAGTTCCTCAGGATGGACATGGGGCTCACCGGCCACCGCCTCCTCATGAACAGCGTGGTGCCGGGAGGGGTCCGCAGAGACATCCCCGACGGGAAGCTGAAGGAGCTCGACGACTTCCTCATCGAGGCGAAGTTCGAGATCGAGGACCTGGCGGAGATGATGGAGAGCCCCGCCCTCCTGGACCGTCTGGACGGGACCGGGGTGCTGACGAGGGACGACGCGATCGCCCTCGGAGCGGTCGGACCGATCGCCCGCGCCTCCGGGATCGCTTCGGATGCGAGGAAGGACCTGAAGTACGGGATCTACGGGGACCTCGGCATGAACGTCGTCACCGCGAAGAAGGGCGACGTCCATTCCAGGACGGCCGTCAGGCTCGGCGAGATCACCGAATCCATCAGCCTGATCCACCAGTGCATCCAATCCATGGAGCCGGGGGAGACCCGCGTGAGGCCGACCGTCGCGGACGGCTTCCATGTATCTGCGGTGGAGGCTCCCCGGGGGGAGCTGGTTCACTGCGCGGACATCAGGGGCGGCGAGGTCTGGAGGTACTCCGTCAGGGACCCGTCCTTCGTGAACTGGTTCGGGATGTGCAGGGCCGTCCCGGGGAACGTCGTTCCGGACTTCCCGTTGATCAACAAGAGTTTCGGGCTGTCGTACAGCGGGAACGATCTCCGAGGTGGAATCGATGCTCGACGAACTTTTCTCCAATCTGACCGCGTGGGACCGCTGCACCGAGCCCAAGAGCGTGATCATCGATGAACGCGAGGGCATGCCCATGGCGTCCTCCGGATGCAGAGGGTGCGGGAGATGCGCGGGCAACTGCCCCACGAAAGCGATAACCGTCGACGACGGATGGAGGGTGGACCTCGGGAAATGCATCTTCTGCATGGACTGCGCCATGGTGTGCCCGGAGGGATGCATATCAGAAGCAGTCGCCCCGGACTACGCCCTGACCAGGGACGAACTGATCGTCTCGGCGGACACGGACGTGGCATCGCTGGAGAGGCCCCTGGATCCATCCATCAGGAGGATGTTCGGCAGGTCCGTCGCCCTGAGGGAGCTGGACACGGGGTCCTGCAACGCGTGCGAGGTGGACCTGAACTGCATGTCCAACCAGTTCTACGACATGCACAGGTTCGGGATCAAGATCGTCGCATCCCCCAGGCATGCGGACGGACTGATCGTCACGGGTCCGATGTGCTCCAACATGAAGGAGGCCGCCGAGAGGACCTACGGCGCGGTGCCCGCGCCGAAGATGGTCATCGCATCGGGCGCGTGCGCCATATCCGGAGGGATGTTCGTCCGGGGAGATGTCGTCGGAGAAGGCATAGGCGGGATCCTGGAACCGACGATGTACATCCCCGGATGCCCTCCGACCCCGGACAGAGTCATCAGGAGCCTGGTGAAGGCGCTCGGCCTTCGCTGAACCACGATGACGGTGCACTTGGCGTTCGCCACGATGGAATTGGATACGCTGCCCATGATCACCCTGTCGAGGGAGGTCTTCCCGGAGCGACCGACTATGATGGTGTTGCAGTCGAAGCGGGAAGCCGTCTCGAGGATGACCTTGTCGGGCTGTCCGGATTCCACCAGGCTCTGGGCATCGGCACCGACTGACCTGGCCTTCTCCAGACCGGATTCCGCTACGGAATGGACCCTCTGGATGTCGGTGTCGGCGCCCTTGGCGACCACGGACAGGATTATGAGCTTCTCGCCGTAGACGACCGAGTTCCTTATGGCGTAATCCAAGGCCTTCTCGGTGTTCTCCCTTCCGTCGTAGGCGATCAGCATTGTCATGCCTCGGCCATGGGAACGACTGGATATCTACTTGCCGATGGTTATATATCTGACGGGCGGTTGGGTGTGGATGTGGGCCCGTGGGGTAGCTTGGTATCCTTGTGGCTTCGGGAGCCATTGACTCCGGTTCAAATCCGGGCGGGCCCACTCAATTTTGCATCGATTGGCATATGACATTCTGTGTTCTCGGACCATCTGGCTGTCTCTTTCGGTCGATTATTCGCTGTTTTTACGGTTCGGGTCCATTGTGTGGGTCCAAGGCACCATGGGGGATGGACCCACAACTTTCCAATGAACGTTCGGTTGCTGGCGGCGTTCTTCAGTATGTTCCTGACCTTCCCGAGGACCATCTTGTCGCGATAGTCCGCGTAGAACTTCTGCGTGGTCTCCACCGAATCGTGCCCCATGCAGTGGGACACGTACTCGATCGGAACGCCCCTGTCGAGCATCCTCTGCCCGTAGGCGCGTCTGCCGTCCCTGAGCATGAGGGTCTCGCCTATGGCCTGCTCCACGTGATTCTTGTACCTGCTCATGGACTGTGGGGCTAGGTGACCAAGGAGTTGGCGCACCTATCGGGCGGGGACAGGTCATCCCCGCGTTTCACGACTCTGAG